>JAQCLE010000014.1 GCA_027592755.1 Bacteroidota bacterium | reverse complement strand
ACGTGGCAAACATTAAGCATTACGGGATATTGCAACTTTATTCATAAAGGTTCGGATGAGTGTGATATTGTCTTCAAAAAAGTATAAAGTTTTTTGTTTTTCATTTTAGGGGGAAGTGAAAAAACTTTTGTCTTTAAAAAGAATAAGCGTTTCCAAATGAATCGACTCAAAGCGAGAGCTGCCAGCTATACTAGGGCAATCGAAACACGAAAGGCCGGAATTTATCCATATTTCCGGGAAATACAATCCGATCAAGACACTAAGGTCTTCATGGACGGTAAGGAAGTTTTGATGTTCGGTTCAAACAGTTACCTGGGCTTAACGATTCATCCAAAAGTAAAAGAAGCTGCAAGACAAGCGTTAGAAAAGTATGGAACTGGTTGTGCAGGTTCCCGGTTTTTAAATGGTACACTGGATTTACATATAAAATTAGAGGAACAATTGGCAGATTTCTGCCAAAAGGAGGCAGCACTTGTTTTCAGTACAGGCTTCCAGGCCAATTTAGGTGTTATTGCTACCATGACTGGAAGAAATGACACCATTTTAATTGATGAGCTTGATCACGCGTCAATCATAGACGGCAGCCGCCTCTCACTTTCAAGGGTATTAAAATTCCGGCACAATGACATGGGCTCGCTTGAGCGTCAATTGGCCAATATTGATTCTGAAAGTGTAAAAATGATAGTTGTTGATGGCATTTTCAGCATGGAAGGGGATATCGTTAATCTTCCAGTTCTTGTTGATCTCGCAAAGAAATACAATGCCAACATAGTGGTAGATGATGCTCATGCAATTGGTGTTCTGGGTGAAAAAGGTGCTGGTACGGCTTCACATTTCGGACTTACTGATGATGTTGATTTCATAGTCGGTACATTTAGTAAATCACTGGCATCATTAGGCGGATTTGTTGCGGCAGACTGGGAGATGATTGAATATTTGAAACACCATGCCCGGTCATTAATTTTCAGTGCCAGTATTCCACCGGCGTCTGCGGCCAGCGCATTGGCCGCACTGGAAATCATAAAAACAGAACCCGAGCGCATTAACAGACTTTGGGAAAATGCCCGCTATACGATGAATACCCTCAGAAGTATGGATTTTGACATTGGAGCCGCAGAATCGCCAATCATTCCAATCTATATCAGGGATGATTTGAAAACATTCCAGGTGACACGGTTCTTGCTTGATGAAGGGGTCTTTGTAAATCCAGTAATATCTCCCGCAGTTAAGAGCGACTCTTCACTGATCAGGTTCTCTCTGATGGCCACGCATACCAAAGAACAAATTGACTTTGCAATTGATAAGATAGATAAGGCAAGAAAGTTATTTGGTTTCCCAATGGAGCCTGTTGAAGTATCACTAAATGGACGGATGGGTTAATCTGTTCACCAAACTTCATATCGACTTTTAAATTCACCGGTACAGCACGGGTTATAGCATCCATGAAGAAATTATTAATTACCGGTGCCAGTGGATTTATTGGTGGATTTTTAGTTGAAAAGGCTCTTGAAAGAAATTTTGAAGTTTTTGTGAACCTCAGAAAAACAAGTGATCGCAGATATCTTCAGGACAACAGGATTAACTTCCTGGAACTCAGTCTTAACCATCAAGGAGATCTTGTCAATGAATTAAAAACCTTAAAATTGGAGCATGGCATTTTCGATTATGTCATCCATAATGCCGGAATTACAAAGGCATCCAGGAACTCGGATTTTTTTCAGGTCAACGAAGGGATTACTAAGACACTTGGGGATGCTTTGATGATTACACAATTAGTCAGTAAGAAATTTGTGTTTATTAGCAGTCTGGCCGCAGCAGGTCCAGGAAATAATGACCTAGATCCAATAAATATTGACCAGGAACCCTGTCCGGTAACTGCTTATGGAGAAAGCAAATTGGCAGCCGAGCGGTTCCTGAATTCAACTAAAGATTTCCCCTATTTGATCTTGAGACCTTGTGCTGTCTTTGGGCCTAGAGATACTGAATTGTTTACCCTTTTTGATTTGATCAATAAGAGATTGGAACTATACATCGGAACGGACGAACAAAACCTGTCATTTATTTATGTGAAAGACCTCGTTGACGGTATCCTTGCTGCTATGGGATCGAAGGAGACTGGTAAGACTTATTTTATAAGTGATGGCAAACGGTACTTGATTAAAGAATTTGTAACAGCAATAAAATTGGCCATGAATAAGAAGACAATTAAGATTAAGGTACCGGTGATGTTGGTTTCAATTGTTGCCTACGTTCAGGAAAGCATTATGGGTCTATTTGGAAAAGTCCCAGCATTGAATTCAGAAAAAATGGCTGAATTGACCAGTAAAAACTGGGTGTGTGATATGGAGGTGTTTTTTAGTGATGTTGATTTCCAGCCTAAATATGATCTCCAAACGGCAGTTAACGAAACGGTAGCATGGTACAAAAAAGAAAAATGGATTTAAAAAAGCAATTAAAATAAAATGGCATCAAATATTCAAATCGAAATCGGAAAAGGTAAGCTGGGAATTCTTACACCTGTAATGGGAGCGGTGCACACCACATTTATGGCTGGTGTAATCTCAATACGGCGTGGATTATCCAAACCTGTAGGTTCTCTAACCCAAATGGGGACTATACGGCTTGGTAAGCGCACTGACAACAGAAACCCAATGGTGAAAGATTTTGTTCCGCTTGCGGACTTAAACGACATTGTTTTTGGTGGTTGGGATATTTTCACAGACAGTGCATATGAGGCCGCCATGAATGCACAGGTTCTTGACAAAGATTTGCTCAACGAAATAAAGGATGAGTTGCAAGAAATAAAGCCGATGAAGGCGGTCTTCGATAAGCATTATGTCAAGAAACTCGATGGCTCTCATGTGAAACAGGGAGGAACCAAAATGGAACTTGCTAACGCCATCATCCAGGACATTGAAGATTTTAAGAAAAAGAATGGCTGTGATCGGGTGGTCATGGTTTGGTGTGGATCGACAGAAATCTATATTAAAGAATCAGATGTTCACTCTACCATTGAAAAACTTGAGGAAGGTTTGAGGAATAATCATGAAGACATCGCTCCAAGTATGATTTATGCATATGCTGCTATAAAATCAGGCATTCCCTATGCCAATGGCGCCCCTAACTTGTCATGCGATGTGCCAGGAATCGTTGAGCTATCAAAGCAAACAGGGGCACCAATAGCAGGAAAAGACTTTAAGACGGGTCAGACTCTGATGAAAACAATAATTGCCCCAGGATTGAAGGCTCGTTATTTGGGCATTGACGGATGGTTTTCGACCAATATTCTTGGTAACCGGGACGGAGAAGTTTTGGACGATCCGGAGAATTTCAAAACCAAGGAAGTATCAAAACTTGGTGTATTGGAGCACATCCTGGAACCCAGCAAGCATCCTGATCTGTACAAAGACCTCTATCATAAGGTAAGGATCAACTATTATCCACCGAGGGGTGACAACAAAGAAGGATGGGATAACATCGACATTTTTGGATGGCTGGGGTACAAAATGCAAATCAAAGTTGATTTCCTCTGCAAGGATTCAATTCTAGCTGCTCCCCTTGTTCTTGACCTGGCGTTGTTTCTCGATCTTGCAAAGCGGGCACAAATGAAAGGTATTCAGGAGTGGTTGTCTTTCTATTTGAAATCACCACAAACATTGCCCGGGCTTCCTCCGATGCATGATTTATTTGATCAGCTCAAAAAGCTGGAAAATACTTTGAGGTACATGATGGGTGAAGATTTAATCACCAATCTAGGGCAGGATTATTATGAGGAAGATCCGGAATAAGAAGGTAAATGCTCGGGATTTATAGGTTTATCGCAGCAGGATTTGGTGCGGGTTATTCTCCGTTTGCACCTGGGACAGCTGGAGCGGTAATGGGCCTTGCATTGCTGGCTGTATGGCAACATTTTGTGCCTGCCAATTACTTTCCTGATCACTATTTCATTCCGCTGGTTGTAGTTACCCTGATCTTCAATTTCGTGGGGGTTTATGTCACCGATAAAGTTGAGCCTGCTTGGGGATCTGACCCATCAAGGGTAGTCATTGATGAAATAGTTGGCATGTGGATCGCCATCCTTTGGATTCCCCCAAATTGGACCAATTGGCTAATTGCGTTTGCACTCTTTAGATTTTTTGATATTGCAAAGCCACTGGGAATTAGGAAACTAGAAGAGATAAAAGGAGGCTGGGGAGTGATGCTCGATGATGTGCTGGCCGGGATTTATGCTAATTTAGTCCTCCAGGTGATCATCAGGTTGCCATTTTTCCCGTAATGCAAACCCCAGAAAAACCAACGCCTTTTGTTTCCTTCTTGAGATACAACCTTGTGGCTACATTAGCTACAGGAGTTGATTTCATAGCCCTCATTGCCCTTACTGAACTTGCCGGACTTTGGTATATGTTTTCAACAATTAGCGGAGCTGTTTTCGGTGCATTGACAGCTTTCCTACTTGGCCGTTACTGGGTTTTCGTTTCTAAGGAAAGCAAGATAGGACACCAGGGTTTCCGATATTTCTTGGTAGCATCAGGGAGTGTAGTACTTAACAGTTCAGGTGTATACTTATTTACTGAAATAGCCAATCTTCAATATATTATTTCAAAAGTGATTACCGCTGTATTGGTTGCAGTGTGCTACAATTATTTGCTGAGCAGGTATTTTGTTTTTAGATAATAAGCGCATCTTAGTGACGTCTGATTTACGCTTTAAATTAAAATTCAAATCAGATTAATTTCCCAGCAAACTCACCGGCATTGCGCACAAAGACTGTTGTTTGCAAACCACTGTTCAGTAGCACCAATTGGTCTTCATACTCCTTTTCTGTTCCGGGCTCAAAATCTTTCAGACCGAGAAAGACGACATCTGCATCTTTACTATATTCATGAATCACCTCTACAACAGTTTTATTTTTTGGCTGAATAATAACTTCAATGTCTGCTTTTATCCGAACATTCCTGACAATGGCCTTGATGCTTGCGTTCATGCCTTTTCTTTTATGTTAACTGGAGACTACAGATCGGATAACAATTTTGGCATCACACCATTCATGATTCAGATTTAAGAGGTACGCTAGCAACAACATCAAATCGCCATTTTGTTGTTTTCCTCTCCACCAGAGATCAATGCACTTTTCCTGGCCGGGTTCATGCGCCCAATTAATCCTAACAAGTACAGTATTCTTCTTAACCTTAGTAAGTGCCTGCATCATTCTGAGCTGTGATTCCAACCGATTTGGTTTCTCAGACCAACCAAACATGACAGTATTTGCTTTTAAACCTGCAATCCCTTTTGATTGAGCAATACTTAACACGCCTGTTTCATAATCAGGAACCACACTAACTTCCCTGAATGCAGCAAGGCCTTCTTTATCAAGAACATTCCTAATATCCTCAAGAGGGTTTTTATCTAATATTACCAGGTTTGCTTTTTTTTTGTTCTTCAATAGAGCCTGTAATGTTGTCGATCTTCAAAGAAAGAGCCGCATTGATTGTAGCAGTTTTTAAAGCATCCATATTTGAGAAGCCGCAATCCCTACTATAATATTCCATTTCCATGTGTAGGAAAGGGAGAATTTCATCTTGATAAGCGCTTATAGAATCTGTACCCGCAATAATCAAAACCCCTGCGTCGTAAGCTTTTTGGGTAATTGATTTTGCTATGCCAGACCAACGCCTGGCTCTCTCCACATTAACATAACTAAATATGGTTGGATCGAAACTTATGTTATGGGTCTTCATTTCCACAAAAAGGTCACTAAGCGATTTGTCGTTTGCTGCTGGCTTAGAATCTTTGGGCATATCATTAAATTCATACAACAAAGAAACAGCATGAGATAAACCATCTACGCCGCTCTCAATCAGTTCTGATGGTTTTGAAAACTGGGTATATGCATGAGCCCACACAGCTAAGTTTTGATTGTGGGCCTCCCTGGTTATTGCTCTTATTTCTTCACCACAGAGAAAGGCATAAAGTTTTATAGCCGAACTTCCATTACCCTTGGCTTGCGCAACTAAATTGGGTATATCAGAATTCTCATTAATAATATGCAACCAAGAAGCCTGTCCTTTTGCTACACCAAGGACCATGGCATCTGAACTGGGATCTACAAAGAATTTCGAACCTGCAAAAAGTGAAGCGTAGAATATATCGGGAGATGCTATCAGGTTTAGTTTTGCAGCTCGACTCAATTCACCAACTACCCTTGCATCAGAATACATTTCCCTAATTGTTGTGACGCCTCCGAGCAATGCATGTCTTAATAAAGCCAAAAGGTCGTTTCTATCAGGGTTTTGACAATAGGCACTACGCTCAATATGAGTATGACTATCGATGAGACCTGGAATCGCATATTTATCACGTAGATCCAAAACATAATCTTTGGAATTTGGTATGTATTCGGTTTTATGAATTTTATGAATGATGCCATCTCTTATTTCTATTGAGCAATTCCAATTGATCGTGTCCTGGATAACATCAATGACATTAACATTCTTGAGGACAGTTGACTGGCAATGGCATATTGTAGAGGCACTTGATAATAATATAATAATGAATTTTCTCAGAATCCTTAATAGTAACCCGAAGGTTTCACCGCCAGGATATTCATATCCGAGAGATGTCATGACAGTTTGAATTTAAGTAAAAAGAGAAAAGTATTTAATCTCTCAACAACTGGTTAGATATGATATTAATCAACAATTATCTCCTCATTTAGCATCGAATATGATTGTGATAATTTGATTCATTAACTTCGCAAACGTTTTACTTTTTCACTAATAAGATCTAATCAAAGAATCTTTTATCAGAACCAATAGTATCGATTAACATGGCTAAAACATCTAAAATAATCTACACCAAAACCGATGAAGCCCCGGCACTGGCTACATATTCATTGCTACCCATTATTAAGGCTTTTACCCATTCATCCGGTGTTGAAATTGAAACCCGTGACATATCACTTGCAGGTAGAATAATTGCCCGTTTCCCGGAATACCTTTCAGAGAACCAAAGAATACCTGATGATCTATCCGAATTAGGGAAATTAGCTCAAACACCCGAGGCCAATATCATAAAATTGCCAAATGTCAGTGCATCTATCCCGCAACTAGTAGCTGCGGTAAAAGAATTACAAGCCCTGGGATATGACCTGCCGGATTATCCAGAAGAACCAAAAAATGACAAAGAGAAGGACGTGAAATTTCGATATGAGAAGATCAAAGGAAGTGCGGTAAATCCCGTGCTTAGGGAGGGAAATTCGGATAGAAGGGTCCCACTTTCGGTGAAGAAATATGCCAAAAATAATCCTCATTCAATGGGCGAATGGAAACCTGATTCCAAAACTCATGTGGCAAGTATGAGTTCAGGAGATTTTTATGGAAGCGAAAAATCAATCACCGTCAAGGAAGCATGTGATGTGAAAATCGAGTTTTATGCCAATGATGGAAGTGCCACGGTACTTAAAGAAAAAACCACATTGAAAGCAGGTGAAATTATTGATGCCTCTGTTATGAGCATGGCAACGTTGAAACGTTTCTTCTATGATGAAATTGAAGATGCTAAATCAAAAAAGGTAATGTTATCGGTTCACTTGAAAGCAACAATGATGAAGGTTTCAGACCCCATTATTTTTGGTGCCGCCGTTTCCGTATTTTACAAGGAAGTTTTTGATAAGCACGGATCTGTCTTTAAGTCATTGGGTGTAGATGCAAACAATGGCATCGGTGATGCGTACGCCAAAATTCAAAGTCTACCGGAGGATCAGCGTAAACAAATCGAAGATGATATTCAGGCTTGTTATCAGAACAAACCCGAGTTGGCAATGGTCAATTCCGATAAAGGCATTACCAACCTTCATGTACCAAGTGATGTGATAATCGATGCGTCCATGCCGGCGGCAATTCGCACATCGGGACAGATGTGGGGAGCAGATGGTGAACTTCATGATATGAAAGCAGTTATCCCGGATAGATGTTATGCGGGAGTCTATCAGGAAACAATTGATTTCTGCAAAAAGCATGGGGCTCTTAACCCGGCTACAATAGGTAGCGTTCCTAACGTTGGTCTAATGGCTCAAAAGGCTGAGGAGTATGGTTCGCACGACAAAACATTTCAAATTCCTGCCAGTGGATCAGTCAGAGTGCTTGACGATTCTGGCAATATTTTGATTGAACACAAAGTGGAAGAAGGGGATATCTGGAGAATGTGCCAGGTAAAAGATGCCCCTATTCAGGACTGGGTAAAATTAGCAGTAACCAGGGCAAGAGCCACCGGATCTCCCGCAATATTTTGGTTGGACAAGAATAGGGCTCACGATTCACAAATCATTGAAAAAGTCAATCGATACTTATTGAATCATGATACCACAGGACTTGATATCAGTATCTTGTCACCTGAGGAAGCGACTCGATATTCATTGGAAAGAATTTTAGAAGGAAAAGATACAATTTCAGTAACGGGAAATGTTCTTCGGGATTATCTCACCGATCTATTCCCAATTCTTGAACTTGGAACCAGTGCCAAAATGCTTTCAATCGTTCCACTAATGAATGGTGGTGGACTCTTTGAAACAGGAGCCGGAGGATCAGCCCCCAAGCATGTGCAGCAGTTTAATCAAGAAGGCCATCTTAGATGGGATTCACTTGGAGAATTTTTAGCATTGGCGGCCTCCCTGGAGCATTTGAGTAATATTACTCAAAATGAGAAAGCCAGTGTTCTGGCTGAAACCCTTGATTCAGCCACCGGGAAATTCCTGGAAAACCGGAAGTCCCCTTCCCGGAAAGTGAATGAGTTGGATAACCGGGGAAGTCATTTCTACTTAGCACTGTATTGGGCACAGGAATTGGCTGGACAAACGAAAGACAGCGTTATGCAAGCCCGTTTTGCAAAAATTGCTGCAGAACTGGCCAGCAATGAAAACATTATCATCGAAGAACTAAATGCAGCTCAAGGAAAGCCCGTCGATATCGGAGGATATTATCAACCCGATAGTAGCCTTGCTTCCAATGCAATGCGCCCGAGTAAAACATTAAACACAATAATTAATGCTGCTTGTTAAAAGCTGACCACATTTCTCTCCAAAAGTCTTCAAGAAATTTCAAGTGCGGTTCATATCTGAACACACTTGTATTAAAATCGTACACATTTTGATTGACTAATTTATCTTAACTAGCTGATATTAAGTTACTTAAATCGTTGGCATGCATCTTGGAAACACAAGATGAGTTCAAATGATTAAAATGCGCCAATCGACAATAACCATTTTGGGTATAATCTTAGCGATACTCTTGTTTGCCGACACGGCAAGAGGGCAAGAAATAATAACACTGGATCAGGCTATTAGCGTTTCCCTCGAGAATAATATCGAATTAAAAAAGACTCGTAACAATGCATTGGTAGCGAAATCCAACAAGTTCCAGGCCTTAATGAATTATTTGCCAACGCTCAATGCCGGGATTAATTATGATTATTTTCTAGGGACTTTTTTTGATAACAATGCCGCGAGACAAGTTACTGCAACAACAAATTCTTCAACTCCCAGGATAGACATGAATGCTGTTCTTTTTAATGGATTTGCTAACACATACTATATGAAGCAAATAAACGCCAATGAAGAAGCAGCCCAACATGCAATCGACGCCCAAAAGGTACTTGTTCGGTCTAATGTACTTGCGAATTATCTCAATGTTTTGCTTGATCGTGAAAACATTTACATTTCGCACGACAGAATTGAACTACTCGAACGTCAATTAGATAGAGAAATAAAAAGGGAATCCGTTGGGGTTGGCAATTTGGAATTGGTTTATAATTTCCGGTCTCAGCTTGCTAATGAGAAGCTAAATGGTGTCAATCTCAATAATAGGTATAAAACTGACTTGCTCATCCTACTTCAAGTTATGTTTCTTGATCCAAACAAAGATTATGAAGTTGAGGCTTATGACATCTCATCTGAAGAAATTTTGAGTGATGTGGAGTCGTTCGATACCGTTTTGGCAGCCAGTCTTGATTTCTCTCCTGATTTCCAGCGGTCTGAAGCATCCAATCAATCAGCAAACTATCAGTTGAAATATGCGAAAGCAGCCAGGTATCCTACAATAAATTTTTTCGGGAGGGTTGGATCAAATTATTCTTCAAATGGTGCCCTCAATCCCGAATCCGGTGAATTTGAGTCGAAAGCAGGATTCAATACTCAACTGGGATACAATGAATATGAATACTTAAATTTTTCTTTGAATATCCCCCTTTTTAATCGTGGGCGAACAAATAACACAATTCAGGTGGCAAAAATAAACGTCCTCAATAGTGAGTTGGATACAAAACTAGCTTATCAAACGATCGTTAATTCGGTACAACGCGTTTATCTTGATTTGGTATCCGCCCAAAATACGTACAAAGCTGCCCAAGAAAATCTGACAGCTTTAAACCAATCATACGAATTTTCATCCAAAAGATACGAGACGGGTAATACAGATTTTTTTACTTATTTGGAAAGTCTCAATAATAAGAACCGAGCTGAAAGCGAGCTTGTCAACGCAAAGTATAGCATCGTGTTCAGAAAGAAAATTCTTGATATTTATAAAGGCCTCTGATCATTTGGAGTAAATACCAATCATATTTTCATCAATTAACACCAATCCATTTTTCTGATCCAAAGCGAATTTTGTAGGTTTTACTGCAACTAACCTTTTCTCAAAAGAATAGATATTGTAATAATTCAAGCCATCGTCCGATAAGAAATAAATCTCATTTCCAAAAAAGTTGAAATATTCAACACCTTTGAAAGGCAGGGTTCTTAAGTAATTACCAAGATTGTCAAAGATCAGTATTCCAGATTTAAGATCGCTAATAAAAAGCTGATTCTGGTATTCTCTCATGAAAGTAATTGCGTATTTGTCAGGATTCAATAATAAATTAAAGGGTGTAACAACAGTAATTTGATCTAATCGCCTGTCCCAGAGTTTCAGGCTAAAGTCAGAGTCATCAATTAACCAGAAGTTGGATTCATAATTAAAGGTTGCCAATCGAACAAATCCCACCTTATCATTCAGGTCAATAGCTACGATTGGCGTCAAAAACCTGTCCAGGAGAGTTATGCTTTGAAAATCCTGGTAAAACAGAAGTATGTTTAATGTGGGCCAGGCTTCAAGCAACGTAACTGCACCTCTCTTTGGTGTGGAATATGTCAACTCCAAATCCCCATTAGCTGAATATCTGTTCAGGTTCCCGAATTTGTCTGCTACGTAGATACTTCCATTTCGATCTTGAGAAACTGAGACAACTCCCTTTGTAATAATCTCACGGGAAGGCTTCTCTTGTTGTCCATAGGCATATGAACTTATCACGATTGCCATCGTGAGAACTAAGTGATTTGCCCTACTCTTCATATTTTTTTAGTTCTACATGATCACCATTAAACACTGCATAAGTACACTCCTGTATCCATTCGCCAAGGTTAATGTATCGACTATTATCATTGAGGTTCACTTCAACGGCCAAATGTCTATGCCCAAAAATGTAGTAGTCATGATGATCTTGATCTTCTTTTTTTCGACAATACTTTATAAGCCACTCGGCCTCCTGATCGATATTCCTTGCCTCACTTGACAGTCTGCTTTTCTTCGACCAATACTTTGCAATAGACATACCAATATTCGGATGTAACCACCCAAATAACCATTGGCAAAACCTGTTACTAAATATTTTTTTATAGAATTTGTAAGCATGATCCCCTGCCCCCAAACCATCGCCATGGCCAATAAAGAAAAGAGCGTTTCCAAGCAAATAGCTTTCAGATTGATGCTTAACCGATATTCCGAATTCTTTTGAGAAATAGTCAAACATCCACATGTCATGATTTCCTGTGAAAATGGTAATTGGAATACCTGAATCTGCTAATTCAGCTAATTTTCCCTGCAACCTTGCGTAGCCTTTAGGAATAGTATGCTTATACTCGAACCAGAAATCGAAGATATCGCCAACCAGAAAAATTGCTGCTGCCTGAGGTGTTATTTCGGATAACCATTTTACAATCTTTTTTTCTCTTTTGAGGCTACTATCGTAATCTGGAGTTCCTAAATGAAAATCACTCGCAAAATAGATATTCTTCCCATTTTGGATATGCTCAAAAGTCCTGATCATCAGGATCTCAGTTAGTGAACGTAACTTCCAGCATTGATGTCAATGGTACTGCCAGTAGCGTGATCTGCCATGCCTGACGCAATAAAAGTTACCATAGGGGCTATATCCTTGGGTTCAGTCAACCTTTCGAGCGAGATGTCACCGCTGGCATATTCGGCTCCATATTTTTCAATAAAATCCTGGGACATGTCTGTTTTTACAAATCCCGGTGCGATGTTAAAGGCTTTAATACCTTGCTTTCCGTAAGCCCTGGCAATTGAGGCTGTCATGGCTACCATTCCTCCTTTAGACGTCGCATAGGCCAGATATTCTGCCTGATCTCCCCTGAAGGCAGCTCTGGAAGTTATATTTATTATTCTACCCAAACTTTTTCTTTGCAAAAAATGATTTATCGCCCTATAGCATAAAATTCCTGCCGCATTTAGATTGATCATCATGGTTCTGTTCCAGGAATCTATCCATTTTTTATCAGTCTCAGTTATTGGTGTATCAATTGCAACACCGGCATTATTTATCAAGATTTCAAGACTCCCGAATTCACCAATAACTCTATCAAAAAGGGAATTGACCTCATCTGTTTTGGCAAAATCAGCCTGAAAAGCTTGTGAATCATTGCCTAAGACATGCGCCAGATTCTCTGCTTCCCTTACATTTTTGTTGTAATGGACCGCAACTGTGGCACCCGCTTCAGCCAACTTTGAAGCTATGGCTTTACCAATTCCCCTACTGGCACCAGTTACCAAAACGTTTAAGCCGGAAAGATTAACGTACATAAATTTGATTTATAAATGATTCAAAAGGCTCAAATATAAATTAAAATAAAAAAGCCGGAGAATTTTATTCCTCCGGCTCACATTAAATTGAATGAAAATCAACCAATTGAAATTCTTATAAAGCCATCCACCGTTAACCCCGGCTTTACATTCTCTAGATACTGAGCAACATTTATTGAACTGTCTTTTACGAAAGGTTGACTCAATAATGTACTGTCCTTGATAAATTTATTGACCTTGCCCAAGGCAATCTTTTCAAGAATATTTTCAGGTTTACCTTCCTCCCTGGCTTGTTCTTTTCCAATTTCCATTTCTTTATCAAGTATACTTTGATCAATGCCATTCCTATCGACAGCGACTGGGCTCATTGCTGCAATTTGCATAGCAATATCTCTTCCCGTCGCAATTAGGTTCTCACCACCAGCATTCTTCATGGCTACAAGAACACCCAATTTGCTTCCTGCATGTATATAAGGAACGACTGTTTCTCCATTCAATATTTCATATGAAGAAACATCCAGTTTCTCACCAATTTTTCCAACCAACCCAGTGATCTGTTCGCCAATGGTCAACTCACCATTCTTTAAAGCTTTCAACTCCTCAATATTTGAAGGGTTATTATCAAATGCTATTCCCAAAATTTCCTGCCCCAGGGATTGAAATTCTTCATTTTTTGCAACAAAATCCGTCTCACAAGTAAAGGCAATCAAAACTGCCCGCTTCTGATCGTCACTTGTTTTAATGAATATGCAACCTTCTTTTGTCTCGCGATCTGCTCTCGACGCTGATACTTTTTGCCCCTTCTTTCTTAAAATTTCTATGGCCATTTCAAAATTGCCATCCGCTTCAACCAATGCTTTTTTGCAGTCCATCATTCCTGCACCGGTCATCTGCCTTAATTTGTTTACATCTTGTGCTGTAATTGCCATCGCCGTTATTTGATTTTTTTAATGTAAATACTATAAACAAAAATTGAACATGCCGTGGCATGTTCAATTCATTATTATTTTAAATTAGGATGTATTTAATCCTCTACCTTCTCTTCATCAAGTTTTCGTTTCAACTGCTCCTCCTCATTGACTTTTGCATCATCCTTATCTCTTTTCCTTTCCATCAAGCCTTCTTCCATTGATTTGCCAATGTAGGTTGTAATTATTTCAATTGCTTTGAATGCATCATCGTTTGTCGGAATTGGGAAATCTATTAATTCAGGGTTCGAATTAGTATCAACCATCCCGAACACCGGAATATTCAGCTTTTGTGCTTCAGTAACAGCAATATGTTCCCTCTTTATATCCACGATAAAAAGAGCCGCGGGAAGTCTTGTCAGATCAGCAATGCCACCCAAAACGCGTTCAAGCTTTTGCCTTTCCCTTGTTATCATCAACCTCTCTCTTTTTGCAATGTTTCGATAAGCTTCATCCTTCGTCAGCTTATCGATAGTTGTCATCCTTTTGAGTGATTTCCGGATTGTTGTGAAGTTGGTTAGCATACCTCCAAGCCAGCGCTCAGTTACAAAAGGCATATTTAAGCGTTTCGCCTCTGCCGTCACCACGTCTCTCGCTTGTTTTTTTGTGGCAACAAACATTACTTTCCGTCCGGAACGAACAATATTTTTTAAAGCACCAGCCGCCAAATCAAGGCAATCAAGTGTTTTATTAAGGTCAATGATATGAATACCATTCTTCTCCATGAAAATATATGGTGCCATTCTTGGATCCCATTTTCTTGTCAAATGACCAAAATGGACGCCGGCATCCAATAATTCCTTATGTGAAATATTTCCCATCTATTAATTTCTGTAAATATTATCTCTTACTAAACTGGAATTTTTTTCTGGCTTTTCTCCTACCGTACTTTTTCCTTTCAACCATACGGGGATCTCTCGTCAATAATCCTTCCTTTTTCAGTGGTGGACGATACTCAGCACTTACTTCACACAATGCTCTGGCAATAGCTAATCTGATAGCCTCAGCTTGCCCTTTCATTCCTCCGCCTTTTACATTAACCTGAAAGTCGTTTTTACCATCTTCTGAAACCAATGTTAGCGGTTGTTTAACTATCGTTTGCATGATTTCAGAGGGAAAATATTCTTTTAACTCTCTCTTATTAATAGTAATACTCCCTTTGCCAGCATTCATATAAAGCCTGGCAATGGATGTCTTTCTTCTTCCTATAGTATTGATTGTGTTCATTCGGAATTATTTCCTTATAATTAAATTTCTTTTGGTTGTTGTCCCTCATGAGGATGCTCAGCACCTTCATAAACAAACAGGTTTTTGAATATTGACTTACCTAGCCTGCTTTTTGGTAACATACCTCGAACAGCCCCTTCTATAAGTCTTGTAGATGATCTCCTCATTACTTCCTTGGGTGTAGTGGTTCGTTGCCCACCCGGATAACCGGTATGCCTTATATAGACCTTTTCAGTCATCTTCTTACCTGTTAGGCGAACTTTGTCTGAATTGATTACAACAACATTATCCCCACAATCAACATGAGGAGTGAAACTTGGTTTGTGCTTTCCTCTTATAAGAGTCGCCACGCGAGTTGCCAAACGTCCTAAGATCTGTCCATCGGCATCGACTACCAACCATTCTTTTTTAACTGTTGCTTTATTAGCAGAAACTGTCTTATAGCTTATAGTATTCACTTTCTAACGCTTAAAAATCATGGTCGAAATTGACCCCCCTAAAAATGGAGCACAAAGATAGAATTATTAAATTTTAAATCCAATATTGCCTGAGAAATTGCAATAATGTCGTCTATGTCATAAATCAGGATTGATTCCTGCCTAATTCTTTAACTTCGTGATTGATTAAGGTTTAATAAATTTGATTAGCGATAAACGAAACATTGAATGGTTGTTAGGCCGTTTGCTGTTTAAAATATAAAGTTGTGGAAAAGAAAAGAATCCCATTTGGATATATTCTGGACAATAAAATCCATTTGGACGGTATTTTAAATTTACCAGATCGAATTATAGGTGAGGTCAAAGAAAGTGAGGACGATTCTTTGACCTATTTTACTAATCGCTTTGATGACGTCCAATCAAAGGTCGATCAACTGGAATCTGATATCGACTCAGCTGATAACAAGGGCTCTTACCTTATGAAGCTGATCCACCTACGGGAAAAACTCAAAAAACATGATGGCTTGGGTGACTATGCTTCATTATTTTCAAAACTTGATCAATTGGAATCAGGATTACAGGAATTAGTTGCTGTCAACAGGTTAAAAAATGCAGAAATAAAAACGGCCCTTCTTAAGGAATTTGAAGACTTTGAGCAAGTAAAAGATTGGAGAGTCGCTACAGAAAAGATTCTGAGTATTAAAGAAAGGTGGCTAAAAACGGGAGCTGCCGACAAAGAAAAAAACGAAGCTTTTGAAAAGCACTTCACATCAAATCTTCAAAACTTTTTCGATCGAAAAAAAGAATATCTGGATGAAAAAAGAAAAGTAATTGAGATAAGGTTGAACAAAATGAGAAGCCTTATAGACCGTGCCAAAAAAATCAACCCTGATGATCCTCAATTAAATTTGAAAGAGGAAGCACGTCAGTTAAAAAAGGAATGGTTTGCAATTGGGCTTGTACCACAAAGAGATAAACTTTTTCTTGAGAAAGACTTTAATCGTAAAATAAGTCAACTATCTAGGAATCGAAATTCCCAACCCAGGGATCCTCAAACATCATCAGAAGATTTGGAGAAAAATCTCATCAAAAAACAAGAGCTATTAAGACAGGCACTGGCAATAGGTAACGATGAAACTGAGGGAGCATTTCAACAGTTAAAACAGCTCCAGTTGGAATGGCAACAAATTGGATTAATACCTCAGTTGCATTACAAAGAATTAACTGAACAATTCAAAACAATCTGTGAAAAAGCTTCTGAGAAACGTTCTCTGGAACAACTCGCCCAGAACAAGGATGAGCACTATGCCGAGAAAAACAATCGAGAAAAAACACGTTATAGAATTGTCCTGTTGAAAGACCTCTTGAAAAGAGATGAAAAGGATTTGCAGGCTTTTGCCAACAACATGGACAAGTTTAATCGGGATCAAAATTTTAACAAAATCATGAGCAATAAACTTGTCGACCAGAAACGTAAAATTTTGGTGAAACGTCAAATTCTGGTTGAACTTAAAAATTCCCTCAACGATATTATTATACAGAAGTAGACCAATCCACTGAACAGGAAGCGACTAACAGGTTAATCTGTTCTATATTTACTCCTCTTTTTTCAAATTTAATTCAATGGAATAAAAGGTAGCTATAATTGAATTGGGGTATGTTGGATTACCACAAGCTGCTAAAGATAGAAAGAAAAACCGTTCGATTGGTTTTGATATTAACCGCGACGGCATAAAAACAACTGATAGAAGCAAACCAAAAGCAAGGCAACCAATAGTATTTGACGTTAAAGGATTTTTATCTTCAACCATTTATACAGATCGATTAAATATGAGACTTGACAGCAGAGCAAGGCATATTGCCAAAACAATTACCTGGCATGTTATCGCATCCTTGACAACATTTTTACTAGCCCTTTTCTTTTTTCAGGATGATCCAGATGCGACCGCAAAAGCAACTTGGGTTGCAACTACCGAAGCTTTTCTCGAAATGGCGCTGTATTATGGCCATGAAAGGATGTGGTATAAAATAGATTTCGGCATATCATATAGAGAAAAAGAAGATTGACAAATCCAAATATCATACCACACCAACACAAGATCGATAGAAGTGCCCGCGCCGGTAAATATAGCTATCATCCTCTGTTACTATGGTTCACTGGCCTTTCGGGATCGGGAAAATCAACGCTGGCTAATTCAGTTGAAGAATATTTTTTTAAACGTGGCATGCATACCTATATCCTTGATGGAGATAATATCCGTTCAGGTTTGAACTCAGATCTGGATTTTTCGGAACATAGTCGCAAAGAGAACATCCGCAGAATCGGGGAAGTCTCAAAACTCTTCATTGACGCGGGAGTTATTACCCTGACAGCATTTATTTCTCCGTTTAAAGAAGATCGGAAAATAGTGAAAGACTTGGTAGGAACTGATATGTTTGCAGAAATTTTTGTTGATTGCCCACTAGAAATTTGTGAGCAAAGGGATGTGAAAGGTCTCTATGCAAAAGCAAGGAAAGGGCAAATCAAAAACTTTACAGGAATTGATTCTCCATTTGAGAAACCCGAAAATCCGGATGTTCATGTGAGAACGGACAAGCAAAGTCTTGAAACCTGTACACAAAAGATTATTGAATTCATCAAGCCGAAAATAGAATCATAAATGCACAGTTATTATTTATCGCATCTAAAGGAATTAGAAGCGGAGGCAATATATGTTCTTCGCGAGGTTTATGCTCAATTTGAAAACCCTGTCATACTTTTTTCAGGTGGAAAGGATTCGCTGGTTGTAACTCATTTAGCAAAAAAAGCATTTTCTCCTGCGAAGATTCCTTTCCCATTGTTACATATTGATACAGGTCACAATTTTCCAGAGACCATCCAATTTCGAGATGAACTTGTTGCAAGATTGGGAGCCAAGCTAATTGTTGGATCCGTTCAGAAATCGATCAATGATGGCCGCGTTGCTGAAGAAAAGGGTATTAATGCAAGCAGGAATATTTTACAAACCACTACACTACTAGACACCATTGAAGCGTATCAATTAGATGCCTGTATTGGTGGTGCCCGTAGGGATGAAGAAAAATCAAGAGCAAAGGAACGTTTTTTTTCACATCGTGATGAATTTGGCCAATGGGATCCTAAAAATCAAAGACCCGAATTGTGGAATATTTTTAATGGCAAGCATCATCGAGGGGAACACTTCAGGGTTTTCCCAATTAGCAACTGGACGGAAATGGATATATGGCAATATATCCTTGATGAAAGAATTCAAATCCCTTCCCTCTACAGTGCTCATGAAAGAGAAGTTGTGGAAAGAAACGGCACTTTCATACCTAAATCAGAATTCATAAAACTCCGAGACGGAGAAAAATTCGTCAAAAAAATGTTGCGGTTTAGAACACTTGGTGATATTACTATCACGGGTGGAATAGAATCGGAGGCCGACACCCTTGAAAAAGTTATCGCTGAAGTAGCAGCCGCAAGGCAAACGGAACGAGGGAATCGAGAAGACGATAAAAGATCGGATACGGCCATGGAAGATCGAAAAAAAGAGGGGTATTTTTAATTTTGATAAAATGATCCGTAAAGAAACAGAATTATTAAGATTCACAACCGCCGGAAGTGTGGATGACGGAAAAAGCACCCTGATCGGAAGATTGTTGTATGACTGCAAGTCAATTTTCGAAGATCAGCTGGAATCAGTTAAAAAATCGAGTGAACGAAAAGGGCTCGCTCATGTGGATCTGGCATTATTGACCGATGGGCTTAAAGACGAGCGAGAGCAGGGTATCACCATTGATGTCGCCTACAGATATTTTGCCACGCCTAAGAGAAAATTCATTATTGCTGATACGCCAGGCCATATCCAATACACAAGAAATATGGTTACAGGTGCATCAACAGCCAACCTCGCACTTGTTCTAATTGATGCTCGAAAGGGTGTAATTGAACAGACTCATAGACACTCAATAATTGCTTCTCTACTGCAGATCCCACACCTGCTTGTTTGCATTAATAAAATGGATCTCGTCGATTATAACCAGGACATATTCGATGAAATCGTCGAAACCTATCGACAATTTGCAGCTAAACTGGACGTAAAGGATGTCCATTTCATTCCTATAAGTGCACTGAATGGAGATAACGTTGTAAACCGATCTGAAAAAATGGATTGGTATGAAGGGCCGACATTACTCCATACATTGGAAAATGTTCATATTGGTAGTGACCACAATCACATAGATTGCAGATTTCCGGTTCAAACCGTGATCAGGCCACATTCAGATGAATACCATGACTACCGCGGCTATGCTGGAAGAATTGCAAGTGGCATTTTTAAGCCGGGTGATGAAGTAGTAGTACTACCTTCTGGTTTTAAATCAAAAATAAAAACGGTTGATTCAATGGACGGTGAATTGGACGAAGCCTTCGCACCGATGTCAGTCACCATAACATTAACAGATGATATAGATATCAGCCGGGGTGACATGATCGTGAGAGCTAATAATCAACCCAAAGTGGCACAGGATATAGACATCATGATGTGTTGGCTAAACAATGATGGCCCAAAGCCACGGGGAAAGTATACGATTAGGCATACTTCAAACGAAGCAAAAGCAATGATCACCGAAATCATTTATAAGCTCGATGTGAATACATTGCATCGAAATGAGGAGGATAAAGAGATTAGAATGAATGATATTTCACGTGTAAAAATAAGGACAACCCGACCATTGTTAGCGGACACCTACAATAGGAATAGATTTACCGGGAGCATTATCCTTGTAGATGACGCGACCAATGAAACAGTTGCGGCTGGCATGATCATTTAAACAATGCATAAATTGGATTTACAAAACCTTCTTGATATTGCAAAAGAAGCATCTCTTTTATCGGGTGCCAGAATTCTTGAAATTTACGGTTCAGACAATTTCGATGTTGAATTAAAGGGTGATAATTCACCACTCACGATTGCCGATAAAGAAGCTCATGATATTATTTGCAGCTTTTTGGAACCAACAAATATTCCCATTCTCAGTGAAGAGGGAAGTAAAATCTCTTATGATGAGCGCCGGGACTGGGATTATTTCTGGTTGGTAGACCCTCTGGATGGTACCAAGGAATTCATTAAAAGAAATGGGGAGTTTACTGTTAATATCGCGTTGATTAAAGGTGATCAACCTATAATGGGCGTGGTTTATGCGCCAGTTCTCAATTGGCTTTATTGGGGAATAAAAGGTGAAAGTGCTTTTAAAGAAGATAAATCAGGTGTACGGACAATTCATACCGCTGCAACGGACCTGGGAGCCAAGAACCTTAAAGTCGTGGCGTCGCGATCCCATCTCAATGAAGAAACAGAGAAATTCTTATCATCCCTTGATGATCCTGAAATTGTATCCATGGGCAGCTCTCTCAAGTTTTTATTAGTAGCAGAAAATAAGGCAAACGTCTATCCAAGGTATGCTCCAACTATGGAGTGGGATACTGGAGCAGCTCATGCCATCGTATTGGCCGCTGGTGGAAAAATGTACAAAGAGCCGGGACGTGAACCCTTTGTTTATAATAAAGAGAACCTCCTTAATCCACATTTTCTCGTAGTTGGTTGAGCCCGTCTTGAAATTTGAGTTTGCTCTCTATTATCCTATTTTTGTCACCCTTAAACCCAATCTCATGAGTGTTTTAGTAAACAAAAATTCAAAGGTTATCGTGCAGGGCTTTACAGGTTCTGAAGGTACTTTTCATGCCTCTCAGATGATAGAGTACGGCACTAATATCGTGGGTGGTGTAACTCCCGGCAAGGGTGGCCAGGTTCATCTTGACAAGCCGGTTTTTAACACTGTCGCTGATGCCGTCACCCAAACCGGAGCTGATGTATCGGTAATTTTTGTACCACCAGCATTTGCAGGAGATGCAATTATGGAGGCTGCTGAGGCTGGCATTAAAGTCATTGTTGCTATTACCGAGGGTATTCCTATTAAAGACATGATAATGGCAAAAGAATACATCAAACAAAGAGATGTAAGATTAATCGGTCCCAATTGCCCCGGCGTAATCACTCCCGGAGAAGCAAAAGTTGGCATTATGCCTGGGTTTGTATTTAAAAAGGGACGTATTGGTGTAGTTTCAAAATCAGGGACACTGACCTATGAAGCTGCGGACCAGGTTGTAAAGGCTGGAATGGGTATTTCGACTGCAATTGGGATTGGTGGTGATCCAATTATTGGTACCTCCACCAAAGAAGCCGTGGAGTTATTAATGAATGATCCCGATACTGATGGGATAGTCATGATTGGTGAGATTGGAGGACAGTATGAAGCTGATGCTGCCAGATGGATAAAAGCCCAGGGAAATCCAAAACCAGTGGTCGGCTTTATTGCCGGACAAACTGCACCCAAAGGAAAGCGAATGGGACATGCTGGTGCTATAATAGGTGGTGCCGATGATACAGCGGCCGCTAAAATGAAAATTATGGGTGAATGCGGCATTCATGTAGTGCAATCCCCGGCTGATATCGGGGAAACAATGGCCAAAGCCCTTGCTTAAATAAACAACACTAATACCGTAAAGATGGCTGAGATAACCTCCGACGTTTCAAAAGCCGTCAATCTCCTTAAAAATGGAGGCCTGATTGGGTTCCCAACTGAGACAGTTTATGGACTTGCGGCAAATGGACTTAACCCTGATGCTGTCGTTAAAATATTTCAGGTAAAAAATCGTCCATCCTTTGATCCGCTAATCATCCATACTCATTCTGTAACGGAAGTTGAAAAGTATGTCAAAAATATTCCGAGGAAAGCCCGAAGGTTAGCTGAGCTTTTTTGGCCCGGGCCATTGACCCTAGTGCTTGAAAAAAATGCAATAATTCCTGACTTGGTTACTTCAGGGCTGGATACAGTTGCTATGAGGATTCCTTATCACCCCTTGGCTTTAGAACTTCTACACCAGCTTCATTTCCCGTTAGCTGCTCCAAGTGCTAATCCATTTGGTTATGTAAGCCCAACTACACCAAACCATGTGAATTCACAACTTAGTGACAAAATCTCTCTTATTCTGGACGGCGGACAATGCGACATTGGCCTCGAGTCCACAATAATCGGATTTAATGGGGATAAGGTAATAATTTATCGTTTAGGAGGTAAAATAATTGAGGAAATTGAAGACGCCGTCGGGAAAGTGAAAATCATGTTGAATGAGGGATCCAATCCAAAGGCACCTGGGATGTTGGACAAGCACTATGCACCAGGAACTCCCCTTGTTTTAGGGAATCTCGATCAATTGGTAGTGGACCACGGGGAGAAAGAAATTGGTATTTTGTCACTCAGCAAAAGCTATGAGACAATCGATCAAAAAAACCAAATTCAACTTTCATCAAAAGGAGATCTCGGCGAGGCGGCCAAAAACTTATTCAAATCACTCCGGCATTTCGATTCAATGAAACTTGATGTGATTTTGGCTGAAAAAATGCCTGACCATGGTTTGGGTCGGGCAATCAACGACCGGCTCAAAAGAGCAGCATCTTAAGGCTCAAGTTGGTAAATAATTGAGGATTTTTTAATCCTGCATTTGAAAAATGACAATCTGATAAACTTATATCATTAAGTCGAGATACCTTCTCCAATCATCGTCTAATATCATATTTTTGCACTCACAAAAAATCAACTAATGAAAACTTTAGACAGCTATAATTTCAAGAACCAGAGGGCCCTCATTAGGGTAGATTTTAATGTTCCTCTCAATGAAAAATTTGAGATCACTGATGAAACAAGGATTAACGCTGCTATTCCAACAATTTTAAAAATTCTTAAGGATGGTGGTAGTTGTATTCTTATGAGCCATTTGGGACGACCCAAAACTGGCCCGGAGCACAAATTTTCATTGGTTCACCTGGTAGCTACTTTGAGTAAGAAGCTTGGGGTAACGGTAAAATTTGGAGAAGACTGTATTGGAGAAGAAAGTTATAAACTATCATCATCCCTTCAGCCCGGTGATGTTTTATTGCTTAATAATCTCCGCTTTTATGGTGAAGAGACGAAAGGTGATGAAGCTTTCTCACAAAAGCTGGCCAAACATGGTGATGTCTATGTGAATGACGCATTCGGCACAGCACACCGGGCTCATGCTTCCACAACAATTGTTGCAAAATATTTTGAAAATAAAGTATGCGGCTACGTGATGCAATCCGAATTGGACAATGCTCAAAAAGTGTTGGACAAAGCCGAAAAACCCTATACCGCGATCATGGGCGGCGCTAAAATTTCGGATAAAATCTTAATCGTGGAGAAGCTTCTGGACAGGGTAGACAATCTCATCATAGGAGGGGGAATGAGTTATACATTCTCTAAAGCCCTGGGAGGTAATGTGGGTAAATCTTTGGTGGAGGAAGATAAACTTGATCTCGCCAGGGAACTTATACAAAAAGCCAAAGCGAAAGGTGTAAACCTACAGTTGCCAATCGATTCCATGATTGCTGATGACTTTAACAATAATGCAAATCGCAAGGTGGCAAACAATCTTCAAATTGAGGATGGCTGGATGGGATTGGATATTGGACCAGAAGCGATCGAAGTATTTTCAAAAATAATTGAGACTTCGAAAACGATCCTTTGGAATGGTCCAATGGGTGTTTTTGAAATGGAGAACTTCGCTACCGGCACCAATGCGATAGCCAAAGCAGTGGTTAGAGCCACAGAAAATGGAGGATTCTCATTAATTGGAGGAGGGGATTCGGCAGCAGCTGTGAATACCCTCGGATATGGCGATAAAGTGAGCTATGTGTCAACAGGAGGGGGAGCTTTGCTTGAGTATATGGAAGGCAAAGTGCTACCTGGAGTAGCAGCCCTTGACTAATCCCTTAGACCCTTTCAAGTAGTCCTGTCTTAGTATACCGAATTTGTTCTTTATCAAGTAATTGTCTGATTGCATCGATAAGGACGTCCTCCCTGGTTTTTGGCATGATACTTCCTATAAAACTAATAGAACGCGGTTTATCTACTAATACCTTTATTATCTCAGCCTCAATCTGTCTGGCTGACACCCCGGATTTATTCTTTTGGCTAATGCAATAATCACATGAACCACAGTTGTTAAAGGTTGCCTCACCAAAATATTCCTGAAATACCCTGGTGCGACAACGGTTAAGGGTTAGGACATATTTAACGATTGCTTCAACCTGGGTAGTCTTAACCTGTTTCCTTGTTTCGAACTTTCTTTTATCAATATTGAGCTTAGAGGCATCCTGGCGGGGTGTCAGAAAAACAATTTGAGGAGAATCCTTTTGACCTATGTAATGAATGATGTTTTGTGTGCCTAGTTGGTTAAGTATTCTGATTACTTCAGTTTTGGCAACTCTAGCTAACCTAGCTACCTGATCTTCAAACACAGTGACGTAATTTGAAAATATTTCCCCACCACAGAGTCTAAGAACAGATTGAATAATCGGCTCCAAGGGGGCATTCTCAATCTGAAATTTGTATAAATCCTGTTTCGTAATTGAGATTTGTAGCTGGGATGGTTGATGAAATCCATCATTCAATTGAATAAGACCCAAATCTTCAAGCTTCTTTAGCAGATTGAAGGCCTCAAATGGTTTATAACCCATTGCCTTACTAAAGTTTTCCAGATCAAAATCGTACGATTCAAGGTAACTACTACCTACTGCTATTTTAAAATAATTGGCGAGCCCCTGGTAAATTTTCTTTATGGCTTCAATAGCTGGAAACGAAGTTTCAACTTGATCCTTTAATTCCTTAATATCTCCGGGGTTATAAAGCAATACAGCGAAAGCTCTTTTTTCATCCCGCCCAGCACGGCCGGCTTCCTGATAATAATTTTCCAATGAATCTGGCACATCGAGGTGTACAACTGTTCTCACATCAGCTTTGTCAATTCCCATGCCGAAAGCATTCGTTGCTACAATCACTCTCGATTTATTTCCAATCCAATTTTCCTGTTTTTTATTCCTCTCCTGATTCGAAAGTCCCGCATGATAATAATCCGCAGAAATCCGGTTCTGATTGAGTAAGTCAGCAATCGATTTGGTTTTCCGACGGCTCTTGGTATAAACGACCGCACTGCCCGGGACTTTATTCAGTATTTCGATTAGCTTCTGCTCTTTGTTTTCTTTTTGGAACACCGAATAGGAAAGATTTTTCCTCGCAAAACTTTTCTGAAAAACCGCAGCTTGCTCCATCTCAAGCTTATTTATGATATCGTCCTGTACCCTTATGGTCGCTGTAGCCGTAAGAGCAATTAATTTTGAAGTTGGAAGCAGTTTTTTAAAATTGTTTATTTCGAGATAAGACGGTCTGAAATCATATCCCCATTGAGAAATACAATGAGCTTCATCAATTGCCAGAAGATTCACATTCATTTTCCCAACACGTTCAAGTAACAAATCAGATTTTAATCTTTCAGGTGACAAATAGAGAAATTTAATGTCTCCGTAAATGCAGTTATCCAGCATCAAGTCAATTTCCTTGAATTTCATTCCTGAATGGATGAAAACTGCTTTTATCCCTCTTTTTGCCAGGTGGTTCACTTGATCTTTCATCAATGCAATTAAGGGTGATATCACCAAACACAGGCCATCCATACATAAGGCAGGTACCTGAAAGCAAACAGACTTACCACCACCCGTTGGCAACAAAGCCAGGGTATCTCGACCGTTAAGAACGGACATTATTATCTCCTCTTGCATTGGTCTGAAAGACGAGTATCCCCAATATTTTTTTAGAATCTCAAGTGACTTGCTCATAAATCCAAAATCAAAGCTCCATCGAGCCGGGTTGAATGGACTATTAATCCTTGATCCTTGGCCGATTTAAAAATTCTGTAGGAGTTACCATAATCATTTGACCCGTCAAGAACCAAAAGATTGAATTCAAATCGATCCAGAATTTGTTCCAAATTCGTTACACTATTATTAGATACGACCAGGTAGTCAGTTTCTATCTTTTTTTGAAAGGATGTCTTGTGAAAGTCTGATGAAAACAATCTTATGAATTTTCTTCCCTGCCATTCTTTCAATTGAATTCCTCCAAAAACCTCCGCCCATTGGTCTTTTTCAATAATGCCTCTTTCCAAATTAGGAAGACCACTTTTTATGCGATCGGGAGAAACTACATGATCAATGAGTTTTGTCCTATTTGTTGAGTCTGCATCTGTAAATAAATAGGCCACATGGCCACTTCTGAAATCGATGGCAGAATAGCCATTAAAGTCATAGAAAACTATCTCATTTTTATTTGATCGGGCGAATGATTCAAAAGTTTCTATGGTGGTAAAAATAACTGAGACAATGACGGTGAGCATTAAATACTTCAATTTACGATAAACCAAAAGTGCCCATATCGCGGCAAGCGAAATGTAGATTAGAAAAATTTGCAATACAGAAAAATCACGTGAGGCAATAAGACTTAATTCAAAACCGTCAACGATAAAGACGAATTGATTCAATAATGATACAACCCACTCCACTAATAACCCCAGCCATTGAGAAAGCAGTGGAACCACCACAGATGTCAGAATAATTAATATTCCAAGTACTAATACCGAAAAAGCCACGGGGATAACTGCAAGGTTGGAAATGAGAAAAAAGGTTGGGAATTGATGGAAATAATAAAGACCAAGAGGAAATGTGGCTATCTGTGCTGCCAGCGATACACAAGTAAGTTCCCAACCCTTATTAACCAACCAACTATCTGGAGACCATAACCGATAAAGTCTGGGTTGGAGAAATACAATACCAAATACGGCGAGATATGACAACTGGAAACCTATGTCAAAGACTAATAATGGGTTAATGATTAAGAGAATAAGTGCTGAAACTGCCAGGGAGTTATAAATATTTCTTGATTTTCTGAACATTCTTCCAATAATGAATACTGTGAACATAATTACAGCCCTTAGCACAGATGGACTCATGCCCGTAACCAAAGCGTAGAACCACAACACAAAAAGTGAAACAACACCTGTTATTAAATCGCCGTATTTGCGATAACGAATAGGTCTCAACAAATACAATATAAAAAGGTAAAGGATACCTACATGCAATCCTGAAACTGCTAAGACATGCATGGCGCCGGCTGATGCATAGGCATCTTTAAGATCATTATCTAAGCCTTCTTTTATTCCTAAAACCAATGAGAGCACGATCGCTTGTTCTCGCTTGCCACTAATAACATGCTTCAACACTGAGTCACAATAGTCTCTGGCCTTATAAGCAATTGAAAGGATAGGATTTCCCTTGTCTTGTTCGCTAATTATAATATCTCCTCGATTTACAAAATCCTGTAAATAGATCTGTTTTATGCCCCAATAGACAGAAAAATCGAATCCTCCTGGATTTGTTGGTTTTGAAATTTCTGTCGGTGATCCCGGAATAAACAATTTATCTCCATATCGAATTCCATCCGTTTGCAGTGTGTCTTTTCTGATATATAAAAGTACTTTCCCGGAAGTTTGTTGAATTGAATCTTCAAAAGCAAAATACTCCAAATCTAAAACAGCCCTGATAAAACCATTTTTCACTTCAGGAGCTGCGGTAATCACCCCCCTATAAGCCAAAACTGAATCTATATGTTCAGAAACAACTGGCGCAAGAAAAATAGCTGTGTGTACATATCCCGTAAAACCAATTACCAGAAGGGAAATATGTCCGCCAATTTTGAAAGTGAGAAGGTGGGACTTTGAAATTAGCAAGGCAAATACTCCGTAGATGAGAATTGCTCCTATTGCAACTTTCTGCCCATTAGCATCAAGTGCCGGCAAATACCAGCATAAAAGTATCCCTGCTGAAAAGCATACAAATATCCTTACAAATGGGAATGGAGACCAAAAATTCATTTTTCCTTATCTCCAAGAAAGTTACCCAATAAAGACAAAAAATGAAGGCAGCTTTTAAGAGTCTTTTCTTGAGCCGTATGCGTTGACTATTGACCTCACGAGACGATGACGTACAACATCTTTATCGTCAAGCTCAATAAAACTGATACCAGCAACTTTTTTGAGAACATTGATAGCATCAATTAATCCGGATTTCTGATTATTGGGAAGATCAATTTGAGACTTGTCTCCATTAACAATGACTTTCGAATCTGGTCCCATTCTCGTGAGAAACATTTTCATTTGCATTGGTGTGGTATTCTGCGCTTCATCGAGAAGAACAAAGGCATGGTTTAATGTTCTCCCCCGCATGTAAGCCAGCGGTGCAATTTCAATAATGCCGTTTTCCTGGTAGTATTTGAGTTTTTCGGAAGGAATCATGTCCCCAAGGGCATCATAGATTGGTCTTAAATAGGGGTCAATTTTTTCCTTTAAATCACCTGGTAAAAACCCCAGATTCTCCCCCGCTTCAACCGCCGGACGGGTGATGATAATTTTCTTTATTGTTTTGTTCTTGAGCGCTTTTACTGCCAAAGCCACTGAGATATAGGTCTTTCCCGTCCCAGCAGGGCCAACAGCAAAGACCAGGTCATTTTCCGACACTTCTGCAATTAACTTTTTTTGATTGGGTGTCTTGGCGCTTATTCTTAATCCCCTGGTTCCATAAATCAGAACTTCATCATTACCATCATCGGTCGTATCTTCCTCCTCATGAATGAATGTTTTCACCTGATCTTTGGAAAGCGCTCCGTATTTATTGAAGTGGTTCAGAAGAGATTGAAGAATCTGATTTATTCTAATAATCTCCGGAGTACTTCCCTGGATTCTGATTTCATTGCCCCTGGCAATTATCTTACTCTCTGGAAACGCATTGGAAATCTCCTTTATATTGTTGTTGTCTACTCCTAAAAATTCCAGCAGTGAGATATTTTCAAGAGTTATTACTTTTTCTACCAAATGTTCTCTTATTTATGTCAGCAGTTGTGAAGCACAACCTACAGGAAATATATATTTTTGCTTCAAACAAAAATATACAAATATTTTTCGCCTTCCATGGGCCTAATAACGTTCACATCCGATTTTGGTAAACAAGATCATTATATAGCGGCGGTAAAAGCGAATATATTAAAGGTAAACTCTAGCCTTCGAATAATCGACATTAGCCATGAAATCGATCCATTTGATCTCGCACACGCTGCTTATGTTGTGAAGTCTGTCTTCCGGGAATTCCCAAAAAGCAGTGTACACCTGGTGTCTCTCGACACTTATGTAAAAAACTGGGGGGCAATCGCAATGAAGCTAGACGATCACTATTTTGTTGGTCCTGATAACGGCGTATTAAGCCTTATTAGTCAAAACAAACCAGCCGCAACAATTGACTTATTAGGATTGAACCCCATCGAAACAGTTTTTCCCTCAAAGTCTATTTACGCGGTTGCGGCGGCTAATATTGCCTCAGGCAAGGATCTTTATGATTTGGGGCCAGCCAAAGCTGAATGGGTTCAACTGCTCGATCGTCAATTAAAGACAACCAAAAGCTTAATAGCCGGAAATATCATTCGCGTCGACCATTATGGTAACCTGATTACGAATATTTCGAAAAACGAATTTGAAACCATATCATCCATGAATAACGGACAGGGTTTTGTAATTGCTCTTGGGAGGGAAAAAGCCAGGGAAATTCATAAAACATACAATGCCGTTGAACCCGGTGAGTGCTTCTGCCTTTTCAATGAGTCTGGATTGCTCGAAATTGGAATTAATAGTGGTAATGCTGCAGAATTGCTTGGACTTCAATTTGACAGTCCGATTAACATCACTTTTTAAATGATGCTGATACGAATAGTCAGGATGACTTTTAAGGAAGATTCAGTTGATGACTTCCTGGAAATATTCCGTGAAAACAGTGATCAAATCAAAGCATGCAACGGTTGTGTCGATTTAGAACTTCTCCGGGATCTTGATAATCCCAATGTATTCATTACCAAAAGCCGTTGGATAAATCAGTCATTGCTTGAAGATTACCGGAATTCAGAATTTTTCAAAACAACCTGGCAGAAAACGAAGCCATTATTTTCTGAAAAGCCCCTGGCATTTTCATCTGAAAAATATCTGTAAGTGTGATGCTCGATTAAGGTTGAATTTCTGAAACGCTTCAGCTAAGTTTGCAACCCTTTTGCCCAGGTGGCGGAATTGGTAGACGCGTTGGTCTCAAACACCAATGGTAGCAATATCGTGCCGGTTCGATTCCGGCCCTGGGTACTTTTTCTTTTTTAAACAGCAACTCACAAGACTTAACAAGTATGCCAAAAGTGATAACTGGGCTGGACAAGCTTAGATCAAATTCCATCAAGGGAAACATTGGTTATTTGTGCCATGCCGCTTCGGTTGACCAGAATCTTAATCATGGCATAGCCCTTTTAAAGGAGCTCTTTGGAAAGCGGTTCAAGAAAATCTTCTCCCCGCAACACGGGCTTTTTGGTGATTTACAGGATAATATGATCGAATCAGATCATTTTTTTCATCCCTACTATCAGCTCCCTGTTTATAGCTTATATTCAGATACCAGGAAACCGACCAGTGATATGCTGGAAGGTCTGGACCATATCATCATTGATCTTCAGGATGTGGGAACACGAGTTTACACTTATATCTGGTCGATGATACTGGCCATGGAAGCTGCAGGAGAAAAGGGTATAGAGGTGATCGTTCTTGACCGGCCAAATCCTATCGGAGGCATTCAGGTTGAAGGAAATATTCTTAAACCTAAATTTTCTTCATTTGTCGGTCTATATCCCTTACCCATGCGTCATGGAATGACGATTGGAGAAATTGCTAAAATGGCTGCGTCCGAATGGGAAGTAAAATGCGAATTAAGGATTGTTGAAATGGAGGGGTGGGAGCGTAAAATGTATTTTGGCGACACTGGACTGCCGTGGGTTATACCCTCACCCAATCTTGCCACACCAGAGGCGGCGACAATTTATCCAGGCACAGTAATTTTTGAGGGCACCAATATGTCAGAAGGAAGGGGGACAACACGAAGTCTTGAGATAATTGGTCATCCCAAACTTGATCCTTTTTCGTTTTTAGAACACCTCAACTCCGTCTTCAAGAAAGACCGCCTGGAGGGTTTTATTTTAAGACCTTTAATTTTTAAGCCAACTTTTCAAAAACACAAAGATATTAATTGTGGTGGTTTCCAAATTCATGTGACTGACAGGACGGTGTTCGAACCATGGATCGTCAGTGTTATCTTTTGTCGTGAACTCTATAGCTATCTTGGCGATCATTTCATTTGGAAACAACCTCCCTATGAATATGAATTCCATAACATGCCATTTGATATCTTAAATGGTACTGATGACATCCGGATATGGGTTGAAAATGGAGGGGAAATTGATGAGCTTAGGACAATAGCAAGAAATGATGGACTTCCGAAAGATTGCTTGCTCTACTAAGAATCAATGATCTATCATTGGCTTAAAATCACTTTGCGCCCAACAACCTTCCCTCGATAGGAGAAGGCCAAAACATATATCCCTTCATCAACAGGCTGTCCAAATTCATCTTTACCATCCCAGGTCACGTGGTTCGTTCCGGGGCCTTGTGTCCCCCATAATGGTGTTCTTATCCATTTTCCGGTCATGTCAACTACCCTTACGAAAACAATGCCCTCCTCTGGTGTTTCAAATTCAATTGTGACATTTTCATTAAATGGGTTGGGATATGGGTTTTTAACTTCAAATTTTTCAGCTACCTGGATAACAGGATCAATTTGGAGAAAATTATCAACAGTTGTGATGAAAACCCCGCTACCATGTGTGGCCGCAACTAATCTGCCATCTAATGGCCGATAACGCAACATCCTTACAACCGATTGGCCTACGGTAGTTGATCCTTCTCTTTCCCAAATCGTCTGATCACCTTGCGGAATTTCAGTTGAATAAAGTCCCGTACTTGTGCCAACATAATATCGATAACTACCTCCATTCAGAGGGGCAATTTCACCCCATCTTATGCTTGGGCCATTACCTCTGCCGCCAGGGCTTTGTTCCAGATTACCACCGATATCTATAAAAGACTGGCCTCCGTCCGATGATAAAAATATGCTGGGAATATTATAGTTGGAAAAGATCACAATCAAATGATCAGCATCTAACGGATCAACATTTACATTGACCATAAATCCCTGGAAATCATTCGCAGTTATTTCTTTAACCTCACCCTCGCCGATATGGGCATTATCAATCCTGAAAAGTCTGCTGTCAGAAGTTCCATAGTAAAGGATGTTGGCTGGCGATGTTGAGGACACAAGGCTTGATATTGTTCCTGAATTCAAACTTGTGCTCTCCATACGTTCCCAACCTTCCCGAACTTTTTCACGTGTTCCTGATGGGATTTGTGATAAATTTTGATTTCTCCAAATAGCATCTCCTCCCGCAAGGAACATTCTATCATTATCATTCGGATCCAACACAAAAGGGTTCACAAAAAGATAATCCTGTTCATTTTTTTCTCCAGCGCCAACAGGATCAATTCTTGAAGCTGATCTAATTTCTTCGTTTGTGAAGTCTATTTGAAATCGAAAGATTCTTGATTCCTGAGAGGAAAAGTACCAAAACACGTTCCCAGCTGAAATTGCGGCATACGCGCCATCTCCACCGAGAATGCGTGACCAGTCACCAGCATCTTTTAAATTACCGAACCAACTACCATTGTCCTGGGCTCCTCCACCAATAAAATTATTTGCTTCATCGGGTTGAATTGCTACCGAATAGAATTGTGAGGTAATATATCCCTGATTGATAGATTCCCATTCAGGATATGGTGCTGTACCTTGATCCGTATATGACAAACCCCCGTCGTGGGTAGAATAAAGCCTGTTTTGCCCATTGAGTGCAAAAAATATTTCATGCTGATCGGCGTGATGGTTTTTAAATTGAGAGCCATCGTTGATTGTATCATAACCCCCTATCCACATCAGGTTATCGGCTGTTCTAAAGCCATTATCTGATCGATAGAGGTTGGTCCCACCAAGAAAAACAATATCTTCATTATCAGGCTGAATGGCCAACGCCATGTTATACGAACCTTGTGGATCATAGTCACCGTAATCTCCTCCGAAAGCAGGAATATTTTCAGATAAATCCACCCAGACGCCTGCAGGAGAAGAAGGGCTTCCACCCTGAAATGTATACTTCCAAATGCTGTATATATCGTCCGCACCATGGGTTATTGCTAAGTAAAGGATATTCTCATTCGATGGAGCAATTGCCAAAACTGCCCTGTTAGTGAAATCCTGTAAATTTCGTGGGGTAATTCTTGCCCAGTCAATCCCATTTTCTGATCTGAAAACTCCCCCAACTTTGAGGTATCCAGAGGAGGTAAATTCACTTAGATAGGCATAAAATACCCCAGTTGAACTAATTTCAATATCAGAATAAAACGGACTATTTGAGTCATTTAAATCTTCATCTTCACTGAGGTTGAATAGTTCCTCTCCTAAAACTGCGTTCCAGGAATTTCCTCCATCCTGTGAACGAAGTATTCCACCATAGACTGCGGCGTATATCTCATCAATATCCGTTCGGGTGTGGTTCAAAACCATGTCATGAACGTAGTTGAACTGACTGTTAAAAATGCTCTTATTAGGTACCTCTGTTGACTGAAGCTGAAACCATGTCCTGGCGCCATCAGTTGACTTAAATATGCCATCACCCCGATATGGTGCACCAGTTTCCCGTGCTGAATTTCCCCTTATTTCACCGGTACCATAATACCAAATGTTTTCCATTCCCGGTCTTATATCCTGTACCAAGACTGAGGCTCCAACAAGCTGATTCGGACCAGAGGTCTTATCCCATGATATTCCACCGTTATCGGATCTCCACATGCTCCCTGATACACTTCCAGCAACTATAATTGATGGATTAGTTACATCCACTCCAAATGCCCGGGTCCTGCCACCTACATTGGTTGGGCCAATATTTTCCCATGTTTCCTGACGTATCCTTAGACTACTTGATTGAGGTTTTCGGATCGGAATATTGCTAGTAAAATTGATTTCTCTTTGATAAATTCCGACAGGGATCTCACCAGATATTGGATCCGCCTGTAGCTGGATTTCATAATTCAATCTTGAGTGGGGATCATCTTCAGTACCAATTGATGATTTGCCTCCTAACTCGAGATATTCCTTTGGTACTTTTATCGAATTATCGGGTCTAATGTCTTGACAACTCTCAAAAAACAAGAGAAGAAGTAAATAAAGGACTGAAATATTAATTGAAACTTGTTTCACCTATTATAAATTGGTGCGATTTGTATTTTCAATTTCAAGTATGAAATCGGGTCCAAAGGCCATAGAAGGAGTTTTATAGCCTGAAAATATATGGTCTATCAACAGCTTTTGAACGATTGCAATCGATGTCAAAGCTGTTAATTGGTAACCTTCTGGGGTTGTTAGCATTGCTTCAAACTGTTGCTCTTCGTTAAAAACCCGACCCCAAATAATGCTCTTGCCGGAATTCCGGAGATCCTCTGATGGACCTTTAATTTGGTTCACCTTTCGCCTGAAATAATTCTTGATAATCGGCATTTTAATTAACCAATCGAGTGAATTCATAAGTTTCATCCGTTTGATCCCTTCAGGCTTTACAGCTGTATAAACCTTTATATTCGGAATTCCAGTACTGTAAAATGCCGTTGAAACATCACCCCATGGAATTGTTGTTATCGAAATTTCCTTCTCCTCTAATAGAATTGTTTTTGATTCATAGGCGACAGGAACGCTTATAATTGTTGAATTCTGTCTTATAGCCCCACCCTTATGAGAATTTTCGAGCATCGTCAAAGCGGTCCCTTTAGAAATGGCTCCTGATCCTTTAAAAGCCAATTCAAGGTGAGTAGCTTCAGGTAACAATGAGGCCAGATAAGCCGCAAGGCAATCTGTAGGCACTACATCGAAACCAACTCCCGGCATCAAAATAATACCAGCTTCATGTGCCTGCTTGTCTTTTGAAGCACAGTATTCAAATATTTCGATTTCACCAGTGATATCTAAGTAGTGAATTTTAACATCCAGGCAAGCTTTGATCATTGGTCGGGCAGTTTTAGAAAATGGCCCAGCACAGTGAAGTACTATTTTGAATGGAGCAATATTTCGCCTTATTTCGTCATCGTCCGAAAGGTCAAAAACAAGATATTCGAGACCAAGCGAAGAAGCCAACGCCTGGATTTGATCCCTGTTTCTGCCAGCGAGAATAGGTTTCAGTCCCAGGGCTGTCGCCCTTCGTGTAATCAGTTCCCCAGTATATTCGTTTGCTCCATAAATCAGAAAATTACCATCGGACATTCTTATCGAATAATAATGTTGATTTTGTTCATTTTGTTTGGATCTAATCGTGAGGTCCTGACACCCTCACCATTGTTATTCATTTCCCCCTTGGCTACAAAAATGTAATATGATTTAGGTGTAATTGGTTTAAATGTAACCCTTCCTTTTTCATCCGTAAGTTCAGGTCCGGCAATAGGGTCTTTTTCTAACCTGTAATCTTCTTCATTGCCAAAAACAACTACAGTTGCTCCTTCAACTATATTACCGAGGTTATCAAGAACAGTTACTCTTAAACTTGTGGGTATTAGATTAAATTTTTCTCCATTTCAAATGTTGCCTGTCAAAAAGCCAAGTACAAGTAAAACAATGATTTTTTTCATGATATAATTTATACGTTTATTGAAAAGATAACAAATGTTGCAATTATCTAATGAGTGTAACTCCTCCATGCAGTTCAATCTGGCCCAAAGAGGAATCCAATGAGCTACTGAAAGTTACAACATAGGCATATGTTCCGGATGGTGACATGTCCCCACGAAAGGAACCATCCCATGTAAAATCCACATTTTCAGCATGATACACTAATTCTCCCCACCTATTGTAAATAAAAATGTTAAACTCTGTCACGAAAGGATTATTAAATACTCCAAAACTGTCATTAAGTCCATCTCCATTCGGTGTGAACGCGGTAGGTGCAAATATGCGGGGTCTACAATCTTCAATTACATCGACATAATCCCTAATACAAGTTAGTCCATTACCAATGGTAACTTCATACCTACCAGGTACTGATGTTTGATAGGTCTGGCTTGTTGACAAAATGGTTTGATCAGGCTCCAGTCTCCATTCATAGGTGCTAAAAATACCTGCATATAGAGTAGCAACAGAAGTTAAAGGGTCATCTGGACATATAACCACCCTGGAGGGTAAAAGTAATTCATCTTCTTCGATCAAATCAATCACCACATCGAGACTCCCAGATGCATTACAGCCACTAACTCTTCTAATGACGCGTACGGTATAGAGACCGCCGGTGCTAATGGTAATTATTGCCGTGGTATCTGGAAGAATTGAGCCGTTCGGATCACTCCATTCAAAAATTACGTCTGCAGTAATATTTGACTCGGCAAGTAAAAATATCTGGCCATTATTATCACAATCGGGATCAGAAGTAATAAATACCTCCAATAATGGTTCAACATTGACACTTACCGAAGCGTTAGCCTGGCAACCGGTATTTTGGTTTCTGGCGGTCACGGCATATGTCCCCGATTGTGTAATATTTATGACTTGAGACACCGATCCGTTGTTAGAATCTGCTGAGCCCCAAACAAAAGAATTGGCTCCACCTGCGTTGTCGGTAATAGCACTTAGCGTTAAGGTGCCATCACACTCATTCCCGGTTACATCTATGCTCACAACTGGATCCTGGCTTATAATGACTTCTGTCGTTTCTGTTTGAGGACAAAATCCAACGCCGGAAGAGGTTACCGAATAAGTCCCACTTTGGGTTACAGTTATTGGGTTACCAGCAACTTGAGTTGCATCAGGAAGCGTCCATAATAACGAACCACCGCCAGCTACAATTGCGGTTAACGTACCCTGACCGCTACAAAAATTATAAATAGGATCAATAGTTATTGTTGCCGGTGGGTTTTCGGTCAAATTCACCTGGGCAGTTTCTACACAATTAGGGACATCCGTTCTGACCACAATATTGTAAGTACCTGTATCAAGGGGTGAATTGAATGTTAAAAGATCAGAAGATGCCGAGCCATTGTCAATAACAGTTCCATTACTGAATGAAAAGATGTAGTCGTATGAGCCGACCGTACCCAAATCAGCCGTCAGTGACAAATCCACAGTTCCGTTTGTGCCGCAATCAGGATTGGCTGTCAGCGTTGCTGTGAATCCTGTATTAGTATCACTAATGTTCGCACTCGACGATCTTGAACAACCCGTAACCGCATCAGTTGTTACGAGGTTATAGCTTCCTGCCGACAAACCAAAATTAGGAATTGTTCCTGGTCCATCAAAATTCCCCGATGCCTGTGAGACACCATTTGAAGTGAGGTCATAGTTGAAGTTTCCGGCGGTATTAAAAACAATATCCATCTGGCCATTCGCCATCCCGCAATCACTAGTGGACGTTGGGGTAAGGGTTATGTCGGGCAATGGATTAACTGTTACTAAAACTGAATCACGACCAATACAACTGGTTATTGGATCAATGATAGCTACCTGATACATGAACGATCTAGGGAGGCTGGTGTCTATGGTTTGAAACCTTCCAGCATTTCCTAAGTTAGCGCCGTCACGCATCCAGGCGTAGGAAGCTCCAGGATTCACAGCATCCAATTGAGGTGGCTGTTCTCCTACGCAGACTGTTTGTGCCGGCCCTAATTCTACCTGAGGACGACCATCCCCAACCAACACGGTAACAATTTCAGAAATACAACCTGTTTGTATATCTATTACAGCTACCTGCAATGTGGCAATTGTTGTCACTGTTATCTGGCGTGTAGTGTCCCCGGTTGACCATGAATAGGTGTAGCGGGGATCATCTGCAGGAAGTGCTTCGAGAACTACCGAGTCCTGACACAAGGCAACGGCTCCTGGCGTTGTAGGTCTGGGCGGAATAACGTTTACGACCACCTGAGTAAACAAGGTAGTATCTAATCCACAACGGTTCGTGATCCTTAAGCTCGCTGTGTATGTTCCAATGGCATTATAGGTGTTGACAGGATTTTGATCCATTGATGATCCGCCATCACCAAATATCCAGAAGAATTCATCAATTGATGACGTCCCTCCTCCTGTGAATTGAGAGTCCTGACCTAAACATCCAGGAGTGGCTGCGATAGACGGAGTTTGTGGGGGTTGCGATGCGTTTTGAACAAAATTCGGCAGGCCTAGCGAGCTCAATCTACCTCCAAGATTAAAGCCCGCAAGGGTAAATCCTACCTGACTTGCATCGTTATTGGGATTGTTTATGGTTCCGAGGTCACCGCTGCCATTAACCGCCATATAAACAATTCCATTCGGTCCCGTTTGCAAATCACCAAATTCTTGTGCATCCTGAGCGATAATAGCCTTGGAAGCTTCAATAGTAGCAACATCAGTCGTATCAATAGTAAACTGGATTAGTTTGGAATTTCCTCCGCCTTTTGTTGTGACGTAGAGTTTCTCATTATTAGGTGAAATCAACACCCCATAAATTTCCGCTGGAGCAGGTTCACCAATGTTGATCTTTAAGGGATTAGCAACCTGACCGGCTGTATCAATATAATCGAATACTTCAACAAAATTCTCCGGTCCGGCGATAGTCATTGCTAGTTTACTCACATCAGCCGAGAGTTTCATCGTGTTCTTGCTGTTGCCTTCTGTTGCTACCGAAAGGATTGTTCCCGCCGTTGACAAAGACGCTGATCCAATTCCATCCTCAGTTACGGGGTAAGACCGAAAAGTATTATTACCAAATTCATGCGTCACAACCCATATTAAACTGCCACCAGATCCCGATGCTGTCAACCGCTCTGTTCCTTTATAGTAGAGTGGGCGATCTTTCAAGGCAACTCCTCCATTGGCGCCGTCCCTTTTTAAATCAATGAAGGAGTATTTAACATCAAATGTTTGGTCATTCCAGGATGGATCTGTCGTGAAGATATAAAACGACGTTGCATCCTGCGGTACAGGAACAATTAAGGCTCCTTGGGCGGAGGTACTATCTCCACCAATATTGAACCCGTCGAGCATCATTTCATGTTCCTTATTATACACTGAAACACCATTGGAATAGAATAGCAAATCCCCATTGATGTCCGAGATAGTAGAAGCAGCTTCCGGAGAATTCATCTGGTTGTTGTCAACAAGTGGAACAGGTGGGTTTTCATTGAAGTCAATGCCCGCCATTTGACCGAAATACCATTGGTTGGAAATGGTTTCCGTCTCTCCATAAACTTCCACCATTATGTCGTCAGAAAGGAAACAGCTTACACCTGGATTAGTTGGATTTGGCACTTCTACGGCAACCCAATAAGTTCCTGCAGAATCAACTTGAATAGTTTGTGTGCTATCTCCGGTATTCCATCCATAGGAGATGCCTCCTGGTCCGGCATCAAGGGATAAAATTTCACCACGACAGATAACCGTATCGGCCCCGAGATCAACCATTAGCTGTGTATCAACAATATTGACTGAGCTAGTAAAGGTTTCAACTACATTATCAAGCATTACGGTCATTGAAACCTGAAACATACCCGCTTGATCATAGGTATGTATAGGACTATGGGAAAAAGAAGTGGTGCCATCACCAAAATCCCACATGTAAAAAGACGGAGGTGGTTCTACGTTTGGTGAAAATTTGGTTGAAACGGTAAGGCATAAATCCAGAGCCGTAAAAACTACCTGGTTAAACATCGATATGTTCGGTTTAGCTTGTTCCGGAAATTGCCGCCCAATAAAATCGGCATTAGCAAACGGTGCGGGATTGTAAGTCAGGCTATCAATTGCAAAACCCGGATCGATAATTACTCCCAGTTGTATTGGAGATAATGCTGTTTGCTGATACAGATGATACAGCTGGCTATCTGGAGCGAGCTTAATGCCATAACTTCGGTAAACCGGACCTGGCAGCACTGAATTAAGATTCATCAACGTATCCAGAAAATTGAATTGATACAAATTCCCCGTATTACCGTTTCCGCCATGCCTGGATATGTATAAAATCTGACCATCGAGTGACCATTCCGTATCATATATTGATTCCACCGTGGAGTCGCTGTTGCCAGTATTTAAAATGACCGAGTCAAAAGTCAATGCACCGTTAACAATATTTAGATTCAGTAGCTGGACATTCCTATTTTGATTTTGCGGTGAGACAGCAATCCTATAATTGGCAGAATCGACACGGTACGCAGAAAAGTTCGCTGCAACAATTTTAGGAACAGAAGCACTTGTTAGATCGAAAGACTGTATGTTTCCAATCATACCTGAAGAAATTTCCAATGACTTGAACTCCCCTGAGATTGAATCTTGGGATATCAGCCAGAAATTTTTGAGATTACGGCTCTGCAGCATCAGCATTCCAGGTGAAGGATTTATTAGGCCTGTGCCAACATTTTTAGTGCCTGCAACGTCACCAAGTTCAGGTTGATTAAGCTGGGTGGCATTGCCGGGAATCGTAAGGTCAAGAATAGAGTACTGGATTTCGTTAACTCCACCTACTCCGGAGTTGGTAAAAAGCAGCCACTGATCATTATTCCCAGAAGGAAAAGGGCATGCCGCTAGAGCTTGATTTATATCAGGGTTTCCCGTAAGCCCAGTTCCGTTCGGGACTATCTTGTGAGAGGCATCATATACATTCTGACCATCTGTGTAAAACTTAACATTGCCGTCATATTCGTCAGAAATGACAAGGCTTCCTCCCATTCCAAAAGGGATTGCCTGAACTTCTTCAATAACTCCTTTATTATCAGATTTATTAAATAATAATGCCTGGTTCGAATTTCCAAAAAACCAATTATTTCCATTGATAATTTGACCCTTTAGGGTATTTGTGAATATGAGAGTTACTAGACAAAGAATTAATGTGACCCTCATTGTCAATTTCCCTGTCATATTCAAAAATTCATCCACTTGTCTGTGATGCTTAAAATATTTGTTCAAAAATGAAGTTTTTAGATTCAAAACCAATGCATTTAAATAACGAAGCAATCCATCTTATCATTACATATCAGAATGACTAAAGGCAATTCGTTTTCCAATTTGATATATAATTACCTATTTTGCAAAGAACAAGGGTGGTGTGAAATTGCTGCTAAAAACAGGTCTATGAATAAGTTTCGGTTGGTCATTTTACTTCTGCTCTTAGCTTGTATAAATAACAAAGCTTTGAGCCAAGACCCTCAATTTTCACAGTACTATGCCGCTCCTCTTTATTTGAATCCCGGTTTGATAGGAATTAATGGAGAGGGACGGGCCGGAATAAACTATCGTAATCAATGGCCCTCCATTGATGCAAATTTCGAAACCTTCTCCGCTTGGGCCGATTATAACTTCAATTTTAATAGCAGCGGGGGCATTATTATCACGAGAGACCGAGAAGGGCTTGCCGGATTGAGTTCCACTTCTATTGGGTTGCAATATGCCTATGAACTTGAGTTGAATAGCAAATGGATATTCCGCCCCGGCACGCAGTTATCTTACACAACGCGTGATTTGAATTTTAGCAAATTGACGTTCGGTGACCAGTTCGATAATACTGGTTTAGTTAATCCAACTTCAGCAGAATCGCTCAATTCTGGTCTGAAAGTCAATTATTTGGATATGGCCTTTGGCGGAATTTTCTTTTCAAATAACCTTTGGCTTGGAGGGGCCGTGCATAACATTTTCGAACCTGATCAATCACTTATAGCTGGAGATGGAGTCAGCAGTCCACTTCCCAGAAAATTTTCATTGCATGGTGGTTACAAATTGCCTTTGAGGGTAGGTTCACATGGAAAGGGAACAACTCCTGATGGAAAAGAAAGAAGTGTAACTCCCTCCTTCAATTACCGTTCACAGGGCAAATTTGATCAGTTGGACTTAGGTGTATTCTTCACTCTTGAGCCTGTAATATTGGGATTATGGTACCGTGGAATCCCGATAAAGACTGTAGATGGGTTTTCAAACAACGAATCAATCATTGTACATATGGGCCTTACAAAAGGAAGAGCCACTTTCGGCTACAGTTATGACTTAACCATTTCGGAATTAGGCGTTAATACAGGTGGTGCCCATGAAGTCTCATTGATTTATAATTTCAGAATCGGACCACCAAAACCACCTAAAGATGTTCAGAGATTAAGATGTCCTGTTCCCTTTATTTTTTAAACAGCTGATTTCTTCCTTGCAATTTTTATAACCAAATGAAAGACATTTTCAAATCATTAATCAACCGTGATCTCGATAAGCTGATTACTGAAATAAATAGTTATCCATCCGATAACAGCCTCTGGGTAATCGCTGATGGGATCAGTAATTCCGGGGGTAACTTAAGTCTCCACATTTGTGGAAATCTGAGACACTTTATTGGCGCAATATTAGGTGAGGATGGGTATGTCCGGGACCGGGATTTCGAATTTTCCGGAAAGGGCATATCAAAGGAGAGCCTGGTGGAGGAAATTGGAAAAACAAAAAAATCCATATCTGATGCCCTGGATAATATCTCCGAAGCTTCTCTTGAATCGCTTTATCCAATACAGGGACCAATTCCGAATGCTACTTCTGTCGTTTATCTTACCCATCTTTATGGGCATTTGAATTATCATTTAGGTCAGATAAATTACCATCGCCGTTTACTCTCTAATTAATTGAAAAGGTGGAGGAAATGGTTACTTATTATTAGTAGCGGAATACTTATTGCCACCGCTTCAATATTAACAACAGTTGATCGGAGCCCAGTCATAGAAAGTACCCATTATCAATCAACAATTGGCAAGCTTGAAAAGCTGAACAAAAAAGATTTTAGCTTTTCAGGAGATACTTTAAGAGTAGGCTGGGCTAAAGTCAATCTCACGCCTGTATTCCAAACATCCCTGGCAGGGTACGGCATTCAGGATTTTGAAGATATTGCCGACTCAATTTGGATGCGTGTTTTTGTTTTTGATAATGGCTTATCGAGTGTTGTCCTCCTTGCTCCTGATTTGCTAATCTTTCCTCCCAAGGTGAAAGAGTCAATACTTAACAACAAATCAATTAAATCACTACAAGGTGTGTTTTTTTCAGCCACACATACGCACCACAGCATCGGCAATTGGCACCCCGGGATTGTGGGCAGACTTTTCGCCGGACCCTTTGATCAAAAAGTTGTCGATTTAATCTCGGAAAAGGCTATTTACGCCATCTCCCTGGCAACCCAAAACCTTAAAAAAAGTAGAATTGGTTTTAGTGCAATAAATACAGAAGGATTAGTCAGAAACAGAGTGGATCCAAATGGGGATATTGATCCATGGCTTCGGATAATCAAGTTTGAACAGGATGGTGGCGAAACAGCTGTCCTTGCGTCATTTTCAGCACACCCTACTACAATCCCACGCGACTCCGCTGTCGTTCATCGAGATTATCCAGGGATTCTTGTGGATTTACTTGAAGATAATGTAGCCATTAATTTCGGGGCTTTTATCGCCGGGGCTGTTGGCAGCCAGGGGACTATCACAGATGCCGATCCTAATCCTACAAAAGCCTTTGCCATTAATCTAGCTGATCAGATCAACTTAATTTCAAACGTAATTCAAACAAGTTATCACCATCAACTCGGCTTCAAAAGCCTGAATATTGAATTAGGGGAGCCTCAATTCAGAATATCTGAAAACCTCCGCATCAGACCTTGGCTTTTCGAACAAATTTTTGGCAGGTATACTGCATCAATGCAGCTGTTACGAATTGGGGATACTTTAATAGTTGGCACACCTTGTGATTTTTCCGGGGAACTCGTTCAACCACTCGATCACTTAGCACGTGAAAAAGGGATCAACTTTATTCTGTCAAGCTTCAATGGCGATTATGTTGGTTATATCACCCGGGATGATCTTTATGACCAGGACGCTTATGAGACGAGGACAATGAACTGGTTTGGGCCTGATAATGGAAATTATTTTAGTCAGATTATTTCAAAGTTGATTAATCTTCAGTATGACTCCGGCGAGTCATTTTAAACCTGTTCGTTAATATTCACACCAATAAATTCATATTTCCGGAGCTTAATAGTTACGATTTTACTAAAAATTTTGTTGACTACTCAATATGCCTTGGAAGAGATAGGAACCCAAAATTGTAATAACTAATTTCACCCAAAATTCTAATTATGCTTGACATCAATACACTTCTATCTGACCGTGTCACAAATATGGAGGAATCAGCGACCATTGCAATGACAAGAAAAGCTCGTGAATTAAAATCACAAGGAATCGACATCATAAGTTTGAGCATAGGGGAACCTGATTTTAAGACTCCAAAACACATCCAGGAAGCGGCAAAAGATGCCATTGATGAACAAAAATATTTCGGGTATTCTCCTGTTCCCGGTTATATGGATCTTAGGGAAGCAATAGCCGAGAAACTTCAACGCGAAAATGGGATACCGTCTAAGGCAGAAAATATTGTAGTCTCCACAGGCGCTAAGCAGTCTATTGCGAACGTTATCATTTCAATTAGTAATCCTGGAGATGAGATTCTCATCTTTGCACCATATTGGGTGAGTTACAAGGATATAACTGAATTTGCGGGAGCCACCCCTGTGTTTATTAAAGGCACTATCGATAATGATTTCAAGATCACAGCTGATCAATTGGATGCTGCGATTACACCAAAGACTAAAGCAATTTTATTCTCTTCTCCAAGCAATCCTACTGGCTCAGTTTTTTCCCGAAAAGAGATTGAAGATTTAGTAATAGTACTGACAAAGTATCCGAATGTCCTGATCATTGCAGATGAAATCTACGAATACATCAATTTTTCTGGTGGTCACGTAAGTATCGGCTCGTTTGATCAGGTAAAAGACAGAACAATTACGGTCAATGGGTATTCAAAAGGATTTGCAATGACGGGTTGGCGGATTGGGTACATATCAGCCCCTGTAGCCCTGGCCAAAGCTTGTGAGAAAGTTCAGGGGCAGATCACCAGTGGTGCAAATTCGATAGCTCAGAGGGCAGCACTGGTAGCCATAAAGTCCGACATGGAACCAACCAGACTAATGACTGAAGAATATATCCAAAGAAGAGGAGTCATTCTTGATCTCTTGAGTGATATTCCAGGAGTTAAAACTTACATGCCTTCAGGCGCATTCTATATTTTCCCAGATATCAGTTATTACTTTGGTAAATCAAAAGATCAGGTCGTAATTAAGGACGCAAACGACCTATCTATTTATATTCTAAATGAAGCACATGTTTCGGTAGTTTCTGGGGATGCTTTTGGTGCACCTGAAGCCATTAGGATTTCTTATGCTGCTTCAGAAGAGAATATCAGAGAAGCTTTGAAGAGAATAAAAGAAGTATTGTCACAACTTAATTGAAAAAAGAAAGCCAGGTAATCTGGCTTTCTTTTAAGATTTTAATGCTCTATTTGTTTTTCTTTGAACTTTTTCAACTGCCGCCGCAATGCCTCTACTGCTTCATCGGTTGCAGCTTCAAAAGTATTCGATTTCTCTTTTGCAAATAGTTGTGACCCCGGTATATTCAATTTGACTTCAATAATCTTATTGTCTCTTGTATCTACATTTTCAAGACGAAAAAATACTTCGCCATCAATAACTCTATCGTACAATTTCTCAAGCTTGTCGATCTTTTTTTGAGCAAAGTCTTTAAGCTTAACATCGACATCAAAGTGAATTGAATGCATCTGCAACTTCATATCTATCTATTTAATGGTTGAACATAATTCATGCTTTTGGATGGGCCTGATCAAAAACGGCTTTTAATTTTTCCATTGTATTGTGTGTGTAAACCTGTGTTGCGGCAAGGTTTGTATGACCCAACAATTCCTTCACAGCGTTTAAATCCGCACCTTTATTTAACAAATGGGTCGCAAAAGTGTGCCTTAGAACATGAGGACTTTTTTTTGTTGAAGTAGTTACCAAATTTAAATATTGATTTACTATTCTGTATACCAGCATTGGATACGCTTTTTCTCCATTATCAGTTACTATTAACAAGTTACTCATCTTATCTTTAAAAAATTCCTGTTTTGCATCAATAAATTCTTTGATGGTTTGAGAAACTTTTTTCGGTAACGGGATTATTCTTTCCTTATTTCTCTTCCCAAGTACTTTTACGGTATTATCGAAGAAATTAACGGAATCTACCGTTAAATTGATTATTTCTGATAGTCGTATACCGGTTCCATACAAGAGCTCAAAAATCAATTTATCCCTTAAACCTGCAAAACCCACAGGAAATGGAATTTCATCAAGGAGTTGAATCATTTCTCCTTCTTTTATAAAGCATGGTAATTTTTTGTCAGTTTTCAGAGGTTTGACTTTAACCATTGGATTTTCTTCACACATTTTACGAATTTGTAGGAATTTGTAAAATGACCTTAGCGTTGCAATCTTCCGATTAACTGACCTGGGGGATAAATTATCTTCTATGTTGGATACAATCCAAGCCCTGATATGAGAGTATCGTACCAGATCCAATCCAATATTTTCATCAACACTTGTCAGAAATTGCTGGAACTGAAGCAAATCATTCCGATAAGATTCAACAGTATGAAGACTATACCGCTTCTCGTGCTGAATAAACCTAATAAAGCTTTCAAGCATAGCATACCGGGGTATCAACCGGTATTAAATTTAGCTAAAAGATGGGGAAATTCTTAGTAATTATGATCCGCGTACATTCTCTGAATGTATCTCGCCTTTAAGACTTGCTGTCTCTTTGTGATCGAGGGCTTTTCGAAAGCCTTTCTGGATCTAAGCTCTTTAAGAACACCGGTTTTCTCAAACTTCTTCTTAAATCTTTTGAGAGCTCTATCGATTGATTCGTTTTCCTTAACGTTAATAATAATCATGAAAAATTTTAATTAAAGGGCTGCAAATATAAATAAAGTCAATCCAACTCAAAAAACTCTGTTTGAAATTTGAAACATATTCCGATCATTATTCCTTTTTAAAGACAGAACAAGATGATTTTCGCTTAGTTTTGCACGCCTAAATAATATTACTCGCTTATGAAGATTGCTGTTGTTGGAACTGGATATGTCGGCTTAGTAAGTGGCACTTGTTTTTCAGAGACAGGTAATCATGTAACCTGTATTGATATCGATGAAGCAAAAGTGGCGCAATTAAATAGTGGCAAAATTACAATTTATGAACCCGGACTCGAGGCCTTATTTGAAAGGAATATCCGTCAGCATAGATTACATTTTACTACCAATATATCCCAAGGAATTGAAGGTGCTGAGGTCATATTTCTTGCACTCCCCACTCCCCCAACTGAAGATGGATCGGCTGATTTGAAATATGTGATTCAAGTAGCTAAGGAAATAGGTCCTCTTTTACAGGACTATACAGTAATAGTTGATAAAAGCACGGTGCCTGTTGGAACTGCAGAGAAGGTAAGAATTGAAGTTTCAGCTCATTCAAAAGTTCCTTTTGATGTCGTTTCTAATCCTGAGTTTCTTCGCGAAGGTGCTGCCGTGGATGATTTTATGAAACCTGATAGGGTTGTGGTAGGAACTTCCTCTCAACGTGCCAGAAAAATTATGGAAAACCTGTACGCACCGCTTGTTCGCCAAGGCAATCCAATAATTTTTATGGATGAACTATCTGCCGAACTAACAAAATACGCCGCAAACGCGTTCCTCGCGACAAAAATTACCTTCATGAATGAAATTGCAAATTTGTGTGAAAAGCTTGGAGCCGACGTCGATTCAATAAGGAAGGGAGTGGGAACAGATTCCCGTATCGGCAGAAGATTTCTGTTTGCCGGAATCGGATATGGTGGTAGCTGTTTCCCAAAAGATGTCCAGGCCCTTGCAAAGTCATCGGAAGAAGTGGGTTATGATTTCAAGATTCTGAAATCTGTGATGTCTACAAATAAAACTCAGAAGTTGAAATTATTAGAACGATTGAAACGCCATTTCAACAACAATTTGTCAGGAAAGAAAATTGCTATCTGGGGTTTGTCGTTCAAGCCATACACAGATGATATTAGGGAAGCCCCGTCATTAGACAACATCAGTGGTCTTTTAGATGCTGGCGTCAATTTAAGTGTTTATGACCCTGAAGCACTTCCCAGTGTTAAAAATATTTACGGTGATAAAATAAGCTATGCGGAAGATGAATATGATGCCCTGGAGGATGCGGATGCGTTACTAATATTAACCGAGTGGCCTGTCTTCAGAACTCCAGACTTCGACGTTATGAGTTCAAAAATGAAGAATAAACTGGTTTTGGATGGCCGGAATCTTTACGAGCCATCAATTATGCAAGAGCTTGGGTTTACCTATTATAGTATTGGAAGAAATGTAATAAATGGGAAATAGGAAAGTCCTGGTCACCGGTGGAGCCGGTTATATTGGTTCACATACTGTGGTTGAGTTATTTCAGGCTGGTTATACGCCCGTGATTCTGGATGACTTCTCCAATTCAGATAAAAAAACGATTAATAGAATAAATAAAATCCTCAACACAGAGGTCAAGTTCTTTGAAGGTGATTGTGGCAATGAAGATTATTTGGAAAAAATATTTCTTTTGGAAAAGGATATTTCAGGGGTCATACATTTCGCGGCATCAAAAGCAGTGGCAGAGTCGGTACAGAATCCTCTTAAATACTATGACAATAACGTTGGTTCGATGATATCCCTGTTAAAGGTGATGAACAGGTCAGATATTAATTGTTTAGTATTCTCATCATCATGTACAGTATATGGTAATAGTGCAGAACAACCGGTAAGAGAAACTTCTCCAGTACTTCCAGCCGAATCTCCATATGGAAACACCAAACATGTATGTGAACAGATAATTAGAGATTTTTCATTTTCAAAAGAATCTTTTAAAGCTCTTTCCCTAAGATACTTCAATCCTATAGGAGCACATCCCAGTGCTTTGATAGGTGAACTCCCAATTGGCACGCCTGCCAATCTGGTTCCGTATATTTCGCAAACTGCCGCCGGTATCCGCGAAGAATTAACCGTTTTTGGCAATGATTACAATACTCCCGACGGCACCTGCGTGAGGGATTATATTCATGTAATCGATCTAGCGAAAGCTCATATTCGAGCCCTCGATTATATTTTTCAGAATAAGTCTGCCGGTTATGATGTCATTAATTGTGGCACCGGCAAAGGAAATACTGTACTGGAAGTGATTAAGACTTTTGAAAAAGTAAATAATTTAATGGTCAACTATTCAATAGGAACAAGAAGGCCAGGTGACGTTGAGGCCATCTACTCAAATGTTGACAAAGCCAAAGACCTGATTGGCTGGCAATCATCCTTAACTTTGGAAGATGCTTTGAGAGATGCGTGGAAATGGGAGCAAACTCTTCAAAAATGAAGAGCATTAAAACAATCCTTATTACTGGTGGTGCTGGTTTTATCGGCTCACATGTTATACGATTATTTGTTAATAAATACCCCAATTACAGAATCATCAATCTTGATAAGCTTACTTATGCTGGCAATCTTGAAAACCTTTCCGATATAGAGGATCTTCCAAACTATACGTTTGTAAAAGGCGATATAGTTGATACTGAATTAATTCAGCGTCTTTTTTCGGAAGAAGATATTGATTCAGTGATCCATTTGGCTGCTGAATCTCACGTGGACAGATCCATTACGGACCCGACTGATTTCATAAAGACCAATATTATAGGCACCACGAATCTTTTAACAGTAGCCAAAACAGCCTGGCACGGCGAAAGCGATCATTTATTTTACCACATTTCCACCGACGAAGTATATGGATCACTAAGTGAAGGATTATTTACAGAATCGACTCCTTATGACCCTCAGTCACCTTATTCAGCATCAAAAGCAAGTTCTGACCATTTTGTACGTGCCTTTTCGAACACTTATGGATTACCAGCAATTATTTCCAATTGTTCCAATAATTATGGGCCAAATCAATTTCCAGAAAAACTGATTCCATTATGCATCAATAACATTAAAAACCGTAGGCCTCTACCAATTTATGGTAAAGGTGAAAATATCAGAGATTGGTTATATGTTGAGGATCATGCATCGGCAATTGACGTAATCTTCCATAAAGGGTCAACTTTTGAGACTTACAATATCGGTGGCCTCAACGAATGGAAGAATATTGATGTCGTGAAAGTCCTGTGTAGAATCATGGATACAAAACTGGAACGTAATATTAAAGAGTCTGAGAAACTAATAACTTTTGTAAGAGACCGAGCGGGTCATGATTTAAGATATGCCATTGATTCGAGCAAAATTACCAATGAATTAGGCTGGTCACCATCTGTTACATTTGAGGTAGGTCTTGAACAAACAGTTGATTGGTACCTTAAAAATGACCCATGGCTATCCAATATAGTTTCAGGTGAGTATAAGAAATATTACGATAGCCAATACGATTAGAACTTCATTGTTGGATAAAGTTCACGACATCATTGTCATCGGAGGTGGCCTGGCGGGATTAACTTCCGCAAATTTACTATCTAGAAGTGGGCTCGATGTTGTGCTGATTGAAAAAAAAGAGCATCCTTTTCACAGAGTTTGTGGTGAGTATGTTTCTAATGAAGTCAGGCCTTTCCTTGAAAAAAATGGCTTGTATCCAGAAGATTTAGGCCCTGCTGACATCAACAAATTGCAGTTATCATCAGTAAGTGGGTCTAATGTCTTTGTGGATTTAGCTCTTGGTGGATTTGGCATTAGCAGGTATTCTTTCGATCAGTTTCTTGCCCAAAAAGCAACCGGGTCAGGTTGCAAAATAGTCGTTGGTATTGCGGAAAACATTATTAAAAAAAACGATGTCTTTGAAACCAAATTGCAAAATGGTGATACCATTTACAGCAAGTTGGCGATAGGTAGCTTTGGCAAGAATTCACAATTGGATCGGAACCTTAATAGATCGTTAACTTCCAAAAATCCAACATATTTAGCTGTCAAATATCACATTAGGGCAGATCTTCCGGAAAATGTGATTGCTCTCCATAATTTTAGCGGTGGATATTGTGGTGTTAGCCGAATCGAAAATGGACTCTACAACTTATGCTACTTAACCGAAACGAGAAACCTGATAGATTCAGGTGATATCAATCAATTGGAAGAAGATATCCTATATCAAAATCCGTTGCTCAAAAGAATATTTCAACAATCTGAAAGAGTCTTTGAAAGGCCCCTGACGATAAGTAAAATAACCTTTAGCAAGAAAGATCTTGTATCTAAAAATGTTCTTATGTGTGGTGATGCAGCCGGAATGATAGTTCCCTTGTGCGGGAATGGCATGGCCATGGCAATTCATTCTGCTAAAATACTCTCCGAGCTTATTGTGAAAAACCTCGAGGGCAATAGATTTGATTCAGTTACAATTCATGATGATTATTGCAAACAATGGAAATCTAACTTTTCAGTGAGATTGAGCATCGGGAGAAAACTCCAATATTTTTTCGGAAAGAAATTAATGTCTGAAATTGCCGTAAGGCTATTAAAAACTCCTTTTGCAGAATCGATAATAAACTTGACCCATGGCAATATTGTTTGAATTGGGTATAAAATAAAAAAGCGGACATCTTTCTGATATCCGCAGTATTTTCTGATTCAATGAACTTAAATCCTTGCTTCTTCTACTTGCCTGACTTCTTGCTTAACGTCCTTTTTGGCATATGTAGGACACATTTTCTGAGTGCAGGCACCTATGGACATTAGTAAAACAGCTGCAAGGAGTATTCTAATTTTCATAATTATGAATTTATTTGACCTAGCTTAACAGACTAAATATATTAAAAATATAAATGTTTCTCAACATATATATCCAATCATTATTTCAACGAATGATTGGATCGTTTATTTTACACTTATAATACGGTCACAAAACCATTAAGTTACACCCACGAACTTCAGAATTGTCAAATCTTCCTAGTACTTCGAAGCCATTGTCCGTTTCCCTGCCTAAATCCTTGGTTTCTAGAAATGAACAGGTGTGAATATTAGCTAAATCTATTATATTGATTCCTCCGGTCTTTCCTGATTTTATATAACTAAAAGGGTCATAACTATCTCTAATCATTACCTTCATACAATTCGGTGCCTTGAACTCCCCTTCTCCGAGGCTATAGGCCTGAGACATTAGCTCAGACATGCCATATTCAGAATGTATTTCTTTTGAATTGAAGCCATCACAGAGTGATTTATGAAGGGCCTTCCTGGTAATTTCTGTTCTCTCACCTTTCATACCCCCGGTTTCCATGATAATTGCTGCACGAAGATCGATACCCATCTCAGCAAGGCCAAGAAGGGCATGTGAAACTCCAATTAATAATAATGTTTTGCCCAGTTCTACTGCCCTTTCTTTCTTTAGCTCGAGTAAACTTAGGTCCTTGGATATAAAAGAAGATTCGCTGCATCCCGACTGGTCTATAAAGTTTGAAACCATGGAAACTAGTGACGAATTATTTTCATAGGATGGCAATAAAGCAACAATCATGTAATTATTTAAAGGACCGTAAAAACTTTCAAAGATATGTTTGGTGTTGCGATGATAAAAACTAAGGTTTTTAATGAAGTGCTCGCTTTTCTGTTGGCCGGTAGTTCCACTACTATAAAATACTGTTTCTTCCGACCAGTTATCACTCTTTACAATTTCACTTTTATAAAATTCAATTGGTAGAAATGGCACATTATCTAATTCTTTAATGCCAGCAATTTCTACATTAAGGTTTGTTAAGTATGCCTTATAAACTCTATTCGATTTGGCTTGATATTTGAATACATCAAGTGCATAATTTTTGAAATTTTTATCGTTTATTTTAGGGATTCGTTTTTCTATACTGTTTATTGATTGCATATCTCAAAAGAAGCATAATTCCTAAAACTATACGAGTTCGAACTTTCTAAGGATGCGACAAATTAAGCCACTATCATATTTTATAATCATTTCGATTATATCCTATTCTTGCTTTCGTCCTGAGGATTTTGTGGATGAACCAAGGATATCATACAACAACCTAATTTTTAAAGAGACGCCAGCTAACAATGAACCAGACTCATTAATTCTCTTTTTTGATTTCCAGGATGGAGATGGAGATATTGGACTGTTTGAAGATGAAAGCAACCCACCTTTCCACGACTTCGATTTTATCATTGATAACAATAATTTTCTCGTTACGTTTTCTGGTAATTTTGAGACGCCATTCAAAAGGTTGGTTCCAACACTTATTCCTGGACCACAAAATAGTGAATTGATTAGACTGAATTCAGAATTCTTTAGTGATGATGACAACAGACCTCCAAACTGGGACTGTCAGGAATATGTCATTGATTCGATGAGAGAAGATCGCTTCCCGGTACTCCCTTATGAAGATCAAGATTTCATTAATATTTTAAGGGATACCATTCGGGATGAAAATGGTGATATAGAATTTGACAGTCAAGGAGACCCAAAATTGTTTACCGTACTCGACACGTTCTATGTTGTCAAAAACCAACACAATAAAAACATAGATGTGAACTTTTATCGAAAAACTAACGGTATCTATGAGTTCATTGATTGGGCCAGAATTTTTGATGAAAATGGTTGTGGTTTAAACTTCAACGCCAGGTTTCCGATTTTTGCACCGGAAAGAATAGGAAAATCGACAGAAGGAACCATTAAATACGCTATGCTTTCAAATGGTTTTAGGCTGGTTTTAAGAAATGATACTTTCCAGATCCGCACAACTATTCGGGATAGGGCTCTCAATACCAGTAATACAACAGAATCTCCAGATTTGACTCTTCAGCAAATAGGAGGCTAAAAAATTGAGGGATAATGATCAGGCTTTGCCTCATTCATCATTGAATAAACCGTTTCAAAAACATCTTCCGAATTGGGTTTTGAAAAATAATCCCCATCGGATCCATATGCTGGCCTATGATCTTTCGATGAGATGGTAACTGGAGTTGAATCTAAAAACTGATAACCTTTTTGAACTTCCAGTACTTTTTGCATCATATAAGCCGAAGCTCCTCCAGGCACATCCTCATCAGCGAATATGATTCTATTGGTCTTCTTAAGAGACTCCAAAATGGTACTTTTTATGTCAAAAGGTAGTAATGTTTGAACATCAATAACCTCAACACTGATTTCAAATTGTTCGAGTTGGATTGCAGCCTCCATTACTATTCGGCACATTGAGCCATAGGTAACAATGGTCAGATCACTACCTTCTTTTAAGATTTCTGGTACACCTAATGGCACTTTGAATTCATTGATGTTATCAGGTATTCTTTCCTTAAGCCTGTAACCATTCAAACTCTCAATCATTATAGCACAATCATCTGAAGCAAACAGGGAATTATAAAATCCTGCGGCCTGGGTCATGTTTCTTGGAACCAAAACATACAATCCTCTTAAGCTCCCAAGAATCATTGACATTGGCGATCCGGAATGCCATACGCCTTCAAGCCTATGTCCCCGGGTTCTAATGATCATCGGCGCTTTTTGGCCGCCTTTCGTCCGGTACTGTATGGTTGCTAAATCATCAGATAGCGTTTGTAATGTAAAAATCAGGTAATCAAGGTATTGCACTTCAGCAATTGGCCTTAAACCCCTTATGGCAGCTCCTATTCCCTGACCGATAATTGATGTTTCTCTAATGCCCGTATCGGTCACTCTTAACTTACCAAATTTCGCCTGCAAACCAGCCATCCCCTGATTCACATCTCCAATGTTCCCTACGTCCTCACCCATGGTAAATATCCGGGAATCCCTCCTAAAGGCGGCTTCAAAACAGGCCTGCAAGACTTCACGACCATCTACGACTTTGGAGGACTTAGTGAAAACGGGGGGCACTCCTTCAATTTTTAATGCTGAATATTTCGACTCGCTGTAAAGGTGGGAATGATATTCATCATGAATAATCGATCTTTTATTCTTCAATATTTTGGCAATCTCAAACTTCTCTGGAAATGATTCATTACTTAAATAACGAGTCAATTGCCTTAATGCTCTGTGAACATCCAGTTTGACTGGGTTGATGGTTTTTTTGAGTTCATCTCTTAGTCTAATAATTTCATTCCTATGTTTGCTCTTACCAGCCAAAGATTCAAGTATTCTTACGGCATTTTTTACGTCAGCATTAATTGGAAGCATGTATTCTTCCCATGCTGCAGACTTGGCTTCCTGAACATGCTTCCTGGCATATAACTCAAGTTCATCCAAATGTGCTGGTGAAGCCAGTTCATTCTTCAATATCCAAAGTCTTAATTGTCGAATACAATCGTATTCGTTTTCCCATTCCAAACGTTCCTTTGACTTATATCGCTCTTGTGATCCAGATGTAGAATGGCCGAGAGGCTGTGTCATTTCAGTCACGTGGATCATTATTGGGACGTGCTCTTCTCTGGCTAATTTTGCCGCGCCTTTATATACGCGACACAACCGTTCATAATTCCATCCTTTTACACTAAATATTTCAAATCCGTTCTCTACATCGGTACGCTGAAATCCTTCCAAAGCTTTTGAAATACTACACTTTGTAGTATGAAACTCTTTTGGAACAGAAATCCCATAATCATCGTCCCAAATTGAAACAACCGCCGGCACTTGTAATACTCCAATGGCATTCATTGATTCAAGAAACTGGCCCTCAGATGTTGCAGCATCTCCTATGGTTCCGAAGGCAATTTCATTTCCATTTTTTGAGAATTTTGTGGATCCTTTTAATTCCGGGTTGTTCCGATATAGCTTCGAAGCATATGCCAATCCAACAAGCCTTGGCATTTGACCCGCAGTGCAGGAAATATCGGCTGTGCTGTTATATAATTTTGTTTGATCCCGCCACTCACCATTTTCATCTAATAATCGGTTGGCAAAATGTGAGTTCATCAGCCTTCCAGCTGAAGCAGGCTCGGCTATTACATCCGTATGAGCATATAATTGAGCAAAATATTGTTTAAAGGTGAGCCCTCCAATCGCCAGCATAAAAGTCTGATCGCGATAATAACCTGAACGAAAATCACCTTTCCTAAAAGCTTTGGCCATGGCGATCTGGGCGATCTCCTTGCCATCTCCAAATATTCCAAATTTTGCTTTGCCCTTAAAGACCTCTTTTCTTCCAAGAAGACTAGCTTCCCTACTTTCACAAGCCAACAAATAGTCAGCCAGAATTTCCTTTACTGGTAAAAATGGTTTTGATAATGCTTTTGCCTCTCGCACTCCTATTTAATTAGTATTGAAAATATTGAAAGATCGAAGTAATCAAAAATAACCAAAAACAGTATTTACTCCAATATGGGGAGTGGAAGACACTTCTTCATCTGTCGAATTTAAAACTTAATCTATCTGGTTTTCAAAAGATAATTTGGGCTAAACAAAACAAAATATAACCACCTTTATTCCGAATGGAATATCACAACTATCCGAAAGTCTAATTTCAAAAAACGGATAAAATAGCGGAAAAAGTTCAAACCTTTGAG
>JAQCLE010000113.1 GCA_027592755.1 Bacteroidota bacterium | reverse complement strand
AAAATGGTTGACCACAAGCCATGTCCTTACAAAGTGATCTGTATTTATTAAGTGCCTACTTCAATAAAATTATTTACTTATGATGATGTAATTATGCACAGCACTAAATTAGTTTACATCTGATAAAATGTTTGGGCATCAGTCAATTTCTAACTCAGTAGTAATTACCTCTTTTAGATGCAAATACACCCTTTCTGTATTTACCAAGAATTGATCTCTTAAAAAATTCCCATAATTTATTTCATGCCTGAACTCTTTCCTAAATTCTATGTCAGCGCCGCTTTTATTAATTGATTCATAAAACCAATCAATATTATCTGTGGGGTTGTCATGATCAAATATTTTATAAATCAGATTTGGATAATCAGACTGGCGTTTTGTAGCCCTCAATGATTCTGATTCCCATAATGAATAGTAATGAATAACCTCCTGCCTGAGATTTGAGTTCCTTATCAATCTCAGATGCCCGGATGAAACAATTTCACTATATGTTGCAGTGGATCTTCTGTCTATAATAGACCAACCTAAAATAGCGCTTGTATAAATTGAGTTATACAATGAATGGGGATCGACCGATTCATTGCGATTCAAAATTTCCTGGATCAAAAGCACTTGGAAACTTCCCAATCCATTCCCAATCACTTCCCAATCCGTAGAGTTCCGCAGGGCTCTACGGATCATTAATAAAACTGAGTCTCTGACTCAGATAAATTCAATTTCCACCAACCCCTTTCCATTATTATAATAATCTACTCCACTTGAGTAAACATAATCCCCCTCAGATCTAACCAATCCCGCCTTAACCGGGTTTTCATGAAGGTAATTCATCCTGGAATCGAGAATTTCTTTCGAGCTACATTCAATTGGGTGGTTATCCTGTTGCCAGAATTGATAGTTTTCGTTTCTTTTATTCGTTTCTCCTGCTTTTTTGAAAATCCATAACATCCAATTTCCCCGGCTCTCATGAACATTATCTTCAATTGCTGATATAATCTGAGCAGATGTGAATTTTTTGAAATCTCTGAGCAGATCTGAAAGACGATGTTCTTCAATACAAGAAATAATCAGATGTAAATGATTACTCATAATGCACCACGCATGAACCTTCAAGCCTTTGTTTTTTATGCAGAATTTCAGGCTTTCAACTACAATATCACAATACTCCTTTCTGGTAATGACATCTACCCATTGCACAACAGAAAATGTGATGAAGTGCACCGCATTCTGATCGCTGATTTTATAACCTCCTTCTGGCATCCTATAAAAATAGGAAGGTTAATCTAAATAGGAGTGGAAGACTCTATGCTAAACATCCTTAAAGCTTTTAAGAACTTTAAGGATAGTTAAAGACAATGTGATGAAATGAACAGTATTCTGATCCCAATTTTATCACCGAAATCCTATAAATGAAGAAAGTACTTTTAAAATACGAGTCGGAGACTCTCTTTTATCGAACATCCTTAGAGCCCTTCGGAACTCTAAGGATAGTGAATGATAGTGAATCGCTAGCGCTTAATTGATTTAGTTTGTAGCTTATTTGGTATGCATAACAAAGAATGAATGCAAAACGACCTCCAGTCGACCTTCACTAAGAGGGTCGCCCATTTTGAAAACGAGTACTCGATTTACCATCGTGAACACAAATCACTTGCTGCAATTCGTATTGCTTTGTTCCTGGCATTTGTTGTTGCGGGCATTTATGCAGGCAACATTAGGGAACCCTTTTTACTCTTCATTTTTATAGTAGTCTTTATCATTTCATTTGGCTTAATTCTTAACCGTCACAATAAAATTAAATTCAAAAGTCAGTCCGCTTTGCTATTGAAACAGTTGAACGAAGAGGAACTTCAACGCACCTCGGGTGATTTTAAAAACCTGAAAACAGGAGATGAGTTTTTCGATAAAAACCACTCTTATTCTCCTGATATCGACATATTTGGTTCGAATTCATTATTCCAGCTCATCATAAGGAGCAGGCTGTTGCAAACTCACAAACTCGCAGCCAAATGGATGCTCAATCCTACTGATAAAGCGACCATCATTGAGCGGCAGCAGGCTATTAAAGAATTAACACCCAAATTGGATTGGCGGCAGCAGTTTACTTCCTACGGCATGCATGCTGAAAAAACCCAGACGGAAGATCAGCTCAAATCTTTCGGTCAATGGATGGATGAGAGGAACGATTTCGTGGAGAAAACTCTTTGGAAATTCGTCAATGTGATCATGCCTCTTTTTTCGTTGACCGCAATTGCTGGTTGGTTATGGTTGGAGGTACACTACTCAATCGTTTTTATTCCAATCATGATCAATACCTTTCTACTAAAAGTAACTTTCAAGCCACTGCTAAAACTTACTGAGGATTTTGACGACGCTGTGAAGTCACTCAAAATGTACGAACATTTAATAATTTCAATTGAAAACAATGTTTTCGAAAGTGAGAAACTTAAAACACTAAAAATCCGACTTTTCAATGAGAATAAGCCCGCCTCTAAAGTAGTGAGGTCTCTGAGGCGAGTCCTTAACCAACTCGAAAACAGGGGGAATATGTTATACCTGGCACTCAACATGCTATTTTTACTTGACTTTTATTGGTTGAGGCAGGCCGAAAAATGGAAACGAAAAAACGGACAACAGGCTAAGGATTGGTTTGCGGTAATCCATGAGTTCGACCTCCTCAACGATATGGCATCCTTTGCCTGTGCCAATCCGGAGTACACATTCCCTGAAATGCTTGAAGATGATTTTAGCATCAAGGCTGCAGAATTAGGACATCCTCTTATTCGTCAGGAAATGCGGGTAAACAATACTTTCGAATTGAATGGAAAGGGCTTTGTTGGTGTAATAACAGGATCCAACATGTCTGGCAAAAGCACCTTCCTGCGCACTGTAGGTCTAAACCTTGTGATGGCTCAAATGGGCTTGCCGGTTTGTGCCAAAGGTTTTTCATTTTCGCTGACAAGGGTATTCACCGGCATGCGAACTTCTGACAACCTGGAAGAAAGTGTGAGTTCGTTTTATGCGGAATTGGCAAGAATTAAAACCCTCTTGGATAGCATCAACAACGAAGAACCAATCCTGTTTTTGTTAGATGAAATTCTCAAAGGCACCAATTCTGAAGACAGGCACAAGGGTTCCGTTTCCCTAATCCAACAGTTAAACACTAAAAACGCTTTCGGCCTGATTTCAACCCATGACCTGGCATTGGCATCACTGGAAAAAGGCAATGAACAAATCAAGAACTACAGCTTCAACAGCACCATTAAAGGCGACGAAATCCTGTTCGATTATAAACTGACTGATGGACCATGTCGCAGCTTCAATGCCAGCAAGTTGATGGAGAAGATGGGGATTATTGTTAGACATCAGAAATAGGATCGTTCCAATCTTTTTATCAAATCAATGTAAGTTTGGAGGACTCCCAGTAAATCCAGATGAAAAAATCTCTCATAATCTTATCACTCACGGTTCTCAGCCTGTATGGTTCAGCCCAAAGCACCTCTCAGGTCATTTACAAGCAGGTTGACACAACCGCACTAAAACTCGATATCTATTATCCACCTAATTTTAATAGTGATAATACTTATCCCGCCATGGTATTTTTCTTTGGTGGAGGTTGGAATGGAGGTGGTATTCAACAATTCATCCCCCATGCTGAATACTTCTCAAAAAGAGGTTTGGTCTGCTTCCTTGCTGATTATCGGGTAAAGAACAGACAGGGAACCACTCCGTTCGAATCGCTCAAAGATGCCAAGTCGGCGATTCGCTATATCAGGAAAAACGCTGAAAAATTTAGCATTGACCCGGATAAAATCATTGCTTCCGGAGGTTCAGCCGGTGGTCATCTTGCTGCAACGACCGCTTTGATTGAGAAGTTCAGTGAAGACTCCGATGATCTGTCAGTGAGTTCCGTCCCCAATGCGCTGGTCCTTTTCAATCCTGTGATTGACAATGGCCCCGGTGGTTATGGATATGAACGAATCGGAGATCAATACAAAGACTTTTCACCACTGCACAATATCAAAAAAGGAGCTCCACCAACTGTTTTCTTTCTCGGTACAAATGATAACCTGATCCCGGTCGAAACTGCGGAATATTACCAAAAGGTCATGGAAAAAGTGGGCAGCCGCTGCGACCTGCATCTTTATGAAGCAGAGGGGCATGGATTTTTTAATCATAACCGCGGTAATAACTACAGAAATACTGTGTTGGAATCAGACTTATTTTTACAGTCACTCGGGTACTTGAAAGAAGAGCCGCAAATACCAATAAACAGCAAAAAAATTGTGAGAGTTCTTACGTTCAATATTCTGCACGGTGCTACGACCAAAGGTGATTTTGACTTGGACGCGATCGCGAATGTAATTATTAATGCCAAGCCGGATTTTGTTGCATTGCAGGAGGTGGATTTCAAGACCAATAGGGCGAGGGGTTTTGATTTAGTTACTGAGCTTGGCCTAAGAACGAAAATGGCACCTCTGTTTGGCAAAGCCATGGATTTTGATGGTGGCGGTTATGGTGAAGGAATTCTGTCGAAAAATTATTTTTTACAATCCAGGAATGTCGCATTACCATATAGTAAGGGAAATGAGCCGAGGGCAGCACTGGAAATAACAACAACGTTACTCTCAGGCGATACGATCTCATTTGTCGGAACCCATCTTGACCATTTGAGGGACGAAAAAGACAGGATTAGTCAGGTTAAGGCCATCAGTGAGACGTTTTTAAACAATAAATATCCGACAATTCTGGCAGGGGATCTGAATGCTACACCTGGTAGTAAACCCATCTCCATTCTTGAAGAGAACTGGACATCAGCGTATGATAAGAATAAACCAGAGCCAACTTTTCCCTCCAATGGCCCTGACCGGAAAATTGATTATATCATGTTTAATAAGGCCGACGATTGGAAAGTAATTAATTCGCAAGTCATATGTGATGAGATTGCGTCAGATCACTGTGCTTATCTGGTGACAATAGAATTAGTAAAATAATGGAGATCTAATTGCAAGGGGTTACAAAATTTTCCGGAAGGCTGACCTTTGATCACATACTTATTTCATATTCCCTTTATTTAATGAAATTCGTAGATTGGTTTCACCATCGATGCTAAACAAACCTTTATGATCAGATCCCAATACTCTTTGATCGCAGCTTTTGCTATCATTCAAAGCTGTCAGGCAAAACCACCCCATCCTGGTGCGGCCGTTTATCAAACATACTGTACCGGTTGTCATGGTGCCCAAATGCAGGGAAGCCTTGCGGCCCCTCTTATTAAGACCGATTGGATCTATGGCCGGGGCAAAGGTAATATGATGCGTAACGTTCGCTATGGAATAGCCGGAACTCAAATGGCTGAATGGGACCAAGTCTTAACCAGGGAACAAATCAGCGATGTCGTCGATTACATTTTTGAGTCGCAGGATGTACCACCATCTGCGGAAAGATCAATTCCTGATCAAATAGAAACTGAAAATTATGTGCTGAAAATAGAAAAGTTCGGTAAGGGCCTCAGTAAACCGTGGGGTATTGAGTTTATTGATGATACTACAGCATTAATTAGCGAAGGAACAGGCGGCTTAAGATGGCTCATCAACAATGAGCTGGACACCGTACCGATAAGTGGCATCCCAGTATCCCACATGCCTTATATTTCCTCAGGAATGTTGGATTTGGCCATTGATCCTGATTACGCAAACAACGGATGGGTTTACTTATCTTATAGTTATACAAAAGACACCGTAGATGCCCCCAACTCCGTAGGTATGACCAAAATAGTCCGTGGCAGAGTAAAAGATCACGAGTGGGTTAATGAACAGGTACTGTTTGAAGCACCTGAGTCATTTTGGCTCGGAAGAGCCCGCCAGTGGGGTTGCCGATTTCTCTTTGATAACGAGGGATATCTCTACTTCAGTATAGGTGACATGTCAAGGGATTCTCTATCACAAAATATTACTCATCCAGCTGGAAATGTTTTCAGGATCAACCCCGACGGAACCGTTCCGAAGGATAATCCTTTTGTGGGTGTTCCGGGTGCTTTCGAAGGTATCTACTCTTTGGGCAATCGTAACGTTCAGGGAATTGCACAGGATCCGGTGAGCGGTACAATTTGGATGACCGAACATGGGCCAATGGGCGGGGATGAACTTAACATTCTTGAAAAAGGCCAAAACTACGGCTGGCCGCTTGCAACTTTTGGAAGGAACTACAATGGCAATACGATCTCAAACACGACAACAATAGAAGGAATGAAGTTACCAGTTACCTATTGGACCCCATCAATAGGGGTTTGTCCGGTTGAAGTTTCAACCAGCTCACTATTTCCAAAATGGAAAGGTAACCTGCTTGTTGGCGCTCTAGCACAGGAAGAAATCAAAAGATTGGTGGTGGAAGGGGATTCGATCGCAAAAGAAGAAGTATTTCTTAAAGGCCTCGGACGGGTACGTGATATCAAGACCCACCCAGATGGCTCCATCTATGTACTGCTCAATCAACCCGATTGGGTAATTCGGTTAACACCCGAAGGTAACTTATAAACTACAAACGCTTACAAATTCAAACTTCAAGCCACCATGAATAAATTCTCAACCTTTTGTATTACAATTTTGATTGTATCCCTAAGCTGTAAAGACGCACCACGTCATCCTGGTGAAATCACCTATCAAACCTATTGCACCGGGTGTCATGGCGCAAAGATGCAAGGAGGCCTTGCAGCCCCGCTGATTAAGACGGAGTGGCTTTATGGTCGTGAGCGTAACAGCATGGTTAGCAATACCCGTTTCGGAATACCCGGTACTGAGATGATAGCATGGGGTTTGACATTGTCCAATGAACAGATCAATGACGTGATCGATTACATCGTAGAATCCCAGGACTTGCCTCCACAAGCAGATAGACCTATCCCGGAGCGCATTAAAACTGAGGATTATACCCTCAAAGTTGAAAAGCTTGCCCAGGGTATTAGTAAACCGTGGGGCATTGAGTTTGTAGATGCGAACACTGCCTTGATAAGTGAGGGAACAGGTGGTTTGCGCTGGCTGATCAATAACGAGCTTGATCCTGAGCCTATTCGGGGGTTGCCAGAGACCTATTCGCCCTCAAGGTCGGCGGGAATGATGGATCTTGCCCTCGATCCAGACTATGTCAGCAACGGCTGGGTGTACCTTTCTTATAGTTTTACAGAAGACAGCCTCAAAACCGCCCAATCGGCGGGCATGACCAAAATAGTTCGAGCTCGTATCAAAGACCATGAATGGGTCGATCAGCAGACCTTATTCGAAGCTCCCGATTCCTTACGCATTAAAAATGGGAACCGCTGGGGTTGTCGCTTATTTTTCGACCGCGATGGCTACTTCTATTTCACAATCGGCGACATGGCGCAGGGAGACTTCTCACAGGATTTAGGCAAGCCAGTGGGAAAGGTTTTCAGGATAAACGCTAACGGCTCCATCCCTGAAGACAATCCATTCCGGGATGTACCGGGTGCACTGCCTGCAATCTACTCTCTGGGAAATCGTAATGTTCAGGGAATTACACAGGACCCAACAACCGGAACGATTTGGATGACCGAACATGGCCCGATGGGAGGCGACGAACTTAATATCCTAAAAAAAGGGACCAACTATGGCTGGCCTGTGGTCACCTATGGTATCGACTACAGCGGAAAAGCTGTTTCGGATAAAACAGCTTTAGAAGGAATGGAACCTCCAATTACTTATTGGACGCCCTCTATAGCCGTTTGCCCCATTGAGTTTTGCTCAAGTCCACTGTTCCCCAAGTGGTCTAACAATTTGTTCGTTGGAGCGTTGGCCCATGAGGAAATCCGAAGACTTGTGGTTGAAAACGAAACGGTAACCAGCCAGGAGGTTTTCCTAAAAGGTTTTGGGCGAGTGCGTGATATCAAGATTTCACCAGATGGAGCTATTTATGTACTGTTGAACGAACCTGATGTGGTACTACGGTTGACGCCGGAGTGATCGGTAATTTGCAAGACTTAATTAACTAAAGCCACATTTAATTATATAAGCTTATCATAATGCTTAATTAAGAGAAGATTATTTGGTATTTTGACGGGATTTGTAATTTTTAACCAGTTTATAATCAGACCTTTTCAAAAACTATTTTTTCTCCCGCTATTCTTCCTGTGGGTTCATTTTTCAGCGGCCCAGGAAACGGTACGTTTTGATAGCGTAAAAGTGAATGCGGGTCATTACATTTCCTTCGGAAACCAGGTCATCTTCTGTCAAAGAGATACTGTACTTATTCTTGCAGACACTATTGACTACTTTCAATCACGTCACGATATCACTTCAAAATCAGATGAATTTTATAGTAGCTTAAAAGAACGGCTCGGGAACAAGGATGGCAAATTTTCAGAAGCCCTTTACAAGGTAACTTTTGGCAAAGATCGATCGCCAAACAAAGAGGTCAAAGATGTTGAAAAAAGTATCAACTATTTTGAACCATACAACAACAGATTGATCGGGAGTATATCGCTTAAAAAACTTGATATTTTTGGTGCCGATATTAAGGACACCACATTAGTGGCAAAAGGGTCCAAGAAGTTCCTCAATAAGCTTCATATTAAAACGAATGATCGGATCATTTATAAGAATCTCATCCTAAAGCAAAGGAGCGTCCTAAAAGCGGTAGAAGTTGCGGATAATGAACGAGTACTTCGCCAACTGCCATTTATTAAGGATGCCCGCATTATGATAAATCCGGCACAGATTCCCTCTCCAGGAGTAGACATGGTTGTGGTCACCAAAGATGTTTTCCCTCTACAGTTTGAAATTAATCCGGTACTTATCTCCGATGGACAATTTGGTCTGAGCAATATCAACTTATTCGGAACCGGTCATGAACTTGAGACTGATTTGATTATTGACGATCGTGGGGACCGTGGGTTCGGGCACGATACCTATCTAAAAATAAGAAATGTAAAGGGGTCATTTATTTCAACATGGTTGAATGTGGCCAATAGTTTCTCTAAAGAAGGAGCAGGTATTATTTTTTCCAGAGATTTCTTTACGCCGAATACCGTTTATGCCGGTGGTGGTGAGATTAGTCGGTATACTTTCCGTGAAATGCGTCTTTCAAATGGTCAAATATTAAGCCCTCTTACTAAGATTGACTCAGCTATTGAAATAAGCAGCACTCGAAATACCCAGGATTTCTGGATTGGCCGATCGTTTAAAGATTTCAACAATCTTCCTCCATTTCTGGACCTTAAACGTTTGCGTCTAATAACGGCTGCAAGGATCAACAGGGTAAAGTTTACCGACAGACCGGATGTTACTGAGACCACTAATGAAACCTTTCATCATCGTACACGCCTGCTGGCCAGCATTGGGCTATCCTCAAGGAATTACTACAAAGATGTTTAGTAAATTTCTTCGGAAGAACAGAAGATATCCCGACAGGAAACCTGATTCAACTCACCAGTGGCTATGAGTTTGGAGAATTTCGGAATAGAGCCTATTTCGGCCTCAGAGCAACCAAGGGTGACTTCATTGGCAATATTGGATATTTGAGAGGGGAAATAAATACCGGTGGTTTTTTTAACAAAGCCCGTTTTCAACAGGGTGTCATACAGACTAAACTCAATTATTTTAGCAGGTTGTTTTCATACCACTTTCTTAAAATCCGGCACTTTCTTAATATTGAACATACAGCAGGCATAAGAAGGGCTGATCTTGAAATAATTGATCTGGACGATCCATATGGCATTCGCGGTTTCTCTAGTCTTCAACTTGCAGGTACAAGACGATTTACTATTAACCAGGAGTCGGTTTTTTTTACGCCAGTGTACCTCCTCGGATTTCGAATGGCAACTTTTAGCTTTGTTGATATTGCCTTCCTTAAAGGTTCACCTTTTGCTGGTAAAGTATTCAGTGCATTGGGTTTTGGTGTCCGACTGAGAAATGAAAACCTTGCCTTTAACACGATCCAATTAAGGCTGGCCTTCTATCCATCGCCTCCAAGTGATTTAAGTGAAATTGGCTTTACGTTTGCAACTAAAATTGCTCAACCTGTAGAGGATTTTGATCTTAGAGAACCAAATATTGTTGAATTTCGCTGAAACCCACATAAAAATGAGACTCTTTGAAACTGTTATCCCTATTCTTAATGTGAAGGACATTGATGTGAGCATGAAATACTACATTGAAGTACTTGGTTTCAAGAAAGACTGGTCATCTATTGAACTGGCACAGGTATCAAGAGATGGATTTGGCATCATGTTCCGTCAAAAACCAGAGGGTTCTTCTCAGGAAATATGGATCGGGTTACATGAGTTGGATTTATTTTATAAGGAATTGCTTCAATCCGAGGCAATCATACTGCAAAAGCCGGAAAACAATCCGTGGGCATATGATATGAAAATCAAAGACATAGATGAAAATATCTTATGGTTCGGAACCGAGCCTATGTGAAAGTCATTCAATACATCAGTAACTGCCTCTATTATTTACTCATCAAATAGTTGCCCTGAAATTTATCAGCTTTTGTAATTTACCCAATCAATTTGGCCAAACTGATAAAATGAAAAAATCCCCTTTATTAAACTCGATTTTTGTAATTGCAATCTCTTGTGCATCTCCAACTCGGACTTTAAGTCTTTTTAACGGGAGAAATCTCGATGGATGGCATGTGGATGTACCGGAAATGGATGATAATCCCAATGCCATCAATCCTTTTATTGTGCGGGAAGTCGGGGAGCAATGTCTGACTGACCAAGCAGTTGTGAATATTCGGCCCGCACACCGGGGCGAACTACAAAGTTTTTGGAGGTGTAAATACTGGCTTCTGCAAATCCCGAAATCAAGTCTTCAGAGAAATCTCCTGTATAATTTTCCGATTGTGAATCATATCGTTGCTCGAAATTTTTAACCAGGTATTCCGTCCCAAACCGAACTGATACTTTCTCACTATGGTCATAATCAAAAGTGGTCTTAAAGTGTGCGTCTTTTATGTTCTCATTGAAATCATCCGGTCCAATTCCGATATCATCTTTGTTCACCTGAAAATCCATCCCTGTAAAAACACCCCATTTATCAGAAATTGACCCTCTCCAAGACAGGTTAGTATAGTAATTGATGTTTGCCAGATCATAGTTGGCATAACCTCCATTGTTCAAATCCCGTCGGTTAAGGGCCATGTGATTGTAGTTCAAATTAGAAAGGCTTTTAGCATGCCATATTTTCCTGTTTTCTGCTTATAACTGAGTTCATTGCTGGTCATCATCGGGGGTTTTGTCATGTCCTGGTTGTGACTTGCAATCTTGAGATAAGGAGTCAGATCAAAGTAGTTGGCCGTTACGGTCAATGCCCGATTCTTCCATCGCTTAGTACCGGTAACATCGCCGCCAACTGAGAACAAAGCAACATTCAATTCATCTTCCTCTTTGATGTTTCTTGTATTTAATAACAAAACAGATGAAAGTGCCTGGCCATATTCCGCTGAGTAGCCGCCAGTGCTAAACACAGCACCACTAAACAAAAATGGGTTGATGCGACCACTAGTTCCGACGTTTGGTGAATTTGAGAAATATGGTGTTGGCACCAGCAGGCCATCAATATAAATATTGGTTTCATCGGCGTCCCCTCCCCTTACAAAAAGACGGCCGGACTCTCCAACCGTTGTTGCTCCAGGAAGGGTCTGAACTGCTGCTGATTTGTCGGCCAGTGCTCCGGCCGTTGTTGCAACATCCATTGAGGTGAGGGCTGCAGATCGCTTAACATCCCCTGCTTCAAAAGCACCGGCGGTGATAGTTACTGCTTCCAGGCGGTTGATTGCTTCTTTAAGTTGTAAGTCCAGTTTAATCTCATTTCCATCCAGATTGATGGTTTAGATTGCTCCTCATAACCTACAAATGCGACCTTTAGCGTCTTTGAGCCCAACTCAGAAGTTGAAAAGGAAAAATTGCCATTCACACAGTGGAGGCACCGTCAAATGTTCCTTCAATGAAAACATTGACTCCGGGGAGTGATTCACCCTTTTCGGTGGATACAATACCGGCTACAAAGGTTTGTCCTTAACTGAAGAAGGGATAAAGGGTGGTTAATACTATGAGGAACTTTTTCATCTGCTTTTGACTTAATTGCAGTTCAAAAGTCTTCAATGAGTAGACTCCTCAATAAAAAGAGTTGATGAATCGTAGAATAGGCTTGACGAATCGTAAATTTTTATTGAGTCACGATTATTACTCCTGTAATATCTGATACAGGGGGAAAGAATTAATAATCAATGTAACGGTATAAGTTATAAATACAGTCAAGAATCCATTAGATTAAGTAATTATGTGGTTTAGCCCGAAAAATTCACTAAACAGTTAGGGAGAAGGCATAAAAACAGGCATAAATTGCTTATATTGAGGTAG
>JAQCLE010000112.1 GCA_027592755.1 Bacteroidota bacterium | reverse complement strand
AAATGGTTGACCACAAGCCATGTCCTTACAAAGTGATCTGTATTTATTAAGTGCCTACTTCAATAATATCTTTCAATAACAGCATGTGGGTTGATCCCGGCTTCTATATGCTCTGGATAATCAAGCCCACCACCAGCCATCCAGCGGGCAGATTCCACAGCACTTGCCGTAATATAATGATCCGGATTCTCCTCGTAGTGGCCCCATGGATCATATGAAATAATTGTATCAACCTTTAGCATACGGAAAAGAAATATCAAACGGCCTCTCAATTCCTGAATGCTGATGTTATCCATCCTGTGATTGCGGTAACCAAGATTATATACTTTACTCAATCCCAATGCCTTGGCCACTTCCTCAGTATCTTTTTCATTGTTATAGATTACTTCTCCTACCGTACTGCCCCTACCAGCGTGGTCGTCATTGCTTGTTCTGATAAGGTATCCGGTATAGCCCTCTCTTATTAACTTGGCAACAGTACCCCCGGCAAAAATTGGAACATCATCAGAGTGGGGTTGAATTGCTGCCAATACTTTCTCTTTGTGAGGTTGTCCGGATTGATATTTTTCCACAACTACCTCTTCAGTATTGTTAATTTTTTGAGTGGTTTCAAATGAAGGAGGCATCAAGCCTATGGCCATGCCTTTGCTTAGAAATATTCTTCTTTCCATTAGTTATGTTGGTCTGTTAATCAAAATATATTCCGAAGGGTTTTACATCAAAAGAACATGTTCCCAAGTAGAGAGACATAAATAATTATGTAATTCCCACGCCATCGATCCCGGAGGGATCTTCCCGATTCTTATTTTTTTAAGCTAAGAACGTCCGTTTTGGAAAAGTTAATAAAAGTAAAGCATTCCGGCACATGAGAATCCCAAACGCCATGGGGACTCCAGGCCCAACCGCCAGCATCTTTTGCAGGCTCTGCTTCCTTGTATTGATTAAACCGAGAAAAATCCATCCTCCAAATATCCTGGTGCCGTGGAGGAATGCTTCGATTATCTCCTTTGGCCAAAACTGAAATACTTGACCATGGCAATGCGAGCTCAACTGTCCACCCCCTATCCCTGTCTTTGTCATTGTTGATTGTTCCATTAACAAAAACGGCACTTTTTATTCCTTTTAGATCCCAGTTCCAAAAGCCAATTCTTGGGCCTCTGGGATGAGGCTTATAACCAACACCATTGAATATTCTTCTACCAGGCTCCGCTTCTCCCAGATCTGGTAGCACATCATATCCTCCTTTTTTGTAAGATTCTTCCCAAACGAAAAATACTTCATAAATAGTACCGTATGAATTTATTTCGAATTCATAATAGGCGTCCTGACCGGCAATGAACAGCTCAACATCATTGTTCTGATAGATAAGTCCATCACGTTCCGTAATGCTGGCTTGCAGATTAGGCTCCTCAATCCAATAGCCAACATAAAGGTATTCGTCATCCCACAACACCGCGGCATGGGTCTCATGGATTGTCTCGGCTCCTGAAATCAGGTCCCTGAAATTGGGTGATTGTGGGGCAAGCTGCCAGGCAGGCTCATCCAGTCGTCCATCGATGGTTGGGGCCTTTGATACGCTGTATGCATCATAATTAGGAATTTCAAATTGTTCACATGGCGGGTATTTGATAGTATCTGTCAGTTGAACAACAATCTCTTTAGGGCTTAATGCCACATCAAAGTGATCAATAAATCGAGGTGGAAGAATATTAGACAGTGCTATTGTAAAGAGTAAAAGCGATAGAATCTGTGGAAATAATTTGTACATCATCTCAAGTTATCATTAATTTTTAAAATGTATTTGTAGTATCCTGAGATTCCAAGACTTTCGATGATATTTTCTCGATTCCAACCTCCCAAGATTGGGATAGTCATATACATGCTATTTCAAAGAAGCAAATCCACTTAATTTCAACGTTTGGGAAGGAAATATTAGCTCCCCCACTGATCCAAAGCTAATAATCGTTTATAAGGGAACTCATGTCTGTCTATTCTCAGGAGGTTCATGAAAGTTACTAGGATTTGTCTTTTCCGTTGAGAGGATTTAAATAATGGTTTAGATTTGCACTCCTTTTTGGGGACCATAGAGGAGTGGCAGAGCGGTCGTCCCGAAGTTTCGGGAGCGGCGGTCTTGCCCCAAATTTGGAACGAAATCTGAGGCCTATAAAAGTGAAATGTTCTTTAAATCAATCGATAGATATCGGCTTTTGAAAGAAGAAATGATAATTTGACCAATACAGAGGAGTGGCAGAGCGGTCGAATGCGGCGGTCTTGAAAACCGTTGTACCGTGAGGTACCGGGGGTTCGAATCCCTCCTCCTCTGCGTAATTAGCCTTGTACATTGCGTATGAGGCTTTTTTGCTTATAAGGGGTACTACATGGGGTATTACCAAGGCAAAGCCAATGCCATCTAAGGCCATTTATAGGCTCGTGGTGACACGATCACATTAACATTGGGATTCTTACCTAAATGAGATTGGAAAGGCTCTATCAGTCCTTTTTTTATAGTGTGTTTAAAGAGGGGCTTTTTTATAGTGTAAGAGAAAGACTTTTTTATATCCATAAATTCGTTAAATGCAGGATTGTAAGTATTGTTTTCGCCAAATTGAGTGATAGAATCATCAATAACCTTCAGAGCATATCCAATATCTCTTACATTATTTGACTCACCAGCTTTAGTAATCACACATATTATCACCTGACTTTAAGAAATACTACTACATCAATATAGCGGCTGCCATCCTTGCAAAAGCAGGCGGTGTTCCTTGGAAACTGGAAGCCACAGAACGTGATGAATTGGTAGTGGGTGTAGGTGCCTTCAAGACTAAAGAATTTGGTGTTCCATACATTGGCAGTGCATTCTGCTTCTCCAATAATGGAGATTTTAAAGAGTTCAATTGCCGTTCTACGGCTGATTCTTTCCTGCTTGCGCAGGAAATCAAAATCATGATTCAGGACTTTGTGAAGAAGAAACAAAAGCTGGACAGGCTGATCATTCACTTCTACAAGGACATGAGCTATAAAGAAATATTACCTATCAAAAAGGTATTGTTTCAGTTGGGTTATGACCACATTCCAATCATTGTAATAACTGTCAACAAGACCTACTCCAAAGACTACCTTGTATTTGACACCAAATTTGAAGAACTACTACCATACAGTGGTACAATTATCAACTACGCTAAAGACAAATACCTGCTCTTCAACAACACTCGCTATGTAGATGAAGAAGAAATTGAGATTGAAAGCTACCATTCGCCATTAAAACTGTCCTTTCAGTCCACCCATCCTGAAGCAATTAAGGATGTTGCAGTAATGAAAGAGTTGATAGACCAGATTTATCAGTTCAGCCGTATGTATTGGAAATCAGTCAAGCAGCAGAATCTTCCCGTCACAGTAAAGTATCCAGAAATGGTTGCCAAAATCTATCCCTACTTCGATATGAAAGACCTTAATGAATTTGGAAGAAGTAACCTTTGGTTTTTATAAAAAGAAGAATTTAAAATAAGAATGGAAATAGTAATTTTTGACACAAACGCCTATCGAAACATTGCAACTGACAAGGACATAAATGATATAGAAAAAGATGTAATTCATTTCAAGGCAATGGAGCAGAAGAATCAAATTACTTCACTTATGCATCCTATTGTCATAAAAGAACTTCTTTACCATGTTGCAGGTGAGAAAAATAATCTTCATTACTTATGTATCAAGGCATTGAAGGCCATGTTTTTTCATTGTGGAGACAATGTGCGTTTTGGTGTCCTAGCTGACTTTGATCTTCAAATCAGTAATTATTTCTTTAAAGCGTTAGATCCTGAACGTGAAAGAATTGACAACCAATTGGGCGAGATCGTTTCTGCTTTAGGGTCTAAAGGATCAATCCACAACCAAAGGACAGCACCAGCGGCGCAAACGCAGCAGGCAACGCCGATGGCTGTGGGCCAGCCGTAATGGGCTCCAATCCACGGTGTGCAGACCGGAGCAAGGATTCCACCAGCGTTCCCGATCGTGTTGAGGAAGGCGCAGGCAAGCCCCCCGTTCTTCGGCTCCAGCGCCGGTGCTGACGTCCAGAAGATTCCTTCACAGAGTCCCAGCGAGCCCAGAGCCAGAGAAAACAACCAGATCACGTGATTCGGATCTTCTGCCGCTACACCAAACCAGGCAAATACGGCGCTCATCAACATGCCCGCAATTACGATGCTTCGGCAACCCCAGCGAAGTCCTATGCGACGAGACAACTGGTCTGCCAGGACACCTCCAAATGCCATTCCAACGGCCATCGCCATCGTTACGATGAACGACGCATGACGACTTGCATCCTCCGGTAGTTTTAGCTCTTTGCCGAAATAGAATTCGATCCAGTAAAAGAACAAATACTGGAAATAGCTCAACGCCGCGTAGCTGAACGTCAGTATCAGCAGCCCGCGGTTCCGAAACAACGCGGTGAAGTCGCCCACTGATGCTCTGGAACTCGACGGCACTACACTGTTCAGCACGACCATCTGTTTTTCCGTGGCGTTTGCCTTCGGATGACTGGCCGCATCATCCGTAGAAACAAGAAGCCAAAATATCGAAAACCCCATCATTGTTGATCCCGAAATCACGAAGGCCCACGACCAGTCGAACTGATTCATCAGCCAGCCGAAACCGGGATAACTCAGCGAGATCCCGATCAAAGCACCCGCCGTGACCAATCCGTTGGCTGTGGAGCGACTCGTGAGCGGCAGCCACAGCGAAACACTGCGAGCTGCCCCCGGATGCAAAGGAGTACTCAGGCTTCCGGCGATACCTCGCACAAACAACAATGGAATGAACAACGAAGCAATGGGCAGGCCCAGCCAGCCAAGTCCGCCGGTCAGAACCACGCTGAAACCTATGCCAAGGCCCATACCAGCCATCGCCAGCCTTGGGCCGATGTGATCAATCACCCAACCGCCGGGCAGCATGCAGAGTGTATAAATCAGCAAAAATGTCGAATACACCTGCCCCATCTGTTCAGCCGTCAGAAGACCGGGGCCGATGAATTTTGCGTTTGCCGCTACCGAAATACTGACACGATTAAAATGACCCAGAATCGTAAAACCCATCAGCATCGCAACGATGAGCCAGCGGACGTTAGTCGGCCGTAACGGTCCTTCAGCTTTCCCCGAAACCTGATGAATCCGGGTCACCGCATCGGGATTGTCCTGGTGAGTCATGCATTCTGTGCCACTCTGTTTAAATTCGGAATTTCTCCACGATCTCCGCAGGTAAGTGGTATCCGATGCCCGGTGTTTCGGGAAGCAGGATAGCTCCGTTTCTGACAGGAAATCCAGCGTTCTGCAGTTCGCGTCTGAGAGGTGATTCGAATACCTCTGCAGGAGCAAACTCTATAAACGGTGTGACGGGCGAATAGGCTGCAAGATGGACAGAGGCGGCTCCCAGAATCTGAGTTGACCAGTTGCCGGGGCACACCTGAGCTCCGCGCGGTGCGGCGAGTTCGACGATGCGTTTCGCTTCTGTCAGGCCACCACACGTTGTCATATATGGCTGCACAACAGTCACACCACCGCGGTCCATCATGTCGAGAAATTCCCACCGAGTGACACCATGCTCACCCATCGCGAGTGGAATTGAGGTCTTTGCCGCCAGCTTTGCGTACGGCTCCGGTGTATCGACGGGAAATGGCGTCTCGAAGAAATAGATGTTCTGTTCTTCCAACTCACGACAAACGCGAACGGCGGCAGGAACATCATTGAACAGATAACCGACATCGACCATCAATGTGAGTTCGTCACCAATGGCCTGGCGACATCGTCTAGCCAACTCAACAACATCCTTTGGTGCTGACATCATTGGTTCCACCTTGAATGCGCGGTAACCCAGCGACGCCAGTGTTTCGGCACGGGCAACCTGCTGCGAAAATATCTGCTCGCCGCCCCAGACATCAGACACTAAAGTACAATAAGGAACGACTTCGACGGCGGCGTCAACAGTTGATTGAAACGGCCCGCGCTGTGCTCCGCCAAGCAGTCTCCAGACAGGCTGCTTCAGCATCTGACCATAAATATCCCATATGGCAACATCCAGCGCGCCGAGAATAATAATCTCCCAGCCACGCCGATTGGTATGCATTAGCGCATCCCACAAATGCTGCCAGAGGCGTTCGGGATGCGTGATTTCCTGACCAATCAAGAGACGGCCAAAGTGCGTTTGAAGATCGCCGACTGTCGCCTGAACGACTCCCGGCGGTACTCGAAAAACTTCTGACAGACCAAACAATCGGTTTGAGAAAATGCCCGCCTGACAGACGAGGCAAGAGTAATCCTACCTCCTCTCCAAAAAAGCCAAAGTTGGCATTGGACTTTTTGGGGGGTTTGGTGATGAACTTTTTTAGATTTGTTTTAAATTCATCAAAATAGAATTTATAAATGAGGCAGTCATTCATATCGCTCTCAGTGGTTTTCTTCATATGTCAATCGTGTGGTGAAAATGAACCGATAGAACCAGACCCTAAAAGCATAGTGACCTATGAAGTGGGTGATTTTGCTCTTGGAGGAATAATAGCTTATATCCTCCAGCCCGGTGACCCGGGATATAATGCCGATGTCCAGCATGGCCTTGTGGTTGAACCCTATAATGAGAATACACTTTTTATGTGGGGTTGTTATGGCACAGTAATATCAGGGGCAGATGGCACAGGAATAGGTGCGGGTTCTCAAAATACCAATGAAATAATAGCAGGTTGTACGTCTGGAAATATAGCTGCCAGGCGCTGCGCTACATTTGAATTGGGAGAATATAAAGACTGGTTCCTGCCATCCATCGATGAGCTAGACAAACTTTATCTTAACAAAGCAGTCATCAATGCTGCTGCTTTAGCAGCAGCATTGATATTTTTGTCGATGCCTATTATTGGAGCTCGTCGGAGTACAATGAGCCTGATGGCGAAAGCAGGAGCCATGCATGGACCGAGATATTTTCCGATGGCTGCCAGTTCAAGTGTTCTAAGGAAGTCACTGCCTATGCACGTGCAGTTAGGGCTTTCTAGAAAACGACTATTCACCTCAAAAGGATAGCATCTCTTTTCGGGAAAAATGGTCCCTAATTAATTAATTGATTGTAAGCTCTAGCCCATATAGCTTTGCACAAAAATTACAACTCCATTGACATTCTCGGATTTCGGATTTTCCAGTGAAATAATTGAAGGGCTTGAAGCTATGGGGTTCCAAAACCCGACACCCATACAGGAACAGGCAATTCCTGTCATTCAGGAAGGAAAGGATTTGATTGGATGTGCCCAAACTGGTACAGGTAAAACAGCAGCCTTTTTATTGCCTATCTTAAATAAAATCCATCAGGCGGAAAAACACGACAATATTAAAGTGCTCATTATTGTTCCAACACGTGAGCTGGCCATACAAATTGATAATCAAATTCAGGGACTGGCCTATTACTTAAATGTTTCCTCCATCGCCGTTTATGGCGGTGGAGATGGCAGTTCATGGGATATTCAGAAGAAAGCCATCCAAACGGGAGCTGACATTATGGTTGCGACTCCCGGTCGCCTCATTGCCCACATCAACCAGGAGTATGTTGACCTGACATCAATAAAGCATGTAATCCTTGATGAAGCTGATAGAATGCTGGATATGGGCTTTAATGAAGATATTACACGAATAATAAAGGATGTACCCAAGGAGCGACAAACCTTACTCTTCTCGGCAACTATGCCAAAAAAGATAAGAGAACTGTCTCAAAAGATTTTATCCCATCCAGAAGAAATTTCTCTTGCCATATCCAAACCCGCTGAACGTGTGGTTCAGGGAGCTTTTTTAACTTTCGATGGCCAAAAAAATAGCCTGATCGCTCATCTGCTCCAGGCTAAAACACTGAAAAGTGTTCTTATATTTTGCTCCCGTAAATCAACTGTGAAAGAATTGAACCGGGATCTAAAAAAGCTGGGCATCCAATCAGAGGCTATTCATTCTGACCTTGAACAACATGAGCGGGAAAAGCTTTTGCTTGATTATAGGAATAGAACTTTCCCCGTGCTGATTGCCACTGATATACTGAGCCGGGGAATCGATATTGAAGACATTGATCTGGTGATGAACTATGACGTTCCAAGGGATGCTGAAGATTATGTTCATCGCATTGGACGGACGGCTCGAGCGTCCTCAAAAGGGATTGCTTTCACGCTTATCAATGAAGACGATATGTGGAAATTCCATCAAATAGAGCGCCTGATTGGTTCTGAGGTTCGAAAAATCAAGCTCCCTCCTCACCTTGGCAGTGGTCCAGATTACGATCCACAAGGTTCAAAAAATAGAGGGAAGTCTTACCATAAAAAGCCAAAAAAGGTCAGGTAGCTATTACCTTTTAGAATCGATTACAATACATTTGACAAGAACATTTATTGAACTGACCGTAAGTAAAGCGACCGGTTAAACAAATTGCTGGCTTGAATATTCGATTCTTAACCCTGTTCTTTCTTGTGGCCATCTGCTCCGATGGCTTCTCTCAGGTCTTCAGCTTAAAAGAAAATTTTGCCTGGGAATTAAAGGAATATGATCGCCGGAGTTGCGAGGACTTTGACCAGTTGCTAGCAGAATCAAAGTTTTTCATTCGGAAGAAAGGCCAGGACTTGTATCTCTTTACACCCGATGCAAGACCCATTGTGCAATTCATCACCGGACCAAAAGATGGAATGGCCCTCGAAAAAGTTTTTCGTTCTTCATATGACCATGATTCCGAAATATTGGGGAGAAACAAAGGCTCTTCCATTTTTAATGGAACAGTCTTAAAACCAGTTTATAAGGACGACTTGTATGATGACCTGGCTGATCATTTTCGATTAACAGAATATGACACAAAAGCCTTGAAAAATCAGCCCAGGCCATTGCCCTATTGGATGTCATACTTAGGCCTAGATACACTTTCTAATGAAGGACAATATGAATACAATGTTCTCTTCATTAAGGACGGGTCGCTATGCCAGGTTAAATATCACCGAAATACACCTGGAGCTATTCATGATTTTTATGAAGGTGTCAGCATCTTATCGGAATGGCCTGAAGTAGATCTTAAGATCATTCCAATTCTTAAATCATTTTCATTTCAAATACCTTTTGAAAGAGGTCAAACGACCATAACAAATGAAAATGAAGCGCTTTACACTGATGTACTTCAGGATTTTATTGTGAAAGGGGTGAAGATATGGGCCTATGCATCCGTGGAAGGTAGTGCTGAATTAAATGAAGCATTGCAAAACCAAAGAGCAGAAAATATAATGGCTGGATTAAAAAAGTATCTTCCAGAAGACGTCGTGTATAGAACTATCGCAAAAGAAAATTGGGAAGAATTTAACGATCAATTAAAGGGCACTTCAAAGGACAGCTTGCGCTTGATGAGTCGGTCAGAAATCCGTGATTTGTTGAAAAAAGAGGATAATCTCTCCACTTTCAATCAGGAATTATATGACCAGCGTAAAGCCGTTGTTAAGGTCTTTTACAATACAAAACCCGAAGATTACGACACGGTACGCATATTGGAGCATAACTTTCTTCAGGCTCTTGATTCCATTGTTCAGAGACAGAAAACAAATAGGCGAGCCAATTACTATGTAAGAGATGCAGAAGGAATCTATTCCTGGCTTTATGAGGAAATGCTCAAAAATAAAATCTCTGAAGATGATTTTATGAAATGGAGTTTCCCTCTTGATCTGTCTTACAGGTCAATGATTAATAATAAGTTTTGGTACCAATACCATCACAATGAATTCATTGATCCCATGACGGATAACTACATCAAGTTAGTCGGCCTTGATCAGTATGCAAGTGACGTCGAACGGTTCAATCTTATCAATTATTTTTTTGAGAAGGAACAAAAAGGAGAAAATGAGTCGGGATTAACATTAGAGGATCTTGGGCGTCTGATGCGCAGCAGGGCCTATCATATGATACCCACTGAGGGTGTCTTGAAAATAGCCATCCCATTGTTTGCAAATCTGGCCATCCATTATAATCAGGATTTCAATTCCTGGAACCTTCGCGACCAGATGCTTAATGATATGATAACAATATTCGATCAGGATTCTATAAAATCATCCGAAGAATGGCTGAAACTCGCAGAATTCTCGGCCAGGTTAAATAACAGTTTTGTTGCCCACGAAATAGTCGACCGCTTTAAGGATACCGATAAAGGATACCTAAAACTCGATCTCCAATTAAATTATGACCATTGGTTTTCGAAAGATTCGCTATTCAATAGTGAACAATATTATAAACAACTCATAGGGTCATTTGAAACCCTTGGCCAGACTGAATGGTGCGATCTCTTCTCTGATGATGGAATTAGTTTTCAGGCACTGGATAATCCAGAATTATGGAGTTTTTTCCAGCAAAAGTGTAGCCCTTTTATTGAAAATTAGCTTTTGCCAAACGACGACTCCTGACGTTGTAGGCCAAGCTCCAAAAAGCTACCATAAACCAAAAGCTCCGTATATCTAAAAGAAAAGCTGCCAAAGTCCATATAGGCCAATTGAGAAAATGGAAATTATGCTAATCCATAAAATCATATCGTAAAGCAATCCTGCTTTGAAATATGATTCCGTTTTCCAATATCGGATGTAGATTCCGGAAAATACAATAACAAACAGAATAAATGAACCAACGATACCACCGGACAATATCAAAATCACGGGTAGTTTAATGAACAAGAATAAGGAAGCCCATAAGAGAGGTGCCGTCCAGGCAACAATCGCCAAATAGCGTTTTCTGACAGCCATATCGGAAAAGTTTATCCATCCCAGCATACCGAAAATGTCTGGAAATAATCTCGCCCAAGCTGCCAATGATGCAAATAAGGTTGAAAAAAGAACCAAAAAGGCTCCTCCAAGGTAAACGATCTTTGCTCCCGGGCCTAACGACTCCGTATAAATGGCCGATATGGTCTCTATCATTTCATATCCCTCGGGAATCTTACCCTGGGCATACAAAACGCTGGCTCCCAATAAATAAAACAACGCTGTAACAACAGTGTATACAATCATCGCCGCGATTGCGTCGAGGTACATGGTTTTAATCCAACCCTTCGATCTCTCCCTCCAATCATCTGAATCTTCCCGGGGGCCGGTATATCGTGCATAGCCCTTTTCCAAGCACCAATAATTGTAATACATGATTTCATCACCCCCGACTCCTGTAATGCCGAACGCCCCAATGGCGACAGCCGCGGCCTCCTTCGGTAATCTAAATTGAAGACCGCTTAAGATTTGCTCAAAAGTAAATGCAAATGGGGTGTATTGAACAAAGTGCAAGGACATGAAGGTGAACAAGGTAAAAAATCCAATCATGATGACCGAAAAGTTCTCAATCGGTTTGTAATAGCCTTTATAAATCAACAGTGATACGGAAATGGCAATGATAAAGGCCCAGGGTGCTATTGACATACCTGGAATAGCTATGTTCAGAACGATGGCAACACCCCCTAAAATGCCGGCGAGCTGTAATAATTTAATTATCATAAACCCGAACATAGCCCATACAGACCAGCGTGCCTTGCCAAATCGCGGGCCTGGCAGCTCATCAATAATATTCATTGTGGTCTTACCTGTGAGGATTGTGTACTTAGCAAATTCTACCTGCAACGCAACTTTTACCAGGCAGCTTATTATGATAACCCAAAAAGTAATAAATCCTGCTTGGGCTCCCAATGTGGTCGTGGCAATGAGCTCACCGGAGCCAACAATAGATGCGGATAAAATAAAACCTGGGCCCAGGTATTTCAACCTGGATCGAAAGGTCTGCGGCGGGTCTTTTATTGAATCCGGTGATAATACGTAGGGGTCAGTTGTTGACATTATTGTGATCTTTTAGAATGAAATCTGTGAATCATCAAAGTGGAAGATTTTATCCATTAGGCGCCATTTTTCACCTGGTTTTGAATTGGGCAATGCCTGTTGGTATTTCCACATCAAATCTTCCCATTCCTGTACCCGCTTATTATTATTATCCATTTCATTTTTTCTATCAAATGAAAATTCATCGTTCACATTCATAATCATGAATACCCGGTTTTCGACCCTGAAGATTTCCATGGATTGTATCCCTGATGAGGCAATAGATTGTAGGATCTCAGGCCAAACTTTCCGGTGGTATTCTTCATATTCCACAATAAGTTTAGGATCATTTTTGAGATCCAGTGCCAAATAATACGTTTTCATGGCTTACGATAAACTTCCATTTCTTTTAAATGCTCTCCAACTATAAACCCCGACAAAAGACAGGCATATTAAAGGTAAAATAAAAGAAAAATTAACTTCCGGAATGAACCCGAACAATTGCAAGTCGCTAAGACCGGTTCCTCCCATATCTATAATGCCACCCTGTAAAGGTGGCATTAATGCACCTCCAACAATTGCCAGGATCAAACCTGCTGATCCTAATTTTGCTTCATCACCCATACCTTTGAGGGCTATCCCGTAGATGGTGGG
>JAQCLE010000111.1 GCA_027592755.1 Bacteroidota bacterium | reverse complement strand
TTAAGCATTACGGGATATTGCAACTTTATTCATAAAGGTTCGGATGAGTGTGATAATGCTTGTAAAGAACTTATCACCTGCCATCTCAAAACAAACAATTTCGATCAAGCTGGTAAAGAGATAGACTATTCAATTAACCTGATAAGACGTCACTCTCTGATTGTTAGCCCTGTAGAGATATTAAGTCTTAAGGCTCAACTAAAAGTCAAGCTTGGACAGACAGATGAAGCCCACATGCTGTATGATTCAATTATTGGGTTTAATCCAATAGCAATCGAATTGGCTGAGGCTAATGTTGGAAAGGGATTTGCATACATTATCCATAATAGTAATCTGCAGGAAGCCGAAAAGGCATACGTGACAGCAAAAAAGGTAATAGACGATAATTCAATTTTAGACAAAATTTTGCTGTCCAAGTTGCTTGATCTTTATGGAAGAATAAAATGGCATACAGGTGAATTTGAAGCCGCTTTAGAGCAATTTAGATTGGCATTAGCGCATTGCATCTCCGTTTTCGGAGTATCTCATCCTGATGTTGGAGCTATTTATGCTAATATGGGCATCATGTACAAAAACTTGCTTCAATATGACAAAGCTCTTGAGTACTACACCTTGTCTCTTAATTTAAGGAAAAAATTCTTAGGGGTGGATCATCTCGAAGTGGCTAATAGCTACAACAATATTGGATATCTTCTTTATAAAAAAGATTTGTTTGAAGACGCTCTGACAATTCATCAAAAGGCATTGAATATTCGAAAAGTGCAGTTGAGCCCAAGTCACAGTAGTATTTTACAATCGTTAGAGCACATTGGTTTATGTTATGGAGGCATGGGGCAATTCAGAGAGGCAGAAAAATATTTCAAATCCATACTAAATGCAAGAATTGAGAAATATGGGATTAATAACCATTGGGTAGGTTATGCTTACTATAACCTTGGTGCTATTGCTGTTGAGGATCAAGATTATCATAAAGCTGCGGATTATTTCTCTATTGCCATTGAAATAGGGAAGGTGGTATATGGCCCATATAATTATGATCAAGCTGATAATTATAACCGACTTGCTAACTGTTACTTGAAGCTGAATGAAACGGGCAAAGCTCAACAAAACTTTCAACTGGCGCTTCAACACAACTTGCCCGAATACGACTGGGAAGGAGATGTTAAGTCAGTGCCTGAAGTCAATTACTATCTCTCTTTTCGCGAAGCACTTAGATCTCTCATTGGCCTGGCTAATTCTTTTGCAAATGGGCAGGTTGCTGATGAAATAGTCCCATCGATAAGTTTCATTATTGAAAGTGAAAATCTTATAAAAAAATTCAAAAGGAATTTCTCAAAAGACAGTGACTTGTTGTCAATCTCCTCAAGTTCCAAACAACTTGCCGACTGTGCTAATAAAATTTATTATAAGTTGAATGAGTTGAACCCGAATCATGCCTACAAGGAAGAAATTTTCAGGTATAGCGAACTTGCGAAAGGTTCTGCATTATTAAGTAAACTTAATGCCGAAAAGGCCATAAGAATTTCTGACATTCCTGAAGATTTACTTAAAACTGAATTGCTTTTCAAAAACAAGCAAGATTCGCTTAACAATTTGATTCTTAATATTTTGAATGAAGATAAGCACTCACCTGAGCTGGACGCCATTAAAACTCAGCTTTTTGAAACCAACCGGTCCTATGAATCTTTCATTGATTTGCTTGAGGCGAACTATCCCAAATATACTTTAAATAAATACGGAATTGATCCTGTAAAAATCCAAAGAGTTCAGCAATTCCTTTCAAATTCAGAATCAAGATCTTCAGTAATTCAATATAACTACTCCGAACAGAATGATTTGACGATATCTATTATTACATCAGAAGAGCATAGAGTGGTGCAACTAAAGAGCCTTGAATTAGTGGATAAAATTCAGTTATTAAGACAAGCCATTCAGGAACCTGGAAAAGAAGATTTTCGAGCAGCTTCATTCGAATTATTTAAAGAGTTAATAGCACCGATTGAAGATTTTTTAGTTCCAGATAAACATTTAGTTATCATTCCGGATGGCATTATTGGCTTCGTACCATTTGATATTCTTTTGCGAAGGCCTGAAGGTGAAGATTATTTATTGTTCAGTCACTCCATCACATATGACCTTTCAGCCACGCTTTTTGTATCCAGAGTTCCTCAGGAAACTAACGGGAATTCCAAGTTGTTGTCCTATGCACCAAAATTTGAGCAAGTTGTAGGTGAATCTGTGCCATTGGATGAATTAATTGTTCGATCCGATATACTTAATCCACTTCCTGGGGCAGAGGACGAAGCCCGAAAAGTGAGTGAAATTATGGAAGGTGATCTTAGGTTGGGAGAAAGCGCCACTGAAGCTTTGTTTAAAAAAGAAGCGGGTTCTTATGATATCCTTCATCTTGCGACCCATTCTATTATTAACCAGGAAGATCCAAATTACTCAAAACTAATGTTTAGTGATAAGGATGATAGTGAAGATGGAATGCTTCATGCATTTGAGTTAGAAAACATGAGTCTCAATGCAACTCTCGTTACATTAAGTGCCTGCAATACAGGAGTAGGCAAAATTGAAGAAGGTGAGGGAGTTATGAGCATGGCACGTGCATTTAGATCAGCTGGTGTTCCTAGCGTTGTAATGAGTCTGTGGCCTGCTTCTGATAAATCCACTCCAGACTTGATGAAGTATTTCTATCAAAATCTCAATAATGGACAATCAAAAGATGTAGCGTTGAACCATGCTAGAAAACAATATCTGGAAACTGCCACTGGAAAAGCCCGCCACCCTTTCTATTGGGGAGGATTTGTTTTAATTGGAGACAATCAACCAATCAAAATTGATCGTAATCCAATGATTTGGATGTTACCGATTGCGTTGCTTATGGTGGTAATGCTGGCTATTGCCTATAATAAGAGGAGGCGAATCTAAAGCTCCATCTTTAAGGCTTGAGCTTTTCCTGAATACTCTTCTGATTGAAACAGACGATTTAATAAACTTTTCGCCTTGGGATAATTTTCCAATTTGAGTTGAGCAAGGGCAGCATACCAGGTAGCTGCCTCGTTATATTCATTACCGGCCTCTATTACTATATTAAAATCAATCAGGGCATTTTCATATTGTCTCAATTCCATCAAACTCATACCGCGGAAAAAACTGGATGGAACATCCCCGGTGCTTTCTTTTAATAATTGAGTAAACAGATTCACCGCATCAGCGTACTCCTTGCCGTCATAGGCCCTGTATGCCAGTTCTTTTACGCTTTCATTACTTTCTCCTCTGACGGCTGTAAACTCGTAATTTGGGTACGATTTGTAGTATTCGTCAAAAAGATTTTCTTTACCCGAATTCAAAAAGAAAGTAAATGTCGCAAGAAGTGCGACTGAAGCTGCAATTCCTATATAAATGGGCATTCGGGTGCTCCTGGATGACCTTCCTTCAAAACTTGAAATCATCTTTCTAAGCTCACTTCGGACCTTATCTTCAAACACAACTCTTACCCCCAACTCAAAAGCAGACTCTTCTTTATCACCAGCTGTCATTTCAAGTTCTTGAGCCTTCCTTTCCTCAGCAGAAAGTTTGCCTTGTATGTAGTTTTCAGACTTATCCATCATCATTAGATTTCAACAAAACACTTGATCTTATTTTCTCCAGACACCTCTTTTTTGTCGTTCTGGAGACCGCCTCGCTCTTATGTCCCATCTCTTTGGCTATTTCTGTCATTACCTTTTTTTCAAAGTAGAACAGTTTAAGTATGGTTTTACAGGGCTCTCCGATTGAATCGAAAACACGTCTTGTTGCTTCCTGGGCAGCGTTAAAAGTTTCAATCATCTCATCATTTTCTGCCAAAAACCGATAATGCTCCACGAGGGCTGCTGTATGCTGTTCCTTTCTAATCTCTGAATCAATTCGCTGTTTTATTCGATTTTTCCCAATACCAAACAAATACGTCTTTATGGTACTCTCAATTTCTGTCAGCGTTCCATTCATTACCTTTTCAAAGAAGATAGTGACTGTATCCTGATAGTGATCTAATGAATCATTGGCTGAGATTGAATACTTGGCTTTACTCCAGCGTATAAAATCATTTCGATAATTGGTATACACACTTTCCATGGCCCTTTCATCTCCGGAACGAATCCTGCTCAATAGCTCTTTTTCCTTCTTAAAAAAAATGACTCTCAAGTATTAGTCTTTGAAACGGTAAAATGTGAACGCTTCAAAGAAATATAAAAAAAACCAAACACATGTTCACATTTTGAAAATGGCAGGACTAAAGGAAAATAAATCGCAATGCCATGAAAAAACTTACTTTCCTACTTAAATTATTAATCATATTTCTGATTGGTGTGCTTCCTTTAAAAGCACAAAACGTGCTAAGCAATTTCGAAGATTTTAATACTGATGGTGTAGTGTGGGCCATCGAAGCGGATGAAGCAAATGATCTTGTTTATGTTGGTGGATTGTTCAACAGAATTGGCCAGATGAATCGATATGGAGCTGCGGTAAATAGTTCCGGCGATGTTTTAGCAAACTACGCTGAAATTAATGGAACGGTAAATGCTTCTATAGCTGACGGTTCAGGGGGTTTTTATATCGGAGGTGAATTCACGGAAGTGGATGGTCAAGCAAGAAATTATCTCGCTCAGATTGACGCTTCTGGAAATGTAACCAGTTGGAATCCCTCTCCTAATTCTTCCGTTAATGCACTAGCCATAGATGGTAGTACTGTTTACGTGGGTGGAGGATTCAGTACGATCGGGGGGCAATCAAGAGTGACACTTGCAGGCATCGATACAGGTACAGGGTTGGCCACCAGCTGGAATCCTGGACCTAATTCAACAGTATATTCATTGGCCATTTCGGGCTCTAATATTTTCGTTGGAGGGCAATTCACCAGCATTGGTGGACAATCAAGAGAAAGAATAGCCGTCGTAGATCTTACGACAGGAAATGCTACAAGTTGGAATCCAGGAGCAGCCAACAGTATTGTCAGAACAATTTCTATTTCCGGAGGTGAGGTATACATTGGTGGAAGTTTCACCACGATTGGCGGTACGTCCAGAAACTACATCGCTTCGATAAACGAATCAACTGGCGTATTAAACAATTGGAATCCTTCAGCGAACTCAACTGTTTACGGGATATTGGTGAGTGGGGGTGAGATCTATGTGGGTGGAGCCTTTGCGACCATTGGAGGACAATCCAGAAGCAGAATAGCCTCATTTACAGAATCTACAGGAGCTATTACCAGTTGGAATCCAACTTCCGATAGCAATGTGAATTCTTTTTTTATTGAAGGCACTACGCTGTACTGCACTGGTCTTTTCTCTACAATCGAAGGAGTAAGCAGATCTGGGATTGTAGCTTTTGACACTAGCACAGGTGACGTTTTGACCTCTTTTGACACCGGGTGTAACGGTCCTGCTAATACTGTGGCTTCCGATGGGACTCAAATCTTTGTTGGTGGGGCTTTTTTTGGGATAGGGGGAGAAAAGAGAAGTAACCTGGCTGCCATCAATTATAGTACGGGTCAGGTGACCAGCTGGGCACCAGATGCAGATGGTAATGTTCATGGCATAGTCGTCAATGGAGCTGATGTTATCGTTGGAGGTTCATTTGCCAATATCGGTGGTGCCAGCAGAAATCGACTGGCAATAGTTGATGCCACGACTGGCTTGGCTTCTTCGTGGAACCCAAATCCTAGTAGTACTATTCGTGCAATGGCATTAGACAATGGCACACTTTACATCGGAGGCTTTTTTACAAATATTGATGGTACAGCAAGAAATTATGTTGGTGCAGTAAACGCAAGTACGGGAACTGCTACATCATGGAATCCCAATTCCGACAATATCGTGTATGAATTAGCTGTTTCTAATAGCAATACAATCTATGTTGGTGGAAATTTCACCTCTATAGGAGGTCAATCCAGAAACAGAATAGCTGAACTAAGTCTGGTTGATGGAATGGCAAATTCCTGGGATCCCAATGCCAACAACATTGTTTACAGTATCGACATTGGTAGTGACGAAACAGTGTATGCCGCTGGTTCTTTTACAAATATCGGAGGGCAGTCCCGCAATAGAATTGCGGCCATTGATCAATCTTTAGGCACCGCATTAAGCTGGAATCCTTCAGCGAACAATATAATCACTGACATCAACATCGTTGGAGATCTCGTTTACGCGGTTGGTTCTTTCTCAAACATAGTTGGCACCTCGAGAAGTCGCGTGGCAGCTATCCATACTGATGGCACCCTGGATAGTTGGACCGTCAGTACAACCAACAGCGTGCAGGTTATTGAAGATGCGGATTTGAATGTGTTCATCGGAGGTAATCATTTTACTGTTGGTTCATTAAATTTTGAAGGACTTGTCGCGGTAGATCGAGCCAACGGTCCTCCTCTATCCTTATCGTTGGACAACAATTCGATCAACGAAAATCAATCCTCCGGTGCCGTCATTGGTAGTCTTAGCTCGGATGATGATGCCGGAGACACTCATACGTATGCTCTTGTTTCTGGGGCAGGGGATGATGATAATGCTTCTTTCACTATTACCGGAGCTCAACTTGAAGCTAGTGAGGTTTTCGATTTTGAAATCAAGAGTTCTTACTCCGTCCGGATAAGAAGCACCGATAACAAAGGGTTTGCTTTAGAAAAGAGCTTCACTGTATCAATTAATAATGTAATCGAAACCGAAACCGATATTCTCACTTTTTCGATTCCCGGACAAGTAGGCTCAAGTACAATTGATGATGTAAACCACACTATTCAGTTTGATATGGGACTTGGAGCAGATGTTAGCGATCTTACTCCTGCGATCATCGTTTCTTCGGGGGCAAGTATCTCACCACTTTCAGGTGTCAGTCAGGATTTCTCCAGTTCAGTCAATTATACAGTTACCGCTGAGAACGGATCTACACAGGGCTGGGATGTTACGGTCACAACAAAACTACAAGGAGGCACCTATACCATTGGAAGCGCTGCGGACTACAATAGTGTAATTACTGCGTTGACGGATGTAAGAGACAATGGTATTTCTGGGAATGTAATATTTGAAATAGAGGATGGATATACTGACACCTGGAATTCGTCCCTCACTTTTGATGATTTTGAAGGCACAGATACTTATTCTGTCACAGTCACAGTCTCAGATGGAGCAAGTTCTGCTACCATTAATGCCCCGACGGCAAGCTTGTTTGCCAGCGATATTAAAAATTTCATCATTGATGGAAAAAATGTGTTGGAATTTCAATCTTCAGGCTCAGGCCAGACAGCACTTTTACAATTCAATGTCAATTTCACTTCGCTTGTAGCTCCAGAAAATATTGAAATCAAGAACACAAAATTTAGTACCCAGCGAGTTCCAATAATTTTTTCCACGGCCACCAATGTCACCATTTCAGGTTGTGAGTTTTCCTTTCTAGATAACTCGGCTACTTACAAAGGTTTTTTCGCTTCTGTTCGGCTAATTACGGTGGATGGAGCAAACGTCTTCAATAACAAAATACAGTATTCAGGTGCCTTTGATCATTTGAGTGCTACCACTAACGGAGATGGTAAAATTCATGGAATAGATGTCCAGACAGGTGGTAGTGATATGAGGATCTACAACAATTCCATCCATCTTAATCCGATCAACGCCAGAAGTATTCTAGGAATCAGTGTAGGTGGAATATCAACAAGCCTTACGATTGATCACAATACCATCTTAATAGAAGGAGCAAATAGTGTCGATGGCTCATCTCAAGGAATTATTGCAGGGATAAATGACCTTGCCGATGTATTAAGAGTTAGCAATAACATCATTTCGATCACCAGAAATAACCTGAATGGTACCGAAAAAGGCATTGCACATTCATTTCCGACAGACTTAACGATAAGTCACAATAACATATTCATTACGGACGATGCTGGAACAGAAGAATATGTAAATGGCTTAGAACTGGGAGATTTGGCAACCATTCTAGTGAATGCCCCCGGTACCACAGTAGCCCAGCCAGCATTCACCAATCCATCGATCAATGATCTCACCTTATCAGGAGCCTCTTTATCCGACTCTGATTTCCGTGGAATACCAATCCCTGAAATTACTGGGGACTTACTTGGGACAAGTCGAAATACTCTTTCACCCTCTCGAGGTGCCTTCGAATCCCCGAATAATATCACAGATATTTTTGATATGACTTTTACTGAATTAACAGGTAATGTCTCAATAGACGATGTTAATCACGCCGTGCTAGCAGAAGCAACATTAGGTACCAATCTCACTACTTTGGCTCCAACGTTTAGCTTATTTGTTGGTGCTTCTATAAGTCCAAATAGTGGAACTACACGGGATTTTACAAATTCAGTTTCTTATACAGTAACCGCAGAAGATGCGACTAGTCAATTGTGGAGTGTAACCATCGTTGAGGAGAATTCCCCACCAACTGATATTCAGTTAACAAATACAGATGTTGACGAAAAATCCGCAATAGGGACCGTGGTCGGTGATTTCTCTTCCACAGATTCGGACCCTACCGATTCTCACACCTACTCGCTGGTGTCAGGTGAAGGTGATACGGACAACGCTTCATTCAATATTTTCGGAAACCTTCGAACTTCAGCTGTTTTCGATTTTGAAACCAAATCATCCTACTCAATCCGGGTTCAATCAAATGACGGCAATGGCGGACTTTTTTCCAAAGAAATGATTATTACGATCAATGACATCAACGACGATCCAACAGATGTGGACTTATCGATCACTAATGTGAATGAGAACCTGGCTGCAGGCTCTACCGTTGGCACACTGACCTCTGTCGATCAGGATGCCGGGGATAGTCATACCTATTCCCTGAAAGTAGGAAATACAGACAATGATTCATTCACTATCAGTGGGGATCAGTTACTTACTGCCGAGGTATTTGACTATGAAACCAAATCGACCTACAACCTGGAAATCATCACAGACGATGGCAACGGTGGCTCGTTTGAGCAGGAGATTGCCGTTTCGATCAACGATGAAGCTTCAACAATAACCGGCATTACGCTTAGTAGCAATAGTTTAGATGAAAATTCTCTAAGTGGTATTACAATTGGCACCTTCAGCACTCAGGGAACAGATCTTGGAGGGCCTTATATCTACTCTTTTGCAACAGGTACCGGTGATGCCGGCAATGGAGCTTTTAACATATCTGGTAATGACCTCGTTAGCTCGTCAGGTTTGAACCATGAGGTTGTTCCAACAATTGACATTTGAGTTGAGTCCAGTGGACTGGGCGGAACGTTTGAAAAAGTATTCACTATCAACATCAATGACCTGGTAGAAGCTCCAACAGATATTGATCTTTCAAATACATCTATCAATGAAAGTCTGGCCATTGGAATAACCATTGGCACTTTGACCACAACTGATCAGGATGTAGGCGAAACCTATACTTATACACTCGTTAGTGGGTCGGGAGATTCTGGAAATGGCTCCTTCTCGATTTTTGGTGATGAGCTGAGATCGGGTGAGGTCTTTGATTTCGAAACTCAAACGAGCTATTCCGTTCGAATTCGGACCGACGATGGATTTGGAGGAATTAGAGAAGAAGAATGGACAATTGATATCAATGATGTTTCTGAAGCTCCAACGGCTCTGGAGATCAACGCATCAGCCATTGATGAAAAGAACTCAATCAATGATGTAATTGGAAATTTCACCACCACGGATGAGGATGCAGGAGAAACCTACACATATACCTTAGCTTCCGGCGCTGGAGATGCACGTTTAATATTTCCGGTAACCAGCTTAGAGCAAGCAGTGTATTTGACTTTGAAAGCAAAGACACCTACTTCGTCCGCATTGAAACCAATGATGGAAATGGTGGACTATTTGAGAAAGCATTTACCATCTCTGTAAACGATGTAAATGAATTTCCAACTGACATTCAGCTTTCTAACTCGAGCATAGATGAAAGTACTTCTATTGGCACGTCTATCGGAACATTTACAACTACTGATGAAGACGGTGGGCAATCACACACGTATTCACTGGTTTCCGGAAGTGGTGATATAGACAATGCTTCATTCTCGATTTCGGGTGATCAACTACAAAGTGCAGAAGTATTCGATTTTGAAACCAAACCCTCATACTCTGTGCGACTTGAAACAAACGATGGAAACGGTGGAACGTTTGAAGAGGTTTTTAGCATCTCTATCAATGATCTTCCAGCATCGGTTACCTCGCTTGATCTTTCTAATCAATCGATCAATGAAAATGAAATATCAGGAGCCTTGGTTGGTACTTTTTCAACAACAGGGGAAGATCTGTCCGGAAGCTTTACTTATACGTTCGCTGCTGGAGCCGGAGATTCCGACAATACTTTCTTTTCGATAGCAGGAGCTCAGCTTCAAACTTTGGTAAGCTTTGATTTTGAGAGTAAAAACAGTTATTCCGTGCGTGTGCAAACCAGTGATGGCGGAGGAAATACGCTTGAGGAAATGTTTACAATTTCAGTGAACGATGTATCGGAAGCACCAACTGATTTGGTGCTAAGTGCCAATTCGTTGGCCGAAAATAATAGTATTGATGATGTTATTGCAACACTTTCAACTACGGATGAAGATGCTGGTGAAAATTACTCTTACAGTCTGGTGGTTGGGACTGGAGATACCGATAATGCTTCGTTTAGTATTTCTGGAGATCAACTTCGTGCCGGAGAGGTTTTTGATTTTGAAATTAAAAACACTTATTCCGTTCGTCTAGAAACGAATGATGGAAACGGGGGTGATTTCCAGAAAGCTTTCACGATAACGATCACCAATGAAAATGAAAGCATTCTTGTTGCAATTCCATTAGCTGATCAGAATTTGAATGAAGGTTTTGTAACACTCAATGTCGATTTATCAGGAACATTCATAGACCAGGATGGTGATGCCTTGACGTATTCAGCAGCTAGTTCCAATACGAACGTCGCAACCGTCGCTGTTTCAGGTTCAACTCTGACCTTGACTGAGGCAGGTTTTGGGTCTTCCACTATAACAGTTACTGCCGATGACGGATCTGGCGTTACAACTTCGGATGAGTTCGATGTGATAGTGCTGGAGGTTTTCAGTACTGAAACAGATATCCTTTCCTTCATACTTACTGAGCAGACAGGTCTCGCTACGATTAATACCACTTTGCATACAGTAGATGTGGAGGTTGCAAGGGGAACCGATATGACAGCTCTTAATCCCATGATTACCATTTCAAATGGCGCATCTATTACACCCACCGGGAGCCAGAATTTTGCCAATAGTTCTGTGACATACACCGTGACAGCAGAGGACGGATTAACAACACAAGACTGGGTTGTTATTGTCAATGAAACCCCAAACAATCCACCTGCGGTAACAAGTTCCATAAGTGATCAAATAGAAGACGAAGGATTTGGTAGTATTCAGGTTGATTTGAGCTCAACATTCTCGGATTCTGATGGCGATGTCCTGACATTAAGTGCTTCAAGTAGTGATGAGGCAGTCGTAACTGTTTCAATTTCAGGAACCATCCTGACAATTTCAGAAGCAGGAATCGGATTGGCAACGATTACCGTAAGCGCTAATGATGGCAATGGTGGGTTGGTTTCTGATGAATTTACGGTAACCGTGAATGCCGTAGTTGTTAACAACCCACCGATAGTTACCAGTTCTGTAAGTGATATTACTGAAGACGAAGGATTTGGTAGCATTCAGGCTGATTTGAGCTCAACATTCTCGGATTCAGATGGCGATGTCCTGACATTAAGTGCTTCAAGTAGTGATGAGGCAGTCGTAACCGTTTCAATTTCAGGAACCATCCTGACAATTTCAGAAGCAGGAATTGGATTAGCAACCATTACAGTAACCGCTGATGATGGTAATGGAGGCTCAGTTTCAGATGAATTTACGGTTACCGTGAATGCCGCAGTTGTTAACAACCCGCCTATAGTTACCAGTTCTTTAGGTGATATTACTGAAGTTGAAGGGTTTGGCAATATTGAGATTGATTTGGGCTCAACATTCTCGGATGCTGATGGCGATGTCCTGACATTGAGCGCTTCAAGTAGTGATGAGGCAGTCGTAACCGTGTCAATTTCAGGTACAATCCTGACGATGTCAGAAGGTGGAATCGGATCAGTAATAGTCACTGTAACGGCTGATGATGGCAATGGTGGGTCGGTATCTGACGAATTCGCAGTGACGATTGAAGAAGAGGTCATAACCAGTGTCAAAGATGAACTGGTCGGTACGGTAAATATTTACCCTAATCCAGCTGCCGAATATCTAACGATTGAAATCCCCGAAAACATGCAATTGAACCTGGATATATTCAGCCCAAATGGCCAGATTATCAACCGATATGGCAAATTAATGTCAGCGAAAACCATTGATGTTTATGATTGGCATCGCGGGGTTTACTACCTGCGACTGAGTAACGAAAATTTCACCACAACAACACGTGTACTCATAGAATGATGAATATCATGGCTCCAGTAAGTAGCTGGATTTGATTGTGAAAAGCGGGGGTGAAGAGCCTCCGTTTTTTCCTATTAAATTGTAA
>JAQCLE010000110.1 GCA_027592755.1 Bacteroidota bacterium | reverse complement strand
TCAATATAAGCAATTTATGCCTGTTTTTATGCCTTCTCCCTAACTGTTTAGTGAATTTTTCGGGTTAAGGTCAAACTCCCAAACCCTGTGGGTCGCTCCGGTGGAAACGAAACAGATCAAAAATCCATTTGAGAGTAATAATAGAAATGCTGTTGCACTCATTGGAAAGCAAAATTTCGAACTTTTGTGCACAGTATGTCACGGCGAAACAGGGAAAGGTGATGGTGTAACATTGGAATACTTGAATCCAAAACCAGCCAACCTGACATCAAAGAGGATTCAGGATCAAACTGATGGAGAGATTTACTGGAAGATCACTACCGGCAGACCTCCAATGCAGTCTTATGTTAATGTTTTGTCATCCTCGGAAATTTGGCAGGTTGTCACCTACATCAAATCTTTTGAAGTTGAGTAAGATTAATGCGAACTGGATGTGGACTAAATGCATTAACTAGAACAAACCTAATTGTTCATTACTCAATTCTGGATAATCTTTACGCTGGCCAACCTCGGGTGAATTGATAATATCTCTGCCTCTGTTCAATGGGAAGGTTGAATAAATCTCCAATAAATCATCCGGATAGGGAAGACAAATTTCATCGATCAGCTTTTTTTGATCTATAGGCTCAACGATGCGTTCAGGATTTAGCCATTTTTTCCAAAACTCCCTGGGAACAATAATTGGCATTCTCGAATCGGCACTGTTCTTTCTTTTGATCATCTCAGGATTATTATGAATTTCCTTCATCTTGTCATTACTCTTAGTAGTAATAACGGCCAGCGTATTCAATTCAACATCATGTATTCTATCCACCCAACGCGACCATAAGCCGGCTATCATCAGCGGATCATCGTTCTTATGCTTGATGAAATACGGAAATGTTTTATTAAACCTATGGTGATGATCATAGAATCCGTCGATCATAACAAGACACCTGCGTTCTATAGCAGCGTCACGATAAATGTTTTTGTTGAACATCTCCTCACTTTGAGACACCACGAAGCGTCTCCTTAAATTATCATCATACGCTTGGGCCCAGTGAGGAACAATTCCCCATTTGTACATTTGAAATTCATTTGGCAACTCATTTGTAATAACGGGCAACTCTGGAGCAACGGAGTCCTGGGCCAATGCCTGGTAAACATGATTGGTCGTTTGCCTGTAGAGGTCTAATTGACTTTCAAGTTTATCTATTTGAGTCTTGTCTTCACCATAGTGTTTGGCATATTTAATCGATTTCTGAGTGAGATATGAGACTCGATAACACATTGATGAATAGGTCTACTTAAATATTCATTACGATTGTCTTTGACTCGGGTTTAATAAAGGCGACTTCACCATTGAAAGAAATACTATCCCAAGAATGAAGAAAACCGCCAGGGCAATGGTGCTATTCCTCATGCTTCCGGTGATGTGCTCAATCAGACCATAGGCGAATGTTCCACACACTACGCCTAAATTATAAGTCACATCAAAAAAGCTGAAGTAAGATGCGGTGTCAATAGTGCTTTTAGGTATTAACTTGGAGTATGTAGCTCTTGATAAGGCTTGGATGCCCCCCATGATTAATCCAACGACAGTAGCCAGAACATAAAACTCAATTTCCTTGGTTACGGTATAGGCAAAATAGCAAACGAAAATCCAAATGACCAGCATAACCATCAACGCAAATTTGTTGCCTTTTCGCTGTGATAACTTCGCAAATCCATAGGAACCAGGAATGGCGACCAATTGTATCAGGAGAACAGTGATTATCAATTTATCAGTGGTTAGTTGTAACACTTTAGTTCCATAAAGCGGCGCCATGTACATCACCGTCTGGACGCCCATGGTATAAAAGAAAAATGAGGTTAGATATTTCTTAAGATGGGGTGAATCCTTTAGGCTTAACCATACTTTGCGGATTTCCTGATATCCATTGATAAGAATGGAACTGTCAATTCGGTTTCTAACCTGATCTGGCAATATCCTGAATGGAATTTGAGCAAATCCAATCCACCAAAGTCCAACCATCAAAAATGAGATTTTAGCAGCAGTAGTTCCCGGAGGTATTCCAAAAGCCTCTGGCATCTGGATCATCGCCAGGTTAATGAGCAGCAGAATAACGCTCCCGAAATATCCAAAGGAGTACCCTTTGGCACTCACAACATCGTACCTCTCCTGAGAGACAATTTCCGGTAAAAAGGCATCGTAGAATACCAGGCTTCCAGAATAACCAACGCTGGCGAAAACGGCACAGGCAATTCCGAATTCGATGTTTGGTCCATCGAAAAAGAAAAGCATGATACATGAAAATGAGCCAAGTGATGCGAAAAACTTCAGGAAGGATTTCTTTCTGCCCCCATAATCGGCAATGCCTGTAAGTAACGGTAGTATGGCTGCAACAATCAAAAATGAGCAAGAGAGGGCATAACTATAAAGGACCGTATTGGGCAGTTGAAAACCGAAAAAAGAAACGATATCTGAACCAAAAGCTTCTTTTGTTACTGCTTCATAATAAATTGGAAAGATGGCCGTCGTAATAGTTAGCGAATAGACTGAATTGGCCCAGTCGTACATGCACCAGGCATTGATAACTTTCTTTTGGTTCATTGTGTAAAGGTTGGGACGACAATATTCAACCTTTTTTGATATTTGAACAACCTACTTTCAGCTCACTTTCCCCTTTAAAATTGATAGCATCTCATTGAGCTTTAGTAAGGCCTCAACAGGCGAAATGGTGTTGATGTCAGTCTGGTTAAGCATCTTCCTTATCTCCTCAAATTGTGGATCAGCTTCAAACATGCTCAATTGAAAATCAGCCTTTGGAATATGCCCAAGGACACTCTCGTTTTGCTCCTGAATCTTTTCCTTCTCCAGGTGCTTCATGATTTCATTGGCCCTTATTACTACTTCGTTGGGCATCCCGGCCATTTGCGCAACATGAATCCCAAAACTATGTTCACTACCTCCTTCTTTCAGCTTTCTAAGGAAGATTACTTTATTGTTCAACTCTTTAACAGATACATTGAAGTTTTTAACTCTAGGCAGGTCATTGGCCAATTGGTTCAATTCATGGTAATGAGTCGCAAAAAGCGTCTTGGCACTGAATTTAGTGTGATTGTGAATGTACTCCACCAATGACCACGCTATGGAAATACCGTCGTAAGTGCTTGTGCCTCTGCCAATTTCATCCATTAGAATCAGGCTGTCATTTGAAAGGTTATTAAGGATACTGGCAGTCTCAGTCATCTCTACCATAAAGGTCGATTCACCCCTGGACAAATTATCAGATGCGCCAACCCGCGTAAAAATTTTATCCACGATGCCGATCTTGGCATAACCCGCTGGAACAAATGATCCCATTTGAGCCATCAGAACTATGAGTGCTGTTTGCCGAAGTAAAGCAGATTTACCGGCCATGTTGGGACCTGTAATTATTATCACCTGTTGAGATTGATCGTCAAGAAAAACATCATTGGGTATGTATGATTCCCCCACCGGTAACTGGCTTTCAATTACAGGGTGGCGCCCCTCCTTAATGTCAATTACTTTATCTAAATTGATATTTGGCCTTATGTAGTTGTTCCTAAGTGCCAGTTGTGCAAATGACAAAAGGCAATCAATTTTACCCAGAAGTCTTGCGTTTTGTTGAATCTGAGCAATATATTCTGACGCCTGTAAGATTAGCTTTTGATAGAGTCCCTGCTCGATTGAGATTATCTTTTCTTCTGCATTTAGAATTTTTTCCTCATAGGTTTTCAGTTCTTCCGTGATGTAACGCTCGCAATTCACCAGTGTTTGTTTCCGGATCCATTCTGCAGGGACTTTATCTTTATGAAGATTAGTAACCTCAAGGTAATATCCAAATACCCTGTTATAGGCTATCTTTAAAGAAGATATTCCGGTTTTCCCAATTTCCCTTTTTTGAATTTGAAGAAGATAGTCCTTCCCTGAAAAGGAAATTTTCCGAAGCTCGTCTAATTCTACATTAATACCCTCATTGATAAATCCTCCTTGGTTTGTCAGCAATGGTACTTCCTCTTTAAGAGTCTGGGAAATGCTTAACAGCAAAACTTCACAAGGATTAATTTGATCTGCAATTTGTTCTAGCTTTTTAAATTGAGATGCTGCAAAGGCAAGCTTAATTGGACCCAACTGGGACAGCGCCCTTTTGAGCTGATTCATCTCTCGTGGATTGATTCGGCCAACTGCGACCTTTGAAATCAGTCGTTCGAGGTCACCAATTGGCTTCAGAAGGCTCGTAATTGTATTCCTAAGCTCCTCCCTCGATGTGAAAACCTCCACAATGTCCAGACGCTCTTCAATAACATTTTTTTCTTTTAAAGGCAATATCACCCAATTCTTGAGCATCCTTGCTCCCATCGGAGTGATGTTATGATCTACGACGTCCAATAATGAGACCCCATCATGTTGTTGTGGGCGTACCAGCTCGAGGTTCCGAATTGTAAACTTGTCGAGCCACACATACTTCTCCTCATCAATTCGGCTTATTCCGGAAATATGATCAATCTCCTTGTGCTCAGTGTCTTCGAGGTAAAACAAAACCGCCCCGGCAGCAGCAATAGCCAATTGAAGATTTTCGATTCCGAAACCTTTTAGTGTTTTGGTTTTAAAATGATCGATGAGCTTGTCGTACCCGTAATCAAATGAAAAAATCCACTCTTCAAGGCTATACGATGAATACTCATTTTTGAATATTCTTTCAAAACGGTCTCTTGATTTTTTGCAAAAAATGATCTCCGAAGGGCCAAAACCCTGAATGAGTTTATCAATATATTCCTGAGATCCCTGGGCTACAAAAAATTCACCAGTCGAGAGATCCAGCAAAGCCAGGCCAAGTTTGTCGTCTGTAAAATGAATGGATGCCAGGTAATTATTCTGGCTCCTTTCCAGCACATTGTCATTGAGCGTTAATCCAGGGGTGACCAGTTCGGTTACTCCGCGTTTAACAATCCCTTTGACAGATTTAGGATCTTCAAGTTGATCACATATAGCCACACGCTCACCTGCCCTAACCAACTTGGGAAGATAGGAATCAAGTGAATGATGTGGAAACCCTGCCAATTCGATATGAGAAGCTGATCCATTTGCTCTTTTGGTTAAAACTATATCCAGAATTTTACTCGCTTTGATGGCATCTTCTCCAAATGTCTCATAGAAATCACCCACGCGAAAAAGCAATAAAGTCCCAGGGTGTTTCACCTTGATGGCATTGTATTGCTTCATCAAGGGAGTCTCCTTTTGAGCTTCTTTGGTCTTGGATTTTCCCATTATGCGAACCTACGAAGTAACTTTATTAAATCATTAATTTTGGCTCGTCCTTACACTACGACCTGAAACAAGATGGATAGAAGAAAAATAAAAAATGATGAGCTGCAGCGACTATCAACAGAAGAATTTAAAAAAGAGAAGAAAAATCCGATTGTGGTAGTTCTTGATAATGTTAGGAGCCTTAACAATGTGGGCTCAGTATTTCGAACTTGTGATGCATTTTTAGTCGAAAAGATTTACCTGACGGGAATAACGGGACAACCTCCGCACCGGGAAATCCAGAAAACTGCTCTTGGCGCAACGGAATCAGTCGAATGGGAGTATGAGACAGAAGTAGTTGAGACAATAAAGAAGCTTAAAAGAGAAAGTTACATGATCCTGGCTGTTGAACAGGTAAGTGACGGTAAGTTGCTCAGTGAATATTTTCCCGATAAAACCTTGAAATATGTATTGGTGTTTGGGAATGAAGTTTTCGGAGTATCTGAAGGCGTTATTGAACTTGTAGATGATTGTATTGAAATTCCTCAGCTCGGAACAAAACACTCATTAAATATTGCAGTGGCTGTGGGTATTGTAGTATGGGATTTATGGCAAAAACTAGAACATAAATAGATTTTAGAGCATACAATTTGAGCGCTGACATCAGTCATTTTTTGCTAACTTCACGTTAGTTAACAGAGGGTTTTGAAAAGATATTTTAAACAAACTGATCCAACAATTGTCCCGACGGGGAATGATAAACTAATTGAGGAGCATTTTGGAAATGTTAGTATGAAATATGAGGGGTGTAGCATCTCCAGGATGGAAGCTCCACCAGGATGGAAAGAGCCTTTTCAGAACCCTGAGTTTGATGAGTTCATTATGGTGATGAAAGGTCGTATGTTGGTGAAGGTTGATGGTGACAAAGAAACAGTCAGCGCAGGACAGAGCATGTTAATTCGCCGAAATGCCAAGGTGAGATATTCCAATCCGTTTGATCAGCATGCGGAATATTGGTCAATTTGCCTGCCACCGTTTTCGTTATCAACTGTTAATAGGGAAAAATAGCATTGAATATGGAATACAGAATTGAAAAGGATACTATGGGTGATGTTCAGGTTCCGGCCGATAAGTACTGGGCTGCCCAAACAGAACGATCCAGAAATAACTTCAGAATTGGAGTTGATACAATGAAAATGCCCGTTGAAATTATTCGGGCATTTGCAATTTTAAAAAAATCAGCAGCAGAGACAAATTTTGACTTGGGTGTGTTGACCAAGGAAAAGTCTGATTTAATTGGAAAAGTCTGCGATGAAATATCTGATGGCAATTTGGATGAACACTTTCCACTTGTGATATGGCAAACCGGATCGGGAACGCAATCCAATATGAACGTCAATGAAGTTGTTTCAAATAGGGCTCATGTACTGAGTGGAGGCAAGCTCACTGATGATAAAAAAATCATTCATCCAAATGATGATGTCAATAAATCACAGTCATCAAATGATACTTTCCCTACGGCCATGCATATCGCCGGTTACAAGATTGTTGTTGAACATACAATCCCCCGGATTGAAGCGCTCCGTGATGTTCTTGCGGAAAAATCAGCAAAGTTTATGGAAGTTGTTAAGATTGGTCGCACACATTTTATGGATGCCACGCCATTGACGTTAGGTCAGGAATTCTCAGGCTATGTTTCCCAGTTGAACCACGGGTTAAAAGCGCTGAAGAATACACTCCCACATTTAGCTGAGCTCGCCCTGGGTGGGACTGCTGTTGGTACGGGATTGAATACACCTAAAGGTTATGCGAAACTAGTAGCGGAAAAGATTGCCGAGCATTCCGGACATCCTTTTGTTTCAGCGGAAAACAAATTTGAATCTCTGGCCGCTCATGATGCCATTGTGGAAACTTCCGGAGCTTTGAAGCAACTGGCTGTTAGCCTAATGAAAATCGCCAATGACATCCGAATGCTTTCTTCAGGGCCAAGAAGTGGAATCGGCGAGATATTGATTCCGGAAAATGAACCTGGCTCATCAATCATGCCAGGCAAAGTGAATCCGACGCAATGCGAGGCGATGACGATGGTTTGTGCGCAGGTTATTGGCAATGATGTGGCAGTATCGATTGGCGGGATGACCGGGCACTTTGAGCTGAATGTTTTTAAACCAATGATGATTTATAATCTTCTAATTTCAGCAAGATTGCTTGGAGATGCCTCTGAATCCTTTAATGAGCATTGCGTTATCGGAATTGAACCCAACCATCAGATTATCCAGGATAAACTAGAAAAATCACTCATGTTAGTAACTGCATTAAATACCCACATAGGGTATGAAAATGCCGCTAAAATAGCTAAAAAGGCCCATAAGGAGGGAACAACGCTAAGAGAAGCTGCTGTTGATCTTGGCCTACTCACATCAGAACAATTTGACGAATGGGTTGTTCCCAAAAACATGATTGGGAGTTTAGAATGACATAAAAATTTGGCTTATAACTAGTAATTATTGAACTTTGGTCATACTTTTATACAGGAAAACATAACTTTATTCAAATGAGACCTATAATATTTGCAATACTCTTGGGATTTTGTTTTACAATTCCTTCATTCGAATCTTTAGCTCAACTATCTAAGAAAGAGAAGAAAGCATTGAAGAAGGAAAAGAAATCTCTTTCAGAATCGGGATTCAAAGACTTGAAAGACCAAAGGGCATCTCTTCAGAGCCAGGTAACATCTCTCCAGGGTCAAGTAAACCAATTTGATTCCAAACTTGCTGAAAAAGATAAGCAAGTTGCTGAATATCAAAATCAAATGGCAACCCTCAGAAGCGAATTGGAAACTGCAAAAAGTAAGGCAGCGCAAGCACAACAGGCCCAGGTTCAGCAACCGACGAACATAAAGGATGAATCAGGAGTTGTGTTCAAGGTTCAGATTGGAGCATTTAAGAATAAAGACCTATCGAAGTATCTTGATAAGGGAGACGAATTTCAGGGTGAGGATACTGAAGGATTGAAAAAATATACCCTCGGTGTTTTCAGAGATTATTGGGAAGCGGATACATTTAAGAAGTATTTGAGAGAAATGGGTGTTAAGGACGCATGGATTGTTTCTTTCAGGGATGGACAAAGAGTCCCAATTAAAGACGTGTTGGAAGGGGTAATCTAAACGATAACGTAAGGATTTTCTTAACTAAAGCAGGGCAAAGTCCTGCTTTTTTTGATTGCTACATACTTGAACAAAGCAACTATCTTTGAATCTTTTACAGGACTTGTTTAGAATGATTCATTATAAGACCCGCGAAGAAATCGAACTCATTAGGGAAAGCGCACAGTTGGTTTCAAGGACTTTAGGCGTAATTGCCGAAATCATAGGTCCTGGTGTGAGCACACTTGATCTGGACAAGATCGCTGAAGAATTCATTCGTGATAATGGCGCTATCCCTGGGTTTCTCGGCCTTTATGATTTCCCGAATAGCCTTTGCACCTCGGTGAATGAACAAGTGGTGCATGGTATACCAAATGATCGCCCGCTTGAAAGTGGGGATATCGTATCCGTTGACTGCGGTGTTTTAAAAAATGGTTTCTATGGAGATCATGCCTGGACCTTTGAAATTGGGGAAGTTGACCCTGAAATAAAGAAGTTATTGAAAGTAACTAAAGAGTGTTTATCTCTCGGAATTGAACAGACAAGAGCAGGTAATCGGTTTGGAGATATTGGCTTTGTTATTCAGGAACACGCGGAAAAAAATGGTTATGGCGTAGTACGTGAATTGGTTGGTCATGGCTTGGGAAAGAAAATGCATGAATCTCCGGAAGTCCCCAATTATGGTAAAAGAGGGAAAGGGGGAAAGATCAAGAATGGCCTGGTGATAGCCATTGAGCCAATGATCAATATGGGGACAAAAGAAGTCAGACAATTAAATGATGGCTGGACAATAATAACTGGGGATCACAAACCGTCTGGTCATTTTGAACACAATGTTGCGGTCATTGATGGCAAGCCTGAGGTGCTCTCCACATTTGAATACATTGAGAAAGCTTTGGCGACAAGGGAAGGGATAGTTGCCTAAACAACAATTCAATATCATCCAAAATGGATTATTTGACTCAGTCAGTGGTACATTTACTCTTTTAAAATTAAAAAAATTCTAAAGTCCTCACTTTCGGCTCATAACGCCAAACACCTTGTTAGTTAAATTATTAATCTGGAGGTTAAAACACATTAGCGACAAGAATTTCCTCTTGATCCTAAGTGGGATTATTGGTCTAATTGCTGGATTAGGTGCAGTTATCCTCAAAACAACTGTTCATTATATTCATCAATTTCTACAGTCTGGTCTCGATATTAATAATGTTAATTTTCTCTACCTTTTCTATCCCTTAATTGGGATTCTGTTGACGGCAACCATTGCGAAATATTTTTTGAAAGAAAAACTGGGACACGGAATCACCAGTGTGCTCTATAGAATATCAAAGCGATCCAGTATCATAGAACCAGTAAAAATGTATTCACGAATGATCACAAGTGCTATAACCGTTGGCCTTGGAGGATCTGTTGGATTGGAAGCACCTATTGTTGTTACTGGATCGGCTATAGGCTCAAATATTGCTCAGTTAGTTCACCTTGATTATAAGAAGAGGACGATTCTAATTGGATGTGGATCGGCTGCAGCCATTTCAGCCATATTTAATTCACCTATAGCCGGAGTTATTTTTGCAATTGAAGTGCTGCTTACTGATGTTACTATTGCTCAGTTCATTCCACTTTTGATTGCGTCGGTTTCAGGATCATTGATATCTACAATCCTCCTTGGGGATGAACCTCTCTTTACTTTTAAATTAACTGATCCATTTCAAGCTGGCGATGTTCCATTTTTTATACTGCTGGGCTTGTTTTGCGGTATTATTTCAGTTTATTTCTCGAGAGTGATATTCATAGTTGAGAAGGAAATTGACAAAGTAAATAACTACTTTGTCAGGGCCTTTGTTGGGGGCCTCAGTCTTGCAATTATTATTTTAACATTTCCACCAATCTACGGTGAGGGATATGAAACAATCAAGTTACTATTGGCAGGTCAGGAACAGGATATTTTTAGCCGTAGTTTTTTCTATGGGTGGAGCAATAATGTTGTTGTTCTCATGTTATTCCTTTTTTCCATCATATTAATCAAACCAATCGCAACGGCACTTACATTAGGTGCTGGCGGTAGTGGAGGAATTTTTGCCCCGTCTCTATTTATAGGAGGCGTTGCAGGTTATTTCGCCGCCACACTCTTAAACTTCGCTATACCCGGTGTTGACATAAGCACTTCCAATTTTACTCTCGTAGGTATGTGTGGTTTGATGAGTGGAGTTCTTCATGCGCCTCTTACGGCAATATTTTTAATTGCGGAAATCACCAGTGGCTATACGCTATTTGTGCCACTGATGCTGGTTTCAGTGATTTCGTTTAGTACCATTTCCTATTTTGAAAAGCACTCTATTTATACCAAGAGATTAATTGAAAAAGGTGACTTGATACAGTATGATAAGGACAGGCAGGTACTAAGTCTTATCAACCTGAATAAAATTATTGAGAAGGACCTGCTGTCAATTAATCCTGATTCTACATTAGGTGATTTGGTGAAACTGGTTAGAAAATCGAAAAGAAATATATTTCCAGTAATCAATGGCGATGGAGGACTTGACGGAATTATCACATTGGATGACATAAGGGAAATTATGTTTGACATCAATAAACAGGAGCAAATTCTTGTTAAGGCCATTATGCATCAACCCCCCGACAGTGTATCAACGATTGAAGAAATGAGATCGGTTATGAGTAAGTTTGAAATAACTCAAGCCTGGAACTTGCCGGTTATTGATGATGGTAAATACATTGGGTTTGTTTCAAAATCCCGGATTTTCAATGCATATCGCCAAAAATTGATCCGTCAAAACAAAGAATAGTCAAACATAGGCGATAGAAAGAGATTCAAATTAAACCCGCTCAGTTTAGGGAGCTTTAGCAAGGTCCAGGGTGTACACCTACAAATAATTTGCAAGAATAGGTATATTGGGTTAATAGCTTTCTTTCAAAGATGGAAAATCACCTGATTTAACCTCATTTACGTAATTGCTGATAGCCTCTGACATCTTTTCATTTAGATTGGCATATGTCTTTAAAAACCGCGGTTTAAACTCTTTTGTTATTCCAAGCATATCATGGGTGACAAGTACCTGACCATCTACAAAAGGGCCAGCTCCGATTCCTATGATTGGAATGGATACCGATTCGGATACCACCTTACCAAGGTTTGCTGGTATTTTTTCAAGCACAATACCGAAACAACCTAATTCTTCCAACAACCGGACATCTGAAACGAGGGTTTCTGCTTCTTCTTTGTCTTTGGCTCTTACGGTGTATGTACCAAATTTGTAAATGGATTGTGGAGTAAGCCCCAAATGTCCCATAACAGGTACTCCGGCACTCAAAACACGACTCACAGATTCTTCAATTTCCTTTCCGCCTTCCATCTTCACACCATGTGCCCCCGACTCTTTTATGATGCGAATAGCAGATTTAAGTGCTTCCCTGGAACTCCCCTGGTATGAACCAAAAGGAATGTCAACTATTACTAAAGACCTGTTAATTGCTCGTACAACCGACGAAGCATGATAAATCATTTGATCTAGTGTGATTGGAAGGGTAGTCTCATGACCAGCCATGACGTTCGAAGCAGAGTCTCCAACTAATATTACATCAATGCCGGCAGCATCAACGATTGAGGCCATTGAGAAATCATAAGCGGTGAGCATTGCAATTTTTTCGCCACGACTTTTCATCTCTTTGAGCTGATGCGTTGTGATCCTTTTTACGGTTTCTTTGTGAACTGACATAATGATGGCCAAAGAGGCTAAATATAAAACCTAATTTGAAGAATCAGTTAATATCCTCACCGGTAATTTTAAGCTCCCATTCATCCGCAAGTTGTGCCACTTCCAAAATCATCTCTTTCAACATATTTGGATTTGAATTATCAAGATATGTTGTTGACTCAACTTTCAGAAATCCGTCCGCAATTGCAAATTTTGAATGAACAAAATCAGCGTTACTTGACAGGATGTCCACATAATTGATGAATTGTTCAGTGTCACAAACCTTAGTTGTTAGCTGTATTACTTCGCGTTGGTATTTATCGTGATGCTTCAACACGCACATTATGGTTTGGTATCTGCCTCCTGGCAATAGAACAACCAGAACTGATTTTTTTTCATCATATTCATTGAACTGGGCGCCAATTTCATCGGCGATCTGTTGCATTGTGTTTATAAACTCCATGAATTCGTTTTTTTGAAGTAGGCACTTAATAAATACAGATCACTTTGTAAGGACATGGCTTGTGGTCAACCATTTTA
>JAQCLE010000109.1 GCA_027592755.1 Bacteroidota bacterium | reverse complement strand
TATCAATGAGTTAATAAAGCATTTTACACGGTTTATTTGTTCAAAATATTTATTTATTAAGTGCCTATTTCAATTAATTAATATTAATGCACACTGAGAATTTTTATCGAGGTCAAGTAAAGTAATCAAAACCATGAATGCCGTTTCAATTGATTTCATTTTAAGTGGCTTGATTTATATTGTATTGATTTACTTTATGATCAGGTTATCAAAAAAGAAACGAAATTCTGACAACGATGATGATAATGATGGCGGTATTTCAATTGCAGGGCCTCCAAAAATAGACTTACCTCCTGGCGTCTGTCTGCCCGATGATCCTATAAGACGGATTAAAGAAGAACCAGAAGAAATCTACGTTTAGCTTAACCCCTTACATCGGTTAAACTAACGTGTTGTACTCCACGTCTTACTTATTGATTTCCTTATTTTATTCTTATTTTTACCCCGCTATTTCTAATGTATATATCAACCTAATTTCACATGAGATTTATTGTTTCATCGGCAGCTTTATTAAAACAACTTTCATCTATTAATGGAGTTATAACAACCAATCCGGTCGTTCCGATTCTCGAGAATTTTCTGTTTGAAATTCATGACGGGAATTTGAAGATCACCGCCAGTGATCTTCAAACTTCAATGATTACAGAAATTGAAGTTGAAGCAAATGAAAACGGTAGCATTGCGGTTCCTGCAAGAATATTAATTGAAACACTCAAAAACTTGCCCGAGCAGCCTGTCACATTTTCTGTTGAGGAAGAATCTTATAGCATTGAGATTAGCAGTGATAACGGAAGATACAAGCTTGCTGGTGAGAATGCTACCGATTTTCCAAAGGTGCCAACAGTAACTGATGGTTATTCAGTGACATTCACGGCAGATGTTTTATCACGAGCAATATCATATACCATCTTTGCAACCAGCAACGACGAACTGCGTCCTGCCATGACCGGCGTTTTTTTCAAGCTTGATGAGAGCAATGCCACTTTCGTGGCAACTGATGGACATCGTCTGGTAAGATACAGAAGAGTTGATGTTGCAGGTGAAGTCTCAAATTCAATGATTATCCCTCGCAAAGCACTCACTTTATTAAAATCAACATTGCCAGCGGATAATTCATCAGTTAACATTGAATTCAACCCATCTAATATTTTCTTCGAATTCAATAAGGTTAAGATGATATCAAGACTAATAGATGAACGCTTCCCTGATTATGAAAATGTTATCCCTCTCAACAACACCAATATCATAACAATTAGGCGGAATGAAATTCTAAGTTCTTTGAAACGAATATCTATTTATGCTAATAAATCAACCCATCAGATTAGGATTAAAATAGCAGGAAGTGAATTGGTTATTTCAGCAGAAGACCTTGATTTTTCCAACGAAGCGAATGAAAGACTGGCTTGTGAACATGTCGGCGATGATATTGAAATAGGTTTTAATGCCAGATTTATGATGGAAGTTCTGTCTAACATGGAGTCCGATCAGATTGATCTAAAGTTAGACGCTCCTAATAAAGCTGGCCTGATTCTACCCAAACAGAATAATGACAATGAAGATATCCTGCTCTTAATCATGCCTGTAATGCTAAATAATTACGTTTAACTTCTTATCGAATTATTTTTCAACGGCTTCAACACCAGCTCCCCTATTTAAGAACTTGACAAGTTTGTCCCTTGTTGCCTCCTTGTCAAGCCAATATTCCCTGCTGTGAAATTTCGTAAAAATCCAGCCCTTTTTTGACATGATAAAAGGCCAATAGGCGTGGGCTTGTTTCGCTGATATGCTATCATAATAAATATCATCGTCTGTAAGAACCAGCCCCTTGTATTCAGAAATGCGCTTAATCGTAAGATCCGTGAAAGGCATATCATCGGTAAGACTGAAAGCTGATAATTCAGGGATATCCCAATTCGTGAGTTTGCTTTTTAAATACCAATTATGAGAAAAAGTAGTTTCCCGATCACCGCTAACCTGAATATTTCCCTCCGATACGGAAAGTGCATACTCTAAATATTTCTTTAATAGTTTTGGTCCCGGGTTCTTAACATCATCCACCTTAAGTTGTGTTGGATGAATACTGCATACAAGATAGATTTTTTCACGAGCCCTTGTAACGGCTACATTCAATCTATTCTCTCCACCTTCAAGATTAAGGCTTCCAAACTGCATATGTATGCGGCCCCTTTTATCAGGAGCATAGCCTATCGAAAAAATGATTATATCTTTTTCATCTCCCTGAACATTCTCAATGTTCTTGACAAAAATACCTGTAGGTAATGTCAGATTGACAGCTATAGCTTTTTCTTCCAACAAATCCAGGATAAGACTTTGTTGAGGAGCATTGAAGGTCACAACGCCAATTTCCTTGAAAGGGTCATTTTTTAAAATTGATAAAACCAAAGATGAAACTTCATCTGCTTCCAGGTAATTACTGTTGTTTTCCCATGTCCCATCAACTTTTAAATATTCGATAGCAGAATCTTCTGAATTAATATCTTCAAAGTCCGGAAGCAATCTGAGTTTATTGTTATAGAAATGCTTGTTTGAAAAATTGATTAAACTCAAAGATTTGCTTCGGTAATGCCCTCTCAACTGCACTTGCATTAAATGCTGTTTGGCAAGATTTAATAAAGAATCCACATCCAGTTCTGGAAGATCGTCATCATTCTCATCTTCCCAACGTACTCTGTATAAATCATTCGGTTTAAGTTGCTTGTCATCACCAGTAACTACTACCTGCTTGCCTCGGTACATGGCTGGCAACCCCCTTTCGGCAAAACATTGAGAAGCCTCATCGAATACGACAAGGTCAAAAACCGGGGCCATTGGAAAAATTGCAGAGGCAGCCTCTGGAGAAACCATCCAACATGGGATGAGATCGAAAATTTCGTTCTGGAAATTAGATATTAGTCTTCGTACGGGCCAGATGCGTCTCTTTTTTGTAACCTGGTGATAAAGATCTCTATAAGTCACTACGTTATTTAGTCTGTTAAACTCAAGATCTGTAAATGTCTTTTCCCTGGCCTTCAGCAATAAAATATCGTTACTTATTTCTAGTTTACTCCTAACAGCCTCCTGAAGTTCGATTTCCATTTGATCAAACTTTAATGATGAAACAGACCTTAAAATAGGATATTTAGTTTCAATGTGATCCAACCAAGTCAATGCAAGACTATTTCTAAAAAGATCCATTATTGAATCCACGCTGTGATCAGAGAAAGCCTCCATCAATTTTTGATGAATGATTTGTTCATTAGGCAACAAAGTTTCTCTTATTTGATCATAATCAACCATGGAATCAAAATCCGAAGATAGTGATCTAGTTGCCAGTGAAGTGTTCTCTGTATCACTGGCAAAGTGTTGAATTTGGGAACCAGTAAAGTACCTTAACCAGTACATTCTTCGTTCAGGTATAATTCTGGAAATCTCCATAAGTTGGTTAACTCGAGCCTCAAAATCCTCAAAAGAAGAATCCGCAAGATTAAAGTACTGATTAAAACTCCTGAGCGAGTTGAAAATCAATTTGGCATTGAGTGCTTTTTTTTGGAGATGAAACCATTGTTGGAGATCTATTTTTAGGAATGATTCCGGTAAATTCTTCAACCATCCACTTTTCTTCACTTTTGTGATGTTATGTTCAAGATTTAAACGGTTGTCAACCTTCTCAACAAGAAGTTTGTAACTCTTTCTGACATTTTTCAAATCGTTTGCTATCAACACCCTGGATATCAGTATCTTATCCTTTGAAAAGAGTTTCCACTTAAACCACTTAAATACATTCTTTCCAGCATCAATGCTCCTTTGAAGAGCCTCCTGTAGCCTACCCAGTTCTTTTGAATCCTGGCTTATTTCAGGGCCAACTCCTTTGTAACAGTCCATTAGAACTCGCTCAGTATTAGCCAACCAAAGGCTATCGGTCCTTTTATCCGAAAACCCTGTCATATGGCAGAAATAATTAAAGACCCCGGGCTCTTTCAAAAAATTAAGCATGTCATCAATTACTTCACAATTTGCAATGAGGGTTGCTGCATCTTCAAGGTCAAATTCAGATTGGATTACTGACCTGGTTTCACTGGCTATCTTTGTTTGAAGTGCCGGTATTTCCTCCAAAAAAGATTTCATTTCATTTAATTCCAGCACACCATAATTTGAAAAGGATCTCCGTGATTTCCAGGGGTGCTCTTCTGATTCAAATTTTTCAGCGTATTTCTCAATTAATTGAAGTTTCTGTTCAAACTGGTCAACAGCCTCACCATAAGTGAGAAATTTATATTCTTGTTTGATGTTTATTGATGCAACGCCCAGCTCGGAGTTGAGGTACAGTTCTTTGGCCGACTTGCCTGATTCAGTGGAGTCAAAAAGAGCAGATTTATACTCCTCAAGTTGCTCATTTAGTTGATCAATTTTACGGCTTTCCTGTAAAAATTGCCTTTCCAGTTGGATTGTATCCAACGAATTATTCTTCTGTTTATACTCGTTTAGACGGTCTATCTGACTTGTAATCTGTTCGTAGATCTCTTTTCGGTCGTTCTTAAAATCATGCACCAGTCCAACAAAATCAACAATATCCTTTTCATGTAATCTCTTATAGACCACATCAAGAGCCGCTCTCTTTTGGCATACCAACAGGACATTTTTTCCTCTGGCGATGTAATCACAAATCAGGTTGCAAATCATTTGCGATTTACCAGTACCTGGTGGACCTTGAACAACCACGGAATTGCCGCTTTTAACTGCTTTAATAGCATTTTCTTGATAGGCATCCATTTCAAAAGGAGTAAAAGTTTGCTCCTCTTTTATGCGGCTTAGGAATCTAAAAGTATCTGAGTGCCGAGAAAAATCAATCTCTTCTTTATCTGAATCAATTGTCTTGTTTACAAAAAAATCCTCAAAACTATCAATTGGATTGTCTTCGATGAGCTTGATATAGTCTGGAACAAGATACGATCCCGCCTGCGGAAAAATCCCAAGAATAGCTTCAGGATACAGTTTTAACTCTCCTGGTTTATAGAGATTTTCAATGTCCAACCTTTTGAACTTCTCAAATCGGATCAACTTATCAATGAAATTCTCTTGATTGAAGTTTAATTCAATCTCACTTTCTTTGAATAATTCATATAAGGAGGTCCTGAAAATTCGGCTGTCTTCATCAAAATCATCAAATACCCTCTCGAGTAATTCTTCATTGACCTTCACATTATTGAAATAGGCATAAGCCAATAAAAAAGATTTGTTAAGGGTGACATTAACATTCTTCCTCAGTTCAAGTATCCATTGCCCATGTGAAGTACAAATTTCAACCGGAAAGAATAGTAATGGACATCTTACAGGCGATCCATCAGTGAATTGTCCTCTGACTAAAGGCCAGCCAACGTAAAGGTCCTTTCCTCCTCTTTCTTCAAATATAAATTTCTCAATTCGTTGAAGCTTTTTCAATCTAACGCTTAGGCTGTTAGAATCACCGTCCCGGCAATCCAGAATATCACATAGTGGAATCTTGTTTTTCCGTGAGATTAGTCCTTCAATTATCGAAAATGAGGGTTTACCAAGGATGTGGTCAAAATCATGAATATCAATGAATTGATCTGAAGCCAGTCTCAAAAGCAACAACGATCTGTTATTGCTGCTAAGGTTGGTCAACCTGCGCAGGTACGATTGTAAAATCTGCCGCATCCGACTAAGTTAACGGAATTGAAATTAGTTGAAAAGTATAATCCGATAGTAAAAAAAAAGAGGCGCAAGGCCTCTTTACTTTTCTTCTCTTTCTTCCTTTTCTGATTTTTTATCCTTTTGCTTTCTCTTGAGTCTAACGGTCAAATCTTCACCACCCTCCTTATAATCTGCAAGAATTGTATCTCCTTCCTCAATCTCACCTTTAAGAATCTCTTCAGCCACAGCGTCCTCAAGGTATTTTTGAATAGCCCTGTTCAAAGGTCTGGCTCCAAATTGTGGATCATAACCCTTTTCGGCTAAGAAGTCTTTGGCTTTTTCAGTTAACTTAACCGAATATCCAAGATCAGTAACCCTTTTAAAAAGTTTTTTCAGAGTAATCTCTATAATTTGATGAATATGCGAGCGTTCAAGTGAGTTGAAGACAATTACGTCATCTAATCGATTCAGAAACTCGGGGCTGAAAGTTTTCTTTAACGCACTCTGGATAGTCGACCTCATGATGTCGTCCATGTTCTCGTTTTTGGCTTGTGTAGCAAATCCAATTCCTGCGCCAAAATCTTTTAAATCTCTAACACCAATATTGGACGTCATTATAATGATTGAATTCCTGAAATCAACTCTCCTACCCAACCCATCTGTTAATGTTCCATCATCAAAAACCTGCAATAAGATGTTAAATACATCGGGGTGTGCTTTTTCAATTTCATCAAGTAATACAACGCTATAAGGCTTGCGCCTTACTTTTTCGGTCAATTGTCCACCTTCCTCATACCCAACATAACCAGGAGGAGCTCCAACCAATCTGGAAACTGAGAATTTCTCCATGTATTCACTCATATCAATCCTGATCAATGAGTCTTCCTTATCAAAAAGATAAGTAGCTAACACTTTGGCCATTTCTGTCTTTCCGACACCTGTTGGTCCGAGGAAAACAAAGCTTCCTATAGGTTTCTTGGGATCTTTTAATCCAACCCTTGTACGCTGAATTGCTTTTACTAATTTCTTGATGGCATCTGATTGACCAATAACTCTCTGCTCTAACTCGTCGCCCATTGTGAGAAGCTTTTTGCTCTCATTCTGGGCAATTCTATTGGTTGGTATACCCGTCATCATAGCAATAACTTCTGCGATATTCTCCTCATCTACGGTATATCTCTTACTTCTACTTTCATCTTCCCACTTGCCCTTTTCCAACTCCAGTTGTTCGATCAATTTCTTTTCGCTATCCCTTAATTGAGCCGCCTCTTCATATTTTTGACTCTTAACTACCTTGTTTTTTTCTTTCTTTACATCTTCAATGGCAGCCTCGAGTTTTACGATTTCCTCAGGAACGTGAATATTGTTAATGTGTACCCTTGCTCCTGCCTCATCCATGACATCAATAGCCTTATCTGGCAAAAATCTGTCACTTATATATCTGTCAGAAAGTATCACGCAATTCTTTATTGCATCCTCGGTATAGTTAACATGATGATGGCTTTCGTATTTGTCCTTAATATTTGTAAGTATCTGAATAGTCTCCTCCGGCGTAGTTGCATCAACCATTACTACCTGGAATCTCCTGGCAAGAGCCCCATCCTTTTCAATGTACTGGCGATATTCATCAAGAGTTGTTGCACCAATACATTGTATCTCCCCTCTGGATAAAGCTGGCTTAAACATATTGGAGGCATCCAAAGAACCTGATGCGCCCCCAGCGCCAACTATGGTGTGTAACTCATCAATAAAAAGGATCACATCAGGTGATTTTTCTATTTCATTCATCACAGCCTTCATTCGCTCTTCAAACTGGCCACGGTACTTAGTGCCAGCTACCAATGAGGCAAGATCAAGTGTTACAACTCTTTTTCCGAAAAGTATGCGAGATACTTTTTTTTGAACAATCCTAAGTGCCAAACCTTCGGCAATGGCTGTTTTTCCTACACCAGGTTCTCCTATCAGGATGGGATTATTCTTTTTTCTTCTACTTAGTATCTGAGCCACCCTTTCAATTTCCTTTTCTCTACCTACAATAGGGTCTAGCTTATCTTCTTCGGCATATTTAGTAAGATCCCTACCAAAATTGTCCAGTACCGGTGTTTTAGATTTTTCAACTCCTTTGGTAGTTGATTCCCTCCCAGATGATGAAGCTGAACTCCCAAACATTCTTGAAGATTCATCATCCGGTTCGTCAGTATCCGATGAAGTTGCCATTGGGTTCTCCGTTTGATACTCAAGCATTTCTTTCACAACTTCATAATTCACATCAAACTTATCCAAAATCTGTGTTGCGATGTTATCCTCATCACGTAAGATAGACAGGAGCAAATGTTCAGTACCAATCAATTGGCTCTTAAATATCTTTGCTTCCAGGTAGGTTATTTTAAGTACCTTTTCAGATTGTCTCGTTAATGGAATATTAGCAAGGTTTTTTACGTTGCTCGTTGCTGTACCCTTTGTCGCTTTCTCAACCGAAGATCTTAGCTCTTCCATGGTCACTCCCAACTTTTTCAATACGGAAACTGCTACTCCCTCTCCCTCTCTAATCATTCCCAGAAGAAGATGCTCAGTTCCTATATAATCATGCCCGAGGCGCAAAGCTTCTTCGCGACTAAGTGATATTACTTCTTTTACCCTGTTCGAAAATTTAGCTTCCATATGTAAAGCCCTCAATGTACAAGTAAAATTATATTTTTAATAAATACTTAACTACTAATTACAACAGCTGATGTGTTTTTGTATTAATTACAAATTAACCTTAAAACGTAACCATTGTTTCAATGTTATTAATATTAATCGATTGATTTCTTGAGAATCGTTAAGGCATTGGGCCCTTCACAAAACAATAAATCCACAATACTCAGATTCGGTACAAAATTATTGCCAAAGATTTGAGTGTAGGTAGCCGGGTGCAAAAACATATTTTCCGAGAATGGCCTTTTTGGATGAATAACAGACCTCAAGTCCAGTTTTCCCTTGGTTGGATGCTCTTCATAATTAATTGAATGCTTCAAAGTAATGTCAATTCCAAGACATGTAAGACACATTGTCAGTAAGTCTATGCTAAGCTGATGAAGCAATAATTGTTTTTTATAAAGAATGGCCTTTAACTGATCACTGTAGAACTCAAAAAAAGGAGCCTTGCCATAACTCGACTGAACGGAAGCCCAAAATTTGTTTAGCCAATCCTGTTGGTAATCAATAGCAACTTCATTCAGGGGTAACCTTTGGCTGCCTTTTGAAACTGGAATTACCAAAGGTAGTACCTTATTTGGGCCTAAAATGTAACACCTGTTCCGAAAGGTCTGTTTTACAAAATGTTCATGAACATCCAGGATAACCTCATCAAACTGAATCAAAACTGCAAAGTATTCCAGACTTGGTAAGAGCTGAGGTTCAATTAGAACCTTGGTATAGGTTTGTTTTGAACCATTCACAATTATCTGAATAATCTTTCGGCTTCACCAAATGGAATACGACTGAGAATAATCAGAATTGCGATGGTGTAGTAAATTGCCTGCAATTTAAACTTGGTTTGATTAGTTTCTGCTTTCTTTGATTTTGATCGACCAATTTGAGCTATTACTGTACCGACAATCATTGCAAAAATGTGTTCTACAGCCCAATATCTGAGTGCTGAATCTTTCATAGCCGCACCGAAATCATTAAACGCAGTACCTGTTATTGGGCTTAAAAACACATAAAGCGCAGCTCCTATCAACAATTGGAGGAGTATAATTCCGACAAAGGACGCAGACATGATATTATCAGATTTCTTGTAAACTCCTCCTGCAAGCCAGCCAACATAGGATTTGGCAATGACAATAAAGGCTAATACGAGTAAAATCCAACGTAACCACGAATGAATGAATAAGAAAGTCTGATACATGTTTTTTCTTGGAAAGGTAGCTAAGGAAATCTCTTTTATCCACGTTTCTAATTACCAAAAATGAAATCACCGACAATAAATGAGGCAAATCAGTAGTTATTTATTCAATGCCTTTTCAAGATGAAATTGATAATTACAATTTTGTGTGTTTAACAAAACCATTAACTTGACCCAAACAATTAATTTAGAAACATGAAAAAACAATTATTAATGTTAGCAGGTTTAATGCTTTGTTTCACGTCCTTTGGCTAGGTAAGGGTTGGTATTGGTCTCCAGGGCGCACTTCCACAAGGCGATTTTGGAGACGTCTATGACTTTGGTGGTGGTCTCTATTTAGAGCCCAAGATTAGCTTTGGAAACTTCGAAGCTGGGGTTAATATTGCTGGTATGGGATTTATACCAGCTGACTTGGGATCCAGTATCGACCTGTCTGCAGCAACCATTGTCAACACAACGGTGGTGGGCTACTATTTCCTCTCAACACCTGGAGTAAAACCTTATTTCGGACTAGGATTAGGACCTTATTTCTTAACTACATATGCCGTTGACCCTTTCGGGAGCGGGGAAGAATTTAAAATATCATCCACGGAATTCGGCTTTATGCCTAAAGTTGGTATAAATGTTGGTTCATTTGATCTTGGAGTAAGTTATCATATAATAAGTGACGCTAATTTCTTGGCTTTAAACCTTGGATTTAATATTGGGAAAAGAGCTTAATTCAAACGCTTAAGCACATAGAAAGTCCTGCGGCAAAAGGCGGGACTTTTTTGTGTTTAAATTGAATAAAAATTAGTCATGTTGAAAGTTTCGCCTATTGTACTGTCAATATTCTTTTGTCAAAACCTGTATGCTCAGGATGAAAATAAACCAGTTGCACAGTTTAGAAAACTTCTTGAAGCTTCTGGTAAATTCACCGACCTGCATTTTTCCGGAAACAATCAACACATCGCCTATTGCCTGGAGTCTGGTGAACAATCTGAGATTTACATCATAGGTCTTCGTGAAAAAGAACCTACCCAGATTACAACTTCAACCTACAAAGAAAGTAAGCCCGTATGGTCGCCTGATGTTAAGAAAATTGCCTATCAGAAAGATTCTATTGGAATTTCGAGCATCTGGGTGTACAGCTTCGAAGACGGACAACATAAACGTATCACTCCAATGAAAGAAAACGCCTTCAATCCAAGCTGGGCTCCAAATAATCAAGCGCTGGTATTTAGTACAGACACTTATGGCAGTGTTGATGTTATTGTTAGGGAATTTAATTCAACCAAAAGTAGAAGATTGACTGCAGCCAAAGGAGATGAGTTCTCTTTTGGTTTTCAATCAAAAGGCCAATATGTTGGTTACTATGAACGCAATACTGATACCGAAGATGTTTACGCTGTAGCCTTCACTGGCAAAGAAGCTATCCCAATTACGAGGAGTCTGGTCCTTGAACACCAGCCTACATGGTCATACAATGGTTCCAGGATACTGTTCTATACTGAGAACAATAGCATACAGAGAATTCAGACAGCTGATTTTCCATATGGAGAGTTAAACTTCGTAATTGACATCTCTTCGGAAATTGAGCCAATTATTTCACCTGATGGTAAATGGATAATCTATGAAGACGAAACAAATGGCAAACCAGAATTGTTCATCATCGATATTGCCAGTAAAAAACCAAGTAGTCTTGGCCTTTCCAGGTTGATCAACAAAAGTGAATTGACCTGGGCACCTGGAGGTACAATTATCGCCATAACCAGCTACTTTCCGGAAGAAAACAAAGGTGAAATATGGCTTGTCAGCATCAGTGATTTTGTATCAAGGCGATAACACGAAAAAGGCGATCAATGATCGCCTTTGTAGCGAGAAGGAGATTTGAACTCCTGACCTCAGGGTTATGAATCCTGCGCTCTAACCAACTGAGCTACCTCGCCATATATTATCAATTCTACCAATCCTGCGCTCCCTGCCTCGCCGGCAGGCAGGTAACCAACTGAGCTACCTCGCCATATATTATCAATTCTACCAATCCTGCGTCCCTGCCTCGCCGGCAGGCGGGGCCAACTGAGCTACCTCGCCATATTTATTTCAATTCTGCCAATCCTGCGCTCCCCTGCCACACCGGCAGGCGGGTAACCTCCCGAAACATTGGGACGAAGCATCGGGATGAGCCTGTCTGCCGACAGGCAGGCTACCTGGCCAAAACAGTGTGCAAAAGTAAGGAATAATTAGTCTTTAAAAAGAAGGTCTTTAACCGATTACCTTTTTTCTTTCGAAGCTCCTCCAATGTCTTTTAAAACTGAATTTACAACCCAGAGGATGAGGCTGAATGCCAAAGCCCACCAAAATCCATCTACATAAAAACCCGGAACAATCGCATCGGCAATAAGAATTATCAGGGCATTGATAACCAATATAAATAATCCCATGGTAAGGATTGTTGCGGGTATGGTAAGTATGATTAGGATTGGTTTAAGGGTGACATTTAGTAATGCCAGTACTACTCCAATAATTACCGCAGTAAGAAATGAATCCACTTCAACTCCAGGTAGCAGGTATGACGAGATGATAACTGCCAGCGCCGTAATTAATAACCTAATTACAAAATTCATATTGTTCAAACGCCTTTTCTTCCTAATGGTTTAGGGCTCAGTTATAATTATCTTAATTAGGCGTTTTCCGAAAACCATTTAGAATACATCGGATAATTTTTCGCTGTTCGCTCAATTGACGCCATTGCTTTTTCATCCATGTTTTTAACCTTTCGAGCCGGAACACCAGCATAAATGGACCCTGAAGGCATAATGGTATTTTCTAATACAACCGCACCAGCACCAATTATCGAGTTTTCACCAATCACTGCACGGTCCATAACAATAGCCCCCATTCCGATCAATACATTATTACCAACGGTACACCCATGCACCACGGCATTGTGCCCGATTGAAACATTGTCTCCAATCACGGTACTTGCTCCTTGATAGGTACAATGTATAACAGCCCCGTCCTGGATGTTTACATTATCTCCAATCTGAATGGAATTGACATCTCCCCGAACGACGGCATTGAACCAAACCGTACAATTCTTACCTGTTTTAACGTCACCCACGACAGTTGCATTTTCCGCTAACCACGAGCCCTCCCCGAATTTTGGCTCAACACCCAGTACCGCTTTTATCAAAGCCATTGACGCAATTTAATTAATCATTTTGTTAAAAAATGAAGGCCCTCAACCACTTACTTTAATTATTTCGACACACTCATCCGAACCTTTATGAATAAAGTTGCAATATCCCGTAATGCTTAATGTTTGCCACGTTTT
>JAQCLE010000013.1 GCA_027592755.1 Bacteroidota bacterium | reverse complement strand
CGTGGCAAACATTAAGCATTACGGGATATTGCAACTTTATTCATAAAGGTTCGGATGAGTGTGATGTTTGATAGGGTTAGTGGTTCACCTTGCATTTGCATTTTCTCAGTTATAGACTTCGCCTCCGGTGTTATAATCCAAAGAATAATATAAATAATTAGTCCACTACCACCAATGAAAATTGTTACCACAAAAAGTAATCGAATTACAGTCCGATCAGCTCCGAAATAGGCAGCAAGCCCATTGGCAACACCTCCAAGTACCTTTCCTTCAGGATTGCGATACATTTTTTTGACCTTTTGATCATCTTCCAATTCTGATGATTCAGGAACGACAATCCACATCACTATGTAAGCTATGATTGCCAACCCGGGAAGTCCAAAACAAAGGATGATAAATAACAACCTTATCCATATGGCGTCAACATTGAAATAATGGGCAAGTCCTGAAGCCACACCACCTAAAGCCCGGCGATTACCATTTCGATATAGTTTTTTTGATTTTTTGGTCTTGGGGTCTGTCTGTTCTTCGTCAGTACCTGCAGTGGATGGTTCAACAATAGGTTGATCAGCAGCCTCTGGTTCCTCCTCAACACTCTGAAAATCAGCAACAGTTCCCATGGTAGAGACTAACAATGCTACATCGTCGGCCGTTACTACCTGCCGGTTAGCCTCTTTCAGTTTGGCAAGAAATATCTCAGCAATGCGACTCTCTATATCAGCAATAATTTCAGCGCTATCTTCGAAAGTTGAGAAATAACTGTTGATCGTATCGAGGTATTGCTGAAGCTTCTCATATCCATCTTCCTCGATATGGAATATAATTCCACTAATATTTATACTTATATTCTTTTTCATTTTCGCTTTGCTTTAGGTTGAGCTTTCTTGTTTGAAACTATATTCCCTGTTGAGGTTACCAGGTCATTCCAGGTAGCACTTAGTTTTGCCAAAAAGGCACTTCCATTTTCCGTCATGGTATAATATTTCCGCGGTGGTCCGGATTTTGATTCAACCCATTTATAGTCGACCAATCCAGCTTTTCTCAATCGAGTTAATAAAGGATAAAGTGTACCTTCTACAACCATAATTTTAGCAGTTGTTAATTCCAGAAGCATGTCAGAAGCGTAAACCTCCCCTCTCGATATAATATGCAAAATGCAAAATTCTATTATTCCTTTTCGCATTTGCACTTGTGTGTTCTCAACATTCATAGTTCATTGCTTTAAGAAATTTACCCTTTTTTGATCATATACGGAAAAGTACCTTGTATAGCCAAGTACTAAGTGAAAAATATTACCATGTATAATATTTTCTTTTTTTATTTATGTTTTTTCTGTATTTATTTATATATTTATCTCTATTTCGATGTAGACAATAGCTGTGGTCTTAGATCAAAGGAGATATAATACTTCTGCTTTTGAACTAATTTTGAACCATCTCACGAAAGTGTTTTGTCAATACAAATACTGTTGAATGCTCAGATTTTCTGTAACCCTGATATGTGCTATTATCCTATTTTCTTTCTCTTTATTTGGGCAGGACAAAACGCCTAAATTCAGCAATGAATTTCTGGCCATTGGTGTTGGTGCTCGTGGTATGGGCATGTCCAACACCCAGGTTTCCAATGTGAATGATGTCTCGTCGGCCTATTGGAACCCCGCCGGACTTATGAATATTGAAGCCAAATACGAGGCAATGCTGATGCACGCTGAGTATTTTGCCGGTATCGCTAAGTTTGATTATCTGAGTTTCGCCACACCAATTGATTCCCTAAACCATCTGGCAATATCAATAATAAGATTTGCCATTGATGACATTCCAGATACACGTTTTTTATATGACGCCAGTGGCAGGCTTAACTATGATAATATCCGGTTTTTTTCAGCTGCTGATTACGCTTTTCTTGTGTCCTATGCTAGAAAATTAAAAATCCTTAACGGACTAAAGTTAGGCGGTAGCCTAAAAGTTATCCATCGAAAAGTTGGAGATTTTGCAAATGCATGGGGCTATGGATTTGATTTCGGAGGCCAGATGACTGCTGGAAAATGGGCAATTGGAGCAGTAATAAGAGATGCCACCGGCACCTTCAATACTTGGTCACATAATACAGATGAACTAAACAACATCTTCGCTCTCACTGGAAACGAAATTCCAAAAAACTCTATCGAAATTACCCTCCCCAGAATGATTATTGGTATTTCACGATACTTTACATACAAGCAATTTGGGCTTCTTGCAGCATTTGATAATGACATGACCTTTGACGGGAGAAGAAATGTCGTTATTAAAACCAATACAGTCTCAATTGATCCGCATCTGGGTTTGGAATTCGACTATCAAAGAATAGTTTTCCTCCGATTTGGAGTAGGTCAGCTCCAGCAAACAAAGGATTTCGATGGGTCAGAATCATGGGTGTTCCAACCCAATTTTGGATTAGGGGTTAAGTTAAACAATGTGTTTATTGATTATGCCTTAGCAGATATCGGTAATCAGTCTGAATCTCCGTATTCACATATTTTTTCAATTAAGGCGGCTTTTAATGATAAGGGGAATTAAGTAAAATGCGGAAAATACTAATCTCAACAATTCTCCTAATTAACGCCAGTTCAATTTACGGACAATATGGTAATGAATGGATAGATTTCAACCAATCTTATTTCAAAATTTCTCTTGCTGAAAGTGGAATTTACAGGATAACTCAAAATGACCTCCTGAATGTTGGATTTCCAGTTAGTTCTGTCGATCCCAGAAGGATTCAACTTTTTTACAGAGGCATTGAACAAGCCGTTATTCTTGATGGGCAGCAAGATGAAATCTTCGATCCAACTGATTTCATTGAATTCTATGGTCAGCGAAATGATGGTCAAAATGAAACCGTTTTATATCCAGATCCAACGGCCCAGCCGCATACAAAATATAGCTTGTTCTCGGATTCATCGGCTTATTTTTTAACCTGGAAACTATCCCCTCAAAACGGAAAGAGAGCAACTTCTTTTTCCGAAAAAAATGTAACAAACATACCAAAAGAGGCATTTCACTTTAAGAGCAACCTTGTGATTAACTCATCCGAATACAATTTGGGCATTACATACTCCAGTGGTGATGTTATCTTAAGTAGCTTTGATTTTGGAGAAGGGTGGACTGGGCAGGATGTGAGCCTAGGAAAGAGCATTGACTATACACTATCTAACATTATCAATACCGTTCCATCAGCGAATAAACCCTCTTTGGGAGTACTCCTGACAGGTCAAAACAACCTGAGCCATAATATTGATATTTTGGTTGGACCTTCTCCAAGTAATCTGAGGATCCTTGGTAATGCTCAATTCAGTGGATACAACAGTAATCTTTTTACCTCTGAGATTGAATGGGCAGATATATCAGCACAAGGAGACCTTGTGGTCAGAATTAGTGTCCTCGGAGTAAATGGAGCCGCCGATCGGGCCGCCGTTGCCTTTATCGATTTAAAATATGCGCAGTCTACCGATATGGAAACTGCCAATACAAAACTCTTTGAATTGGTACCAAATGCAGGTGATAAATCCTTTATAGAAGTAATCAATTCCCCCGGGAATGTCCGACTTTACGACATTACTGATACTAATAATCTGCAAAGAATCGGCATCAACTACCAAACAGCTATTCTCTTTGATGCTGTAATCTCTTCAACTATGAATGGGAAGCGTTTGATTGCCACCAACTCCGCTCTCTCATCTTTCAAAATTCAATCGGTAGATTTTCAAGCTATAAATCCCTCTAATTATGATTATATCCTATTAACCCATGAGGATTTAATGCAATCAACGTCCACTGGCTTATCTGATCCAGTCGAAGCCTACAGAGACTACCGGGAAAGTCAAGAGGGGGGAGCTCACAAAGTGTACGTCGCAGAAATTAACAATCTCTATAACCAGTTTAACTATGGCGAGTACTCTCCCCTTGCCATAAGAAGATTTGTCAATTTCATGCTACAGGGAAATTTGGATAATCTGTTTATAATCGGTGAAGCTCTGGATATGTTGCAAAATCCATTTCGAAAAACAACAGAGCAATTGGCTGCTAGCAACCTCGCCCATCTGGTTCCAACCATGGGTGTTCCTGGTTCCGATATTGCATTGACAGCAGGGCTGGGTAATTCGGTGTTTGAATCTCCTATAGCCACCGGAAGAATAACCGCCAGAACGCCGGACGACGTTCTGGCTTATCTCGATAAAGTAATTGAGATGGAGCAGGCTTCTTTCGATAATCTTGGACGTAAAACCCTAATACATTTGAGTGGAGGCACTACTCCTTCAGAACTTGTTTCATTCAAAAGCAGTGTTGACGGTTTTAAAGCTATCGCAGAAAGTGATTTTCTGGGAGGTCATGTTGAAACAGTTAGTAAACAATCCAGTAGCCCTGTTGAATTATTCAATATTTCCGATGCAGTCAACAAAGGCGTTGGATTAATTACCTTCTTTGGGCACTCGGGTCCAAATGGATCTGATGTGGATATCGGTAGAGTCTCAGACCCAAACTTTGGTTACACCAACAAAGGAAAATACCCTTCAATAATTGTGAATGGATGTAATTCAGGAGATGTTTTTGGTACTGTGGAATCACTCGGCGAGGATTGGATACTCACTCCCGAAAAAGGTGCTATTTGCTACATCGCCCACAGTGACAACGGCCTAAGCTTTCAACTGAAACGATATACGGACCAGCTTTATGATGTGGGATTTGGTGATTCTTTATATATCAACCAATCAGTAGGAAAGATAAAAATTGAAGCAAGTCGTCGTTTTATTGAAATATTCGGATCTTCCTCAAGCGCTATTGCCCAGGTGCAACAGTTTGTGTTGCAAGGAGATCCTGCCGTCCATCTTTTTGGCACTAACCTGCCAGATTATGCCATCGACCCTAATAACCTATATGTTACATCCTTTGATGGTGAGCCTGTGAATGCACTAACGGATAGCTTTAGCGTAAACTTTATTGTCAAGAATTATGGTGTAACGTCTTCAAAACCTCTGCAAGCCTCCGTAATAAGACATTTTAACAATGGTTCTACTACTACATTTGGGCCCATTTTTTTTGAACCCGTAAGTTTTCAAGACACACTTGGTATTACTATTAACTCCATATCCGGTCAATCCGGTGTAGGAAATAATCAATTCGAAGTAATTATTGATGAAGATGATGCCATTACGGAAATTAATGAGACAAACAATAGTGCTCTCATCGATTTCTTTATTAATGCAGGAGCGACAATAAATCTCTTTCCTAAAAACTTTGGAGTCGAATCTTCTAATCCTGTTAAATTCATAACCCAGACCTCAGATTTATTATCGGATAAGCGTTCCTTTATTCTAGAAATAGATACAACAAAAACATTCAATAGTCCTCTTCTGAGACACTTGGAAGATGATTTTAAAGTGTTGGCAGAGTGGGACATTAACTTATCACCTTCCCAAGATACTACAGTCTTTTTCTGGAGGACAAAATTCAAAGAGCCCAAACCAAATGAAGATAATGTGTACACTGAAAGTTCATTTACATATATTGAAAATTCACCAGAGGGATGGGCACAAACTATTTTCTCCCAATTCGATTTGCTGGACCAAAACGGTCTCAAAAAAGATGAAATTTCAAACAGTTGGGAATACGAGCAAACTAATCTTGATGCCTTAATTCGAACTCACGGCACTACAAAGTTTGTTGAAGGACCTGTCATATACGACAGCCTGTCTCTACTTCTCAATGCCGCGGAATACCTGGTTGATTTTAGGACTAATCTTATTTGCCGATCAAATTCTATCAATGCCATCGCCTTTGATCAATCAACGTTATTTGCCTATCTTGTTTTTGGGATTAATACCACCCAGGATCGTCAAAAGTGCGGTAAAACTCCATTCATTATCAACAACATCCTTGAATCACAAATCTCAGGTACTGCCTTAAAACTTAATGCCTATATAGATGGCGTAAAAGATGGGGATTTTATAATTCTATTCTCAATTGGTGAATTGAAATATGAATGGAAGCCGGAAGTCATCGCGAAATTAGCTTCAATAGGGGTAAGTTCAGCTTTTCTCAATGGTCTTACTACAGGCCAACCACTTATCATTGTTGCTCAAAAAGGATTATCTGAGGGCAATGCAATTGCCATTACGGGAACCTCTTCGGAGAGTATCAGTCTATCAAACATTTTGGAAGGCAGCGCTACAAATGGAAGCCTGAAAACATCTCGAATCGGGCCTGCATCAATGTGGGAAGAATTTTTCAACAAGGTCTCAATTTCAGAAACGCCTCAAACAGACACCTATAGTTTTGACATCATAGCAATTGACAGACAAGGAAATGAAAATGAAGTTTTTTCTGGCATAAGTGGCTCTTCCGCTAACTTAAGTTCAATTGACGCTGATATTTTTCCCTTTTTAAAAGTGCGGTATGACAACTCAGACGTGATAAATAAAACACCCCCACAATTAAAGAAATGGCAGGTAACTTTCAAGGGGGTATCAGAGGGGATTTTGTTGACTTCTGACCCTCAAATATTGGAGAATGACAATATTGAACTCCAGGCAGGCGCTGATTTTGAAACAAATTATTATTTCAAAAATATCTCCGATATTGACTTCCCCGATTCATTAAACGTTCGGTTATCAGTTTTTAACCAGGATCAGCGATCTACGTCTTTTAGGGATATCAAGCTGCCTGCTATTGTGAGTGAAGATTCAGCGATATTTAATTTTCCGGTCAACACATTGGAGATATTAGGAGTGAATGATATGAATGTATTTGTTAATCAAAGTTTGCAACCAGAGGTCACAATCAATAATAACATTCTCAATCTATCGGGATTCTTAACCGTAAAAGGAGATTTGACCAATCCGATACTGGACGTAACGTTTGATGGTATCTATATTTTAGATGGGGATATTATAGCCCCAAACCCAAACATTCTGATAAGATTAAAGGATGAAAATCCATATCTTTTTAAACAAGATACCACTGGCATTGACATCTCATTGAAACGGCCCTATGAGACTGGTTGCGATTTTGAGCGAATAAACTTTTCAAGTCCGGAAATGATTATAACAACTGCAACTGAAAATACTGACTTTCAAATTACATATAATCCTGTTAACCTGACAGACGGTATTTATACCTTAAGAGTTCAAGCCTCCGATGCCAGTGGAAACCAATCGGGTGTACAACCCTATCAAATCAATTTTGAAGTTATTAATGAATCAACAATTACGAATTTTTATCCATACCCAAACCCCTTCTCTACCAATACACGATTTGTTTTTACGCTCACAGGAAGCGAAATACCAGATCAAATCAAGATTCAAATAATGACTGTGAGCGGCAAGATAGTGCGTGAGATAACCCAGGATGAGTTGGGACCTATTAAAATCGGCAATAATCTCACAGATTTCGCCTGGGATGGGCGTGACGAATTTGGTGACCAGTTGGCAACTGGTGTCTATTTATATAAAGTATCATTAAGAAGTAATGGGCAGAGAATAGAGCGTAGAAATACCTCGGCTGATCGTGCCTTTAAAAATGGATTTGGTAAAATTTACTTATTAAGATAACTGTCCATCGTTTCTTGTCTTTTAATCTTACCTGTTTCAGTTTCCAAAAACTTTTGAATACACCAAACCTCCCTGGGATATTGATACCGGGGTAGTAATATTTTCAATTTTCCAACTAAATCAGCTTTTTGATCGGCGTCTAGTCTCCCCTCGTACATTAGTACCGCTCTTTTTCCATATTTCAAATCCGGTACCCCTGAAAGAAATGACCTGCCTTGAAGGCCTGTTCGAAACAAATAATGAGAAATTATAGGTTCAACCATTTCCGGATGAATTTTAATCCCTCCAGAATTTATCACATTATCTAACCGCCCCAACCATTTAAAGCGGGTATCATCAACAATTTCAACGACATCATTTGTAGTAATCCACTGATTGACCATCATGTCTGACATGATCATCAATCGTTTCTGATCATCACATTTTATTTTTATGCCCGGAAGTAATTCATAGTTATTCTCAGTTGAATCAAGTTTGCACAATGCTATATGTGATACCGTTTCTGTCATACCAAATGTATGGTAAATAGGTAATTTAGAATTTAAGCATTGCTGCCTCAAACCATCACTAATGGGACCGCCTCCTACAATGACAGCCTTGAGATTAGATAGCTTTTTACTTGCAGATCGATTAAGAATATTTTGCAACTGAAGCGGGACAATCGCAAGGAAGGTTGGTCTCATTTCATCTGATATCCCACCAAGTGGATCATCGGTTGGTGAAGTAACGATAATATCCATCCCCGATAGCATACACCGAAAAAGCATCATCATTCCTCCGATATATTTAATATCAATACATATTAAGGCTTTATCTTCTTCGGATAAATTAAAATATCTGATAGTTCTATTTGCACTTTTCGTTATACTATCTTTCGAAAGTTTTAAATGTTTTGGTTTTCCTGTAGATCCCGAAGTTATTAGAGAAAATACCTGCTGGTCATTTACCCAACTAAGCAAGTATTGAAGCACTTGCTGATCATAATCACTGAATTGATTCCATGAATTACGCTTGCTGAGTAGATCAAGTAATGGATATTGCTTATTTGCTATTGTGATCAGTTGGCTCATTAGGATAGGATGTCGACCCTATTTTATTAGAGTTAACTTCTAACTTCGTTTGATAATAAAAAAAACCCACCAACCAAAATGTCCGTGGGTTTGTATTTGTAAATCTTATGCGACCTAGTTAAAAACCATCTGATTAGCATACAAGCTTTCATCCAGATCAATAATTTCACGATCGGTTTCAATAACTCCTAGCATCGCTTCAACAAGCAAAATATTCTTTGACATGATATCATAGAAATCATCCTTTGCAATTACCAATAGGATGGAATCTTCAATTGTCGTAACAGAGTGCTCGAATATATCGTCAGAAACAATGTGTTTTTCTCCAACAATGCTTATTGGTTCAAGAATCGCAGCAACTTCCTCCCCATTATGAACTTTCAATTTACCAGTCAACAATATATAAATAGGCTCGTTCCCTCCGGAACCCTTTTCAATAATGGTATGATCTGGCCGGAGTTTAATCTCTTCAACACATTCAGCTAGATCGGCTAAAATTATACCAGGTACACCTTTGAATAAATCCAGACCTTTCAGAATTGCAGATATCTCAATCAGGTACTGTTTCTGATGATAATCTTCATCACCATCCTTGAATACGGGTGGTAATATTTGCTTATCAAGATCTTTTTTAATGGTTCCATCGATTCTTCCAGTTTGGAAATGGTATACCTTCTTGTCCAACCTATATATTGCCCATGCAGTAGTTTGAAGAATAAGTGGATCTGGATTGAAAAGATTCGCAATCAAATCATCGGTGACAGTTGTTCCCTCAATTTCCACCAATCTTTGTATTGCAATAGTTTTAGTCCATCTGTTAATGTGATTGTAATCTCTGTTGATAATTTGGAGAAGTAAATCACTATATGATGAAAATTCTTCTGGAGGATAAAAATTCAAAAGCTTCGCTAACCGATCCTCATCCTTCATCTCATCCATAACCGGGAATATTTTCGGTTTTAATTCATCCTCTAAAAAGATATCCAGGGATTCAACCGCAAAGGCAATACTGTCAATGGTTGCCAATCGTAGGTTTTCCCTAACCAGCTGGACACTCTGCGGATCATAAATCATCGCTAAGAGCATAAAAATATTTTCATAATTCTGCCGGTTTTCTTCATTGATAGCCTCCAACAACTCCTTATCCAGCGGATGATCATGAGGGATATCCTGAACAGCCTTGATATTCCAAGCAACATCACCAACCCGCTCCTCAATGGCGATCTTAATTCTGGCTGCCTGAAAATCTTTGGCCTGGTAACCATTGTGACTTAATGCCAGAAGGATTTTTGAGACAATCCTTCTGTCGGGAAACTCTATCTTCTTCCATAATAAATCAGTAGCTCGTCTTCCACCAATTCTATCCAATATCTGGACTACTCTAATCATTGTTTCCAGATACTGGTTTGTCTTGTAAAATGCCGTATCAACTGTATGAAAAGCTGGTTCGCCAGCACCAATAAGTGCGCTATCAGCAGAATTACTGTAAGCACTCACTGAGAGATTCTCTATAAGAATTGGCCACAATTCAGGTCGATGTAGTTTACCTGAAGTCACTATTGCTGCATTCCTGACTCTTGGATTAATATCTCGCAACAGTTCAATCATAGAAGGAATGTATTTTTCATCATCCAGTTTTCTCAATACCTGAGCGATAAATACGCGGTCTTCAGCCTCAGTTGACCTTACGAGTTTCCTTACTCCATCCATTGATAATTCAAACTTTGTGGCCTTTTGCATCAACCGTAAAGCACCCAGAGCTTCCTTCTTAACGTCCTCATCTTTTTCACGAGAAGCCCTCTCATGAATGTCATCAAAATAAGTGAAGCAGTTTCTCTGTCCCAATTTGTTGTAAGCAAATTTCCTTACCGCAGGCTCGGGGTGATCAAGCTCGTGAATAAGCGAGTCTTCTATTAATACCGGCTCCATCCGCTCCATTAGCTTAAGTGCCGTAATTACTTTATTTGTTTCCTCACTTTCGATTTCTGTTTTCAATACATTGACAGTATCGTGCTCATTGCGATGACCCCTCCCACGAAGTTTCTCCTTCTGACCTTCCAAAGCAATTTTCAGGGTTTTCTTATATTCCTGGAATAATCTATCTGCGAAATAAACAACGATTGCGGCAATCAAAATCGCCAAATATGAATAGTGAATTAGCTTAAACCAAACAAGAGTACCCATGATTATAAGAACGCCACCAGCTGCAAATTTTGCAATCTCACTCACCACACCCTCGATCCTTGTCTGAATATCAAACCTGATCTTAATGTCAAGTGGCAGGAAGAACATTTTAAAAGCTGGGCTCTCGAGAGCGTCTTTTAGGGCAAGTGTTAATAGGTTACCCGATGCTGCAAACAAGAAGAAGAGGATAAAATCTTCATTTTTCTCTGAATACCCAAATCCATGGCCGGAAATAATGGCTCCAATGGCAAAGAGTATAAGAATAAACGGCATTACCATAAGTGACACCCTCAAACCATATCTTCCCATAATGATATCATTTATAAAACTCTGAATAAAAAAACTAAGTAGCATAACTAATCCATTAAAAAAGGAAAGAAATGTTTTCAATTCTTGCTCATCAGGGTACATTGTCTACGTGGCTGTGTAGAAGGTATATTCGACAAATGTTCCAGCAGCCATTGAGAAAGCAAGGAAGAGGCACATCATTCTTAAGTATTTGTCTTTAAACAGTGTCAGAAAATTTACGGTATTAGCCTTTTCTTCCCCATGCTTCACTTTTGTGGCAGCGTCGAGATTAAAAACCCGTACTATCCAGATTGTAAAGAAGAAAACCCCAAAACATGATATTGTTGCTGCTATCAACAGGTCATGAGTATCACTGTCGAGCACGCTTGAAATGATTGGTATTGAAAAGAAGGCGATTACGGTTGCAGAAAGTTGCCCTGTATCTATTCCACCAATAATTCGCTTCGATTGTCTCAAATTAAACATACGCCCAAAAATTCCCCAAAAACTCAGGATTATAAGAACCGAAGCCGGGCCTATCATTACAAATTGAACAAATGACCAGTAAGGCCAAGGAATAGTGAAATATGCAATTCTTAGACCCACAACAAATACTAATATTATAAATGAAGTTGATATCGCAAGAATAGAGAACCTGATGAACCGTTGAAACCACACAAATATTACTGTTGTGATCACACCCATAATACCCGCAGCAAAAAATGACTCAGAAAGCAACTCATCACCCAATTCTGAGATAAATAGTGTTTCTGCACCAACCTGGTAGGTTGCAATAAATACACCCATGAAGAAACCTTGACCTAATAGGAGCAGCATGGCTTTATCTTCGCCTTCTTCTCCTCCAAGAAATTTCAAAAATCCTTTAACTAAATTCATTCTGTATGTGTTTCAAATTATTTTAGGGACGAATATTTCTTAAAAATATCCAATTTTTAATTTAAACTCAATCCCTTGAGTAACTAGTTTTAATTTAAGAACCCTGCAATCGGGCAATAATCAATTCTTTCTCATGATAACTTTCAGGCTTTTAGGTATCACCTTGACTTGGATTTGTTTCCCGACCCAAATCGGCTCACCATCAATATGTGCTATCAAGTCATTTTTAGAATTGATGTTAAACTCGCTCGTTTGATGATATGAATAATACCTGGATTTGTGAATATTCCCTCGAAATAGTTTCAAAACAATCCCCAGAGCCGATGTGCCAGGAAATTTTGCAACCTTACATATATCAATAAGACCATCATCGATAAGAGCATACGGTGCAATATGGGCATTATTCCCATACTGAGACGAATTCGCAAAACTCAGCACAAATGCTTCTTCAAGTCTCGAACCTATGTTTGTTTTTACCTCATATGAAATCCCGGGATATTTTAAAAACTCACGGATTACAATCCTGATATATGATGCAAATCCACGAGAACCAAACTCATTAAAGATATTGGCTACATGCGCATCAAATCCAATCCCAGCCATGTTAACAAAACATCTTTCATTAAGTTTCATGGTATCAATTATCCGAGAATCTCCATCCCTAACAAGTTGAAGCGCCTGAGATAGATTTACCGGAATACCGAGAAAATAAGAAAGCCCATTACCTGAACCTCGGGGTACAATTCCCATTTTAACATCACTGTGAACCAGCTGTGACGCCACCTCGTTAATTGTGCCGTCCCCACCCACTGCAACTATGGTTTTGAAAAAAGACCTATTCTCAGCGGCAATCTCTGCAGCATGACCACGGTGCATTGTAGTAATGATTTGGACAGTACCCTTATGATCAACAAATTCATCCTCAATGAGTCTTTCAACCGACTTCTGATTACCTGCTTTTGGGTTTACAATGAATAAGATGTCTCGATACATTTAGGCAGATCTGTATGTTAAATATAGACTCATAAATCCCTAACAGTTTCAATAAACTCACTAAGAATCATAGCCGTTGCACCCCAAACTGTTTTATTGCTTAAATTGAAATAGGGAGCTCGGATTTTTACTTTTTGGGGCAAATGGATGGTTTTTTCAAGAATATTGGAGGGATTTAACAATTGTTTAACTGAAGTTTCGACAACTTCAACCACTTCAATACTATCTGGAACAAACTCCGGCTTTTCGGTGGCATAGCCAACTACCGGACTAATCAAGAAATTACTTACCGGGATATACAAATCAGTGAGCGCTCCGATTAAGGTAATCTTTCCAGAGCTCACTCCTATCTCTTCACCAGTTTCCCTTAGGGCAGTATCAAAAAGATCTTTATCTTCTGACTCATATTTTCCACCGGGAAGGGCTATTTGCCCTCCATGAGCGCCAGCATATTCTGAGCGTTGGATTAGGGGAAAATGAATTTCATCGGCATTTGGGTACAGTAAAATCAATACACTGCCTTTTCGAGCACCCTCTCTTAATTTGTGATTAAACCTCGAATTATTATGAAGAGGTGCCATCTTCCTTTGGCTTAACTCACCTGGAAGAGGCCTCTTCAACCGAAATCTCAATTGACGAATAAAAATCTCAAATTCCACAGTGCAAATTAGTTCAATGGTTATTTCTCTTTTTAATAATTAACTAATTTAGAATTTCCAATTACAGATATGATTGAAGGACTACCCCGAGAAGTAAATGCCATATTTATCATCACAAGTGCTATAACATTCGGATTTATTATCTACTATTTGATGCAATCCAAAGAACTGTGGAAAGACCCCCATAAACCAATGTCAGTCATTCTTATTTTAGGGACATGGTTATTAATTCAGGCAGTATTAAGCTTTTCAGGCTTCTATCATAATTTTGAGTCTTCCCCACCTCGTTTCCTTTTTGTTTTGGCACCGCCAATTATCGGCATAATTTATCTCTTTATAAATAAAGCTTCCAGGGCTTATATAATGGGTATTCCGCTTAATGTACTTACCTACCTCCATGTTATAAGAATACCCGTTGAAATAGTTCTCTGGTGGCTTTTTCAAAACGGACTTATTCCAAAATTAATGACATTCGAGGGTCGTAATTATGATATTATCGCAGGAATTACAGCCCCTTTTATCGGATACTTTCTCCTAAGCAAAAAAACAAAAAATCGTGTTGGCGTTTTAATTTGGAATTTTTTCACACTTGGCTTGTTACTCAACATAGTCATCAATGCTATAATTTCAACTCCCTACCCATTTCAATTGCAAGCATTTGATCAGCCCAACGTAGCTATATTCTACTTTCCTTTTATATGGTTACCATCCTTTATCGTTCCCATCGTTCTCTTTTGCCATCTGGCTTCAATTTTGATCATTTTAAAGAAGAGATGATCTTCTTAGTTACAAATACATGAGCAAAACGACAAACCAGTCCCACTTGAAATTAATCGCACGAATGAAACGGGTATCACTCTTGTAATTATAGCAGGGGCTACTTTCATTTATCTCTGGAGTACTATATTTGCACCCTTCAATATTTTTATAACTAAACGAACTATATAATGAAATTTCGACCAGGCGTCCTTCACGGTGATGAAGTGACCGAAGTGCTTAAATATGCCAACGAAACAGGCTTTGCTTTGCCGGCAGTCAACGTCATAGGAACTGATTCTGTCAATGCTGTTCTTGAGACCGCAAAAAATGTAAATTCTCCTGTTATGATTCAGTTTTCCAATGGAGGATCAGTCTTTTTTGCAGGCAAGGGCCTACCTAACGATAATCAGGAAGCTGCCGTAATTGGAGCGGTATCCGGTGCCCAACACGTTCATATGGTTGCAGAAAAATATGGAATACCTGTGATTCTCCATACAGATCACTGCGCCAGGAAACTTCTTACATGGATGGACGGCATGATGGATGCCAATGAGAAAAATTATGAACAAACCGGACACGCATTGTATTCTTCGCATATGCTGGATCTTTCTGAAGAACCAATAGAGGAGAATGTATCAACTTGTATCCAATACCTCGATAGGATGTCCAAGGTTGGCATCACCCTGGAAATGGAACTTGGAGTGACTGGCGGCGAGGAAGATGGTGTTGATAATAGTGATGTTGACAATTCTAAATTATATACTCAACCAGAAGAAGTTGCTTACTGCTATGAGGAATTGAAAAAAATAAGTGACCGATTTACGATTGCTGCTGCATTTGGTAATGTCCATGGTGTTTACAAACCCGGTAATGTTCAACTCACCCCAAAGATTCTTAAAAATTCACAGGAATATATTCAGAACAAATTTGGAACCGGCCCAAACCCTGTAAATTTCGTTTTCCATGGTGGCTCAGGATCTTCTCGAGAAGAAATTCGGGAGGCCATCTCCTACGGAGCTATCAAAATGAATCTTGACACAGACATGCAATGGGCATTCTGGGATGGTGTAAGAAATAATTACATCAAAAACGAAGGCTATCTCCAGGGTCAGATCGGCAATCCAGATGGCGATGACAAACCCAATAAAAAATACTATGACCCCAGAGTATGGTTACGTGCTGGTCAAAATTCCTTTGTTGAAAGATTAAAAGTAGCATTTGAGGACCTTAATTGCATAAATCGCAACGCATAATATCAAATCAATATTTTCAATGAGGCGGGGATCAAAGTTGGTTATTTATCAAATGATCACTCGCCTTTTTGGTAATTGTAAGTCGCTGAATAAGCACTACGGAACATTAAAAGAAAATGGCGTAGGAAAGTTTGACGACATATCTGATAAGGCGCTTGCTGAAATCAGAGCACTTGGTATTTCCCATATTTGGTATACTGGTGTAATTGAACATGCCGTTTTAACGGACTATTCAAAATACGGCATTGTACGCGATTTTCCGGAAATTGTAAAGGGAATGGCCGGTTCCCCCTATGCTATCAGGGATTATTATGATGTCAATCCTGATCTGGCAAGAGACGTTCCAAATCGAATGCAGGAATTTGAGTCCCTAATTGATCGTACACACAAAAACAGACTCAAAGCCATTATTGATTTTGTTCCAAACCATGTTGCCAGGATTTATTCCTCTGACAACAAACCTGAGGGTGTAATAGATTTTGGGACTGGAGATGACCAGGAAATTCGCTTCTCTCCACACAATAATTTCTACTATATTCCAGACTATGCATTTAAGGTTCCTCAGGATTTTGAACCCATTGAATTAATTGATTATCCAATCCAATCTGGAACCTATCAGGAGTTCCCGGCAAGAGCTACAGGAAACGATCAGTTTACGCCAACACCTACAAAAGATGACTGGTTCGAAACCGTCAAATTGAATTATGGTGTCAATTACGAAGATGGTTCCCGTCATTTTGATCCCTTTCCAGATACCTGGTTCAAAATGCTCGAAATCCTCTCTTTTTGGACACAAAAAGGTGTCGATGGTTTTCGATGTGATATGGCGCAAATGGTTCCTGTCGAATTTTGGACTTGGGTTATCCCTAAAATAAAAGAGTTGAATCCTGACCTGATCTTTATTGCAGAAATCTATGAAGCTCATCGATATCATGATTATATTTTTAATGGGAAATTTGATTATCTCTATGATAAAGTAGGTCTTTATGACACCCTAAGAGACATTATTGAAGGAAAAGGTAGCACTGATCAAATTTCGAATGTCTGGAAAAGTCAGGAGGGCATCAGCTCATACATGTTGCGCTTCCTTGAAAACCATGACGAACAGCGTATTGCGTCAAAATTCTTTGCGCAAAATCCCGATAAGGCCATACCGGGGATGGTCATTTCAGCAATGATGCACACAGGACCTGTAATGATCTATTTTGGCCAGGAAGTAGGAGAGCCTGCTCAAGGACCCAATGGCTTTAGCGGTGACGATGGCCGCACCACATATTTCGACTATTGGGGTGTTCCTGAGCATCAAAAATGGATGAATGATGGAGCATTTGATGGTGGAAACCTCTCAGATGCTCAAAGAAAACTAAGAGCATCTTACACCTACATTCTCCGCTTTTGTACAAAAAACGAGGCAATCAATATCGGCCAATTCTATGATTTACATTTCTACAATCGATCAGCAGAATTCACGGGTTATTCTAATAAAGTGTTCGCTTTTCTCAGATACACTAAAAATCAACGGTTACTTATTGTCGCCAACTTTAACGAAAGAAACGAAAATTGTTTAATTAAAATCCCAAACGACGCCTTGAAATTGATGAATTTGTCAAGTATTGGTACTATACAATTAGTCAATATCCCAAAGCTAAAATTAACAATCCCAGAAGATCTGATCATTAACAGAAATTTCGAAGACGGATTGAGAATAACAGTTGAGCATTACGGCTACCTGATTCTTAAAATCAATTGATATTGCAAATAAACTTTTCGAGGTTATCTATTTATGAGATATTCGCATGTATCTAAATTTATTTGAAAATGAGTAGTAGAACCAAAAATATTCTTAAAATGCTATCCGTAATCGTCGTTCTGGTTATGGTATTAATGGAGCTTAAAATTGTAGTCATACCCATGCTAGTGGTGTATAAATTTTGGTTAATGGTAGTTGCCTTCGCTACTCTACTTATTGCGAGCAAGTAATTATTAATTTTTTAAATAAATTTTGATATGATACTTACAACCACTCACACAATTGAAGGAAAGAAAATTTCTAAATATTTAGGTATTGTTGCCGGAGAGGCAATCATAGGTGCAAACTTGTTTAAGGACGTTTTTGCATCGATTACGGATGTCGTAGGTGGCAGAAGTTCATCCTATGAAAGAGTTTTAGTTGAGGCCAAGGACAACGCCCTCAGCGAATTGGAAATGAGAGCATCGAATATGGGTGCTGATGCTGTGATAGGCATTGATCTTGATTACGAAACAATTGGCTCTTCAGGAAGTATGTTAATGGTCAGCGCAAATGGCACAGCAGTCAAATTATCCGATTGATTGACAACAACCCTTCGTTCACCTAAACCCAGGCGATTGATCTCTATAATCAATTATTCTTCATATATTTGCATAATCTACGAAGAATGCGCAAAAGACTGCTTTTCGATGAACCTCTGCTAAAAATCACCATTCATCGCCTTTGTGAGCAGCTAATTGAAAATCACGAAGACTTTTCTAATTCCGTTATCATAGGACTTCAACCAAGGGGTATTTACCTGGCTCAGAGGATAGGAAACCATCTGGAAAAACTCTTGAAAAAAAAGCCTCCGATGGGCATGCTTGACACTACTTTTTACCGGGACGACTTTAGAAGAAGAGACAAGCCGATCGAAGCAAGTGCTACCACAATTAATTTCTCAATAGAAGGAAAAAAGGTCATTTTGATCGATGACGTTCTTTTTACGGGTCGGACTGTGCGGTCGGCAATGGACGCGATGATCCATTTCGGTAGACCGGACAAAGTGGAGTTATTGGTCCTTATTGACAGGATGTATAGCCGTGATGTTCCTGTTGAGGCTACCTACGTTGGACGCAGGGTAAGTACAGTAGAGTCCCAAAAAGTATTGGTAGAACTAAAAGAACAGGGAAGCAAGGAAGACAAGATTTGGATTGTAAAAAAAATGAAAGCTAAATGGAAGAACTGAAGGTTAAGCATCTTCTCGGGATCAAAGAACTATCGAAAGAAGAAATACAGCTTATCTTCCGTACTGCAAGTCATTTCAAAGAAATCCTTAACAGACCAATCAAAAAGGTTCCTTCGCTTCGGGATGTTACTATTGCAAATGTTTTCTTCGAAAATTCAACACGCACAAAGTTATCATTCGAACTTGCTGAAAAGAGGCTCTCAGCAGATGTTGTCAATTTCTCATCATCAGGTAGTTCGGTAAAGAAGGGTGAAACACTGCTTGATACAATTAACAACATACTGGCAATGAAAGTAGACATGTTGGTAATTAGGCATGCCAGCCCGGGAGCACCACATTTTCTCGCAAAACACGTCGACGCTAACATTATCAATGCCGGGGACGGGACACATGAACACCCAACACAGGCTCTGCTTGACACATTCTCAATTAATGAAAAATTCGGGAAAGTTCAGGGTAAAAAAGTGGCTATAATTGGAGACATATTGCATAGTCGCGTTGCACTTTCAAACATTCATGCGCTGCAAAAACTTGGAGCACAAGTTATGGTGTGCGGACCGATTACATTACTCCCCAGACACATTCAAAAATTAGATGTTAAAGTCGAGCTAGATGTTCGAAAAGCCCTTGAATGGTGCGATATAGCCAACGTATTGCGCATTCAACTTGAACGTCAACAAATCAAATACTTCCCATCGTTAAGAGAATATTCACTTTACTTTGGCATTAATAAAAAACTCCTGGACGGCCTTAACAAAGAAATAACCATCATGCATCCCGGTCCAATCAACCGTGGGATTGAAATAAGTAGTGATGTCGCTGATAGCGAACATTCGATAATACTTGACCAGGTTGAAAACGGTGTGGCTATTCGAATGGCCATATTGTATCTTTTAGCTGCCAAACGGCCCGATTATCAGCCAGAACTTACCTGATGCTTTGAAGCGGTTAGTTATAATAATTTTGGTAATTGTAACCATAGCTTCCTTCATGGCTTACAATTATCTACCTCGCTATGCGCTTGGTTTGATCCATAATTTTGAACCCTATTCTTTCGAACGTGTGTTCGATGATGACACGATGAAGGTTAACTATGGCATTTATGAGATGCGTGATCCGGGGGATTACGGTTTCAGTTATGAGGATATAAGTTACTATTCCTATCCTGATTCAATTCAATTGAGTGGATGGTTCGTCCCGACTAATTCCAAAGTGCATGATTGCATCGTACTAATTCATGGACGAACATCAAATAGGCTCAAGACAATGAAGTACCTTGAATTATTTCGGAATGGTGGTCTGGATACACTCTATAATATTTTCATCCCGGATTTGCGGAATTCAGGTAAATCTCAAAACGCCGTTACATCGATGGGCTATGAATTTGCAGAAGACATTTCAAGCTCATTACTATGGCTCAATAAAAACAAGAAACAAGACAGTTTTATTCTGTACAGTTTTTCAATGGGCTCGATGGCTGTTGCTGTAATGCTCAATCGTGATGATCTTACTGATCAGCTCAGGAACAACGAAATATCCATAAGCAAAATCATATTAGACAGCCCGTTGTCAAATGTTGAAAAAACCTTGAGATTAGGCAGTGCTAGGTTAGGGCTTCCGGACATAATCACAAACAGGACCTAGAAGCTTTTTAATGACAAGTTGAGTGGTTTTGCAGATAAAATGAAATTGAGTATACTTCTCAAGAACACTAATCTTCCGATTTTGATCCTTCAGGGAAGTTCTGATCATCAAACCAAAATGGATTTTTTAACAGAGGAAATTGATGTTTTGGGTAAGCAAAATATAGCATTAGAGATTTTTAATGGTGCTAGCCATGTCAAACTCTATCAGGATGATAATTTCAAGGAACAATATGAGCTACTGGTCTCAGAATTCATTCGATCAAAAAAATAAATTGGTGGGTGTATCTGCATAAAAATTATTCATACCTGTATGACAGGGGAGTAATGAAATTGGAATTAAATATGCAATTAAATCAGGCATATTGGCAATTTTCAAATAAATCGAATCTTATTTTGAAAATATGGTACGAAATCTTAGTTTTGAAATGCTTAATAGTTCGTTGATTGAAAGAGCTCCCTACTCAAGGGAGCTTTTTCTTTATACCCTTTCCAAAATAAGACGTCTTCACTAGATTCGTTATAACCTAACAGAAAATGCCTAATCAATTTATATTATCATGGAATGTAAATGGCCTAAAGGCTGTAATGAAAAAGGGTTTCATACAATCAATGGAAGCATTGGATCCGGATGTCATTTGTCTACAAGAGACCAAAGCACAGGTGGAAGATGTAAGAACTATTCTCAGCTTAATGCCGCAATATCATTTTTATGCGAATTCATCAAAATTAAGAAAGGGATATTCAGGTACTGCAATTCTCGCCAGAGTTAAACCGCTCAATGTAACCTATGACATGGGTATAGAAGAGCATGATCAGGAGGGTCGCATAATAACAGCCGAATTTGAACAATATTATCTGGTCACTGTCTACGTACCCAATTCTGGTCGTGGTCTGGATCGACTTTCCTACAGACAAAAATGGGACACTGACTTCCGGTTGTATATCAAAAATCTCGAGGAACTGAAGCACGTGATTATTTGTGGGGATATGAATGTTGCACATAAACCCATTGACCTTGCCAGACCAAAAAACAACTACAATAAATCAGCCGGTTATACTCAACAAGAAATTGATGGGCTTGATAACCTTATTAATGCTGGTTTTACTGACACTTTCAGATATAAGTATCCTGAATTGGAAAATGCATACAGTTGGTGGAGCTATATGTTCAACTCGCGTGAAAATAATGTCGGCTGGAGAATCGACTATTTCTTAATCAGTGATTTTCTTCAGAGAAATATTGAAGATGCTACAATACATCCGGAGGTTTTGGGTTCTGATCATTGCCCTGTTGGTCTAAAAATTAAGACATAAAAAAAGCGGGCTTACCCGCTTCAAATATCTTATTCATCATCTGCTGTCGCTCTCACGGTTCTTTTCCTTGTGGTTTTTTTCACTTCTTTCACTATTTCATCTACCACATCCGCTAAAATTCTACCGCAATGCTCACAAACAATAATCTTTTTTCTTTCCCTGATATCCGCCTGGCGCTGAGGTGGAACTACGTTGAAACAACCACCGCATGCTCCTCTTTTGACAGTAACCACGGCCAGGCCATTTCTGGCATTGTTTCTCACTTTCTCATAGGATTTGAATAATCTATCCTCTATCCCTTTAGAAGCCTTCTCTCTATTTTTTTGAAATTTCTTCTCATCATCTTCACTTTCGGCTATCAATTGATCGAGCTCTCCCTTTTTGCTATCAAGGTCTTTCTTCCGCTCATCCATAACCCCTTTCGTTTCTTCAATCTCAGCTTTTTTACCTTCAATTTTTTCGTAAGCTTCTTTTATCCGTTTTTCGAGGATTTGAATTTCTAGCTGCTGCAATTCAACCTCCTTGGTTATGGCGTCATATTCCCTGTTATTTCGGACGTTCATTTGCTGCTCCGCATACTTAGCGATAAGTTTCTCAGCGTCCTTAATACCAGTTTTATTATTGCTTATCAGGGTTTCAAAATCCTCAACTTCATCGTTGTATTTTTGAATCCGAGTTTGATAGCCTGCTAGCTCATCCTCCAGATCCATTACCTCCTCTGGAAGTGCTCCTCTAACCTTTTTTAACTCGTCTAATTCTGAATCAATTGATTGTAATTTTGAAAGGGAATCCAGCTTCTGGGCTATCGTTGTTTCCATCTAATTAATTAAAAGTATTTAACAGGGTTTGTATCCACCTCAGATAAAACGAGTGCAATATTAGTGAATTTTTGTGTCAAAAACTCAAGCACTAAATCTTTTGTAAAGACCTCACTTTCAAAGTGTCCGATGTCAAGAATTATGAGTTGTTCTTCGGCGTCGAAGAACTCGTGATACTTAAAGTCGGAAGTTATAAAAGCATCTGCCCCTTCTCTTTTTGCGGCCGATAATAAAAAGCTACCAGAACCACCACAAATAGCAATTTTTCTTATTGAGTTTTTGATTATTGATGTATGACGAAAACACTTGAGTGCCATTTTGTCCTTTACAAAATTGAGGAATTCATAGGCATCAAAATCTCTCTCAAGATCCCCGATCATACCTGCACCTACTGATTGATTTTTATTATCAACCCGATGAAGATAATAAGCTACCTCTTCGTATGGATGGCTTTCAAACAATGCATCGAGCACCGCCTTTTCGTCTTTGCTATTTATTATAACTTCTATCCTCTCTTCATTTACTCTTTCAACCTGACCTCCTTTTCTCCCGATAAATGGATCAGATGCTTCTCCTGGCCTAAACGCTCCAACACCAGGACCTGTAAAACTGCATTGGCTATAGTTTCCAATATTCCCTGCTCCCGCTTTATGTAAGGCATCTAAAACTATTTGTGAATACTCCTTCGGACAAAAAGCAACCAATTTTGAAAGTGTGCCCTCTTTAAGTTGAAGTAATCTGGTTTTTTTTATACCAAGTTTCTCGGCAATCTTCCTGTTGACTCCAATGTCAACATTATCGAGATTGGTGTGTATAGCATAAATGGCAATGTCATTTTTTATTGCCTTAAGAATTGTTCGCTCAACGTAATTCTTACCATTAATTTTTTTTAACCCACGAAAAATGATAGGATGATGAGCAATAATCAACTCGCATTTTTTAGAGATGGCCTCGTTAACTACTTCTTCAATGCAGTCAAGTGTAATTAACACTTTTGTTACCTTCTGATCATGGGAACCTACAATGAGCCCTGAGTTATCGTAATCTTCCTGGTATTCTAATGAGGCAATACTTTCAAGATGGTTGGTTATTTCCCTTACTCTCATGTCTATTGATCAATTTCATTAGTCCGATTAAATTGGACTCTAATTCCAAATTTAGAACCTACAGCTTAAATCATCTCATTAGATTTGCAAAAACATAGATCATGGTTAAAATCTATCATAATCCAAGGTGTGGTAAGAGCAGACAAACCCTTCAATTGTAAACAACATTGGAGAAGGACTTTGAAGTAATCGAATACCTGAAAACACCACCAAACTTCAAAGATCTTAAAAATTTGCTCAATAAATTAAAACTGAATCCTGTGGATTTGATTAGAAAAAGCGAAAAAGTCTTTCAAGAAAAATTTAAGGGTCAAAATCTCACTCAAGATCAGTGGATAGAAAAAATTATTAACAATCCAATACTCATTGAAAGACCAATTGCGGTGAAAGGCGACAGGGCAATAATCAGTCGACCACCTGAAAATATTAATACCCTATATTGACTATCTTTATATGGGAATGATGTCAGTGCCTGGAATTGAGTTAATCTATTCCGCTTCTTATACGCCACTGTTTCGGATCCAATAATGATTCCAAAATCAGCAATATTGTCCCTCTTATTATTTGCCCTTCAACTCACTGTCGAAGCGCAGGGAACAGTTATCACAGGAAACGTAATTGATAGTGAAACCGGAGAAACTATTCCTTTTGTAAATCTCTCGATTAAAGGAACAACCGCAGGTGCTACTTCCGGCATTTCCGGAAATTTTAAAATAGTTACGAGCCTAAATGGTGATTCTCTGGTCGTTTCATACATCGGGTATATCTCCCAAGTTGTTGCAATATCTCCAGGTGTTGAACAGGAAATAAATTTTAGCCTTCAAAGTGAATTGATTGGTCTCAAGGAAATTGTTTTTGAGGCAGGTGAAAATCCTGCTTTCCCAATAATGAGAAAGGTGGTTGAGAACAAAAAACTGAATGACAAGTATTCGCTCAAGAACTTTGAATATGATAGCTATACCAAGATAGAATTTGATGTCGCTGATATGGCCCCAAAGTTCCAGGATAAAAAACTGGTACAAAGAGTTTATGAAGCCATCGAAAAGGAGGCGTACACCGGACCCGATGGATCACCTTTTGTTCCGATTTTCCATTCAGAGTCCATCTCGAGATTATATGTTCAAAGTCGTCCATTTTTGAGGCGAGAGGACATAAGCAAAGCGAACATTCATGGAGTTGCAATACAAGATAAGAAGACAGTCTCTCAATTAACTGGGGTATCCTTCCAGGAATATAATTTCTATGAGAATTGGATGAATATCGTGAAGAAAGATTTTATATCACCCATTGCAGACGGATGGCGAACTTTCTACGATTATTACCTCATTGACAGTGCAATGGTAGACGGGCATTACGCCTATAAACTCGAATTCTTCCCAAAAAATAATCAAGATTTGGCCTTTAAAGGTGAAATGTGGATTACAAAAAGCGAGTATGCAATTCTCAAAATTGATGCCGTGGTCGATGGAAAAGCTAATCTTAACTTTATCAAGAGCATACGATTGCACCAGGAGTTGCAACCTACTGAATACGGCCCCTGGCTTCCGGTAAAAAATGAATTTGAAATCCTGATTTCCGAAATTGCCCAGAACTTTACAGGGGTCAGAGCGAGTTTTAAAATCATAAACAGCAATTGGGAACTTGAAAAGGATTATCCTGGAAAGTTCTTCCTATCTCCAATACAATTGGCGGATGATGCCATCGATGAACGTGAAGAGTTTTGGCAAGGTATTCGACCAGTGCCTTTGAATAAGATGGACCTAAAAGCTATAGATGCCATTCATACGATTTCAGACATACCTCAAGTGAACCTAATCGCAGAATTAGTCAAAGCTGTCCGAAGGGGATTTATTCGAAGAGGGCCTATTGACTGGGGGCCATGGCTATTCACTTACGCAAATAATGACATTGAAGGCCACAGAATGAGAATAGGTGGTAAGACGAACTACGAATTCAATGAGAGGACCTCTCTTGGAGGATTTATCGCCTATGGCACTAAGGATAAGGCAATTAAATATGGAGTTGAAGTTGATCACCTGATCAGCAGAAAACCGTGGACCACGCTCCACATTGAACGTAGGTACGACGTCGAACAACTTGGTGTAGTTGATGAAGCAAATCGAAAAAACTTTATCTTCTCAGCAGCAGCTCGTTTTGGCACTCTTGCAAAGCCTCACTTTCTTACGCAAAACAGCATCAGCATCCAACGAGATTTAATACGTGGATTGACTCAAAAAATTAGTTTTAAGAATGAGAAATTTCAACCATTATTCCCGTTTGGCTACCTCGAGCAACCCAATCAGAGCAATGACATCATTGAGGAATTCAAAACATCTGAATTCGAATTTGAAACAAGACTTTCACGAGATGAGCAGTTTCTTATGGAAAATAACATCCGGCACAGTCTCGGAACGCTATCAGCGCCAACTTTTATTTTCCGATACCGACTCGGCATTAATAACCTTCTAGGAAGCCAATTCAATTACCACAAATTTTCCCTTCGCATGATTAAAACTGTTGGTATGGGGCTTTTGGGCAGATCACTTTACACCATTGAAGGTGGCTATATCCCTACTACGTTGCCTTTTCCTTTGCTTCAAAATCATATAGGAAATTCTACTTTCCTTGTTCACCCGGAATCATTCAACCTGATGGAGTTCGGAGAATTTGTCAGTGATCGCTACGCTTTTATTCGCCTCAACCACTATTTTGAAGGGTTTATTCTCAACCGAATCCCATTAATGAGAAGGTTGAAATGGCGTCTAGTCGCCTCCGCCAATGTATTGTACGGACAACTTTCTGATAAAAACAGAGCAACAATACCAGTTACAAATTTGAATGGTGATCCTTTACCAGTAGTCAGGTCAATAGAAAACATACCTTACATTGAAGCTGGATATGGCATTGAAAATATCATTAAAATACTTACGGTAATGGCCTTCCATCGAGTGACCTACAGGGATGATGCTGCAGGGCCAAAGTTTGGCATTCGTTTGCTATTCACGGTTAAACCTTGATGCCAGTTTATTGCAAAACAATAAAACTCCTAAATCTTATCAATTCTAATTTCTCGCTAATCAACATGACTTGGTTGCAATTTTCATTTAGCTTTGAAAGCTTGAGAACTCTGTTGAAATAAAACTAATGAGTAATTACAAAATTTATAGATGCCCAGATCAAATTGTTATTTATAATGACTCTCAATATTCAGTTACAAATATTCAATGGGATGATTTGATCAACCGCAAAGGTTTGAATGATTTTATTAGTGAGAATTTAAATGATTGGGCGGTCATAAATGAAGCGACATTTAATTCCAATGAAATATTAGCTCCTATAGGGCATCAGGAGTTGTGGGCAAGTGGCGTTACTTATATGCGAAGTAAAGAAGCCCGGATGGAGGAATCAAAGAAATCCCATGGTGATTATTTCTATGAAAAAGTCTATGATGCGGACCGCCCCGAGTTGTTCTTCAAAGCAGCGGCTCATCGGGTAGTCGGTCCAAACGATATCGTCAATATCCGAAGGGATTCTACATGGAATGTACCCGAACCTGAATTGACGCTTTTCATTTCTTCTCAAGCCACAATTGAAGGCTACACCATTGGGAATGACATGAGTTCCAGAAGTATTGAAGGAGAAAATCCTCTCTATCTCCCTCAAGCCAAATCTTATGATCGCAGTGCCGCTATGGGCCCATGCTTGTATGTACCTTCTTTACCACTGGAATTGGAATCTAAAATTGAACTTATCATCACCAGAAATGGAGCCGAGGTATTCCAGGGGGCCATTGCTATCAATCAAATGAAAAGGCAACTTCAGGAACTTGTTGACTACTTATTTCTCGAATGTAGTTTTGAATATGGTTGTTATCTTATGACAGGAACAGGAATAATACCTCATGATGATTTCACACTATATCCAGGAGACGAAGTAAGAATCTCAATTGAAAACATCGGCACTTTGATCAATACTGTTGGAATAAGGGCTATCTAATAATTTTTTCACATTAAACGATTTATGGCAATGGGAACTAAAGTTCAATATCTCGGCTATACCACCTCTTCGTTGGGAAGCGATTCCTTTACAGCAATAAATCCACAGGACGGACAAACAATTGAGGGTCTTTTTGTAGACGCAACATCAGAAGAAATTAATAAAGCCGTTGTTCTTGCTGAGAAGGCTTTCTCCGTTTACAAGAAAACAACAAATGAAACCAGAACTGCCTTCCTTGAAGCGATAGCTTCAGAAATTGAAAACCTGGGGGATGAGTTGATAAATACAGGGATGCAGGAAACCGCTCTGCCACAAGCAAGACTTCAAGGTGAAAGGGGGCGTACTTGCGGACAGCTGCGTTTTTTTGCATCAATCGTTAAAGAAGGATCATATGTGGATGCCAGAATTGATACTGCTATGCCGGATAGGGCTCCAATACCAAAACCCGACATCCGTCAAATGTCGATTGCTCTTGGGCCGGTTGCAGTTTTTGGTGCCAGCAATTTTCCATTAGCTTTTTCAGTTGCCGGCGGAGACACTGCTTCAGCTTTAGCTGCCGGATGCCCTGTGATCTTCAAGGCGCATCCTGCGCATCCCAATACTTCTGATTTAGTTGCGAGCGCCATCATTAAAGCTGCTCAAAATACGGGCATGCCTGATGGTGTATTCTCAATGGTGCATGGAAGAGCAAACCGCGTTGGTGAGGAATTGGTAAAACACCCGGCTGTTAAAGCAGTAGGTTTCACCGGGTCATTCCGCGGTGGTAAAGCCCTTTTTGATTTGGCCAACCAGCGGGAAGAGCCTATTCCAGTTTACGCTGAAATGGGAAGCACGAACCCTGTCTTTATCCTTCCAGGTGCTTTAAAAGACGCGAAAGGCCTCGCTACAGGAATGATCGGGTCAATTTCACTCGGAGTTGGTCAATTTTGTACAAATCCAGGCTTGTCGTTTATCCCTCAAACTGAAGACGGCAAGGCATTCATTGATGCCATTACCGAATACGTAACGGCCAGCGATGGCGGTACCATGTTGACCCAAGGGATAAAATCTGCTTATGAGGCCGGAAAAGCTAATCTCGAAGTGCAATCCGGTGTGCAAAGTCTGGCCAGAAGCAAAAAACCTCCATCATCCGCAGGCGTAGAAGCACAGATTTATCAGGTTTCAACGAAAGAATTTTCCAATAATCCTATTCTTGCAAGGGAAGTCTTTGGGCCATCCAGCGTTATTGTAAACTACAAGGATAAAGAAGACATCCTGACAATCGCAAGAAACCTTGACGGGCACCTGACAGCAACGGTTCATGGTACACCCGAAGATTTTAAAGAGTATCGTGAACTATTCGATATCCTGGAAGGCAAAGTTGGACGGATTTTGATCAATGGATTCCCGACCGGCGTTGAGGTTTGTCATTCGATGGTGCATGGAGGACCGTTCCCGGCAACTACTGCTTCACAAACAACATCGGTTGGAGGAAATGCCATTCAAAGATTTGTTCGGCCGGTATCCTATCAAAATTTCCCAGACGATCTTTTGCCTGAACAACTCAAAAACCGCAATTCTCTGAAAATAATGAGACTTATTGATGGTGAGTTGACCAGAGCGTGATAATTTGCACTTGTTGAGCTTGCCAAACCCGATTTGATGAATCGACTTGTACTGTTGACAATATTAAGTGTTCTTTTTATTGGAAACGCTTACGCCCAATCTCCTTTCAGGGAAATCCAGCTGAGCATTGGCGAAACCTCCTTCTACTATAGTCAACACACGTTTCTAAAAGACGGCAAACCCTACTTCTTTTTCTATTTCGATGAAGATGATCCCTGGGTAGAAGTTAAAGTTTATCCCAATCCGAATTTTCCAAAAGAAAAAATAGAACTAATTGGGACCGGATCGTATAGCATTGTCGATAGTTTGCGTGAATTTAATAATGAATATTCCCGTTTTAAGGTCAGGTTTAGGGACCTCCATACGAGTAATTTTTTGAGTTTCGTCTTTAGGATACAATCACCTGATTCAGAGAGTTTCAATTTTGAAATACCATTACTTCCTCTGACGGAGACAAGAGTGGCATTTGATCCTGCTTTTTCAAATGAATTGTTCATCGGTGAGGAAAAAACTCTGGAGCTTTTCTCAAATAATCCTGACAATTTAAGACCCGTCTACGAATGGCAAAGTCAGGGTCATATCAACTTTCGGATCTCAAGGGAAAGCGGTAGATTATACATACACCTCCTCACCCAGCAATTTGGTGACTTTAACTTATCGCTTCGCATCCCTGTAAATCAACCGGCACTCTTTGGCCCTGACTCTCTCCGGTATAACACAACCTTAGGTGATTATAGATTCATTGTGAGATCTGCCCGAACGGTATTTCTCAACATCAACCGCAATGAGGTGTCCTTAAAAAATGTACTTGGAAACGAGAGTATTGATGTTGAATTGGATTATCATCGAACACTCCAATTGAATAAAACTTACCGTATTGAAGATCAACAAAGTCCTGGTGGTAAGCTTGTAGCGGAAATATTTACCAAGGAAATACTTGCAACCGGTAAAGTACTCAGTAGATTGAGAATATATGATTACCACCATCGAAGCCAGGGTTATCTGTACATTAAAGACGGTGACATTGTGGACTTCTTTACAAATTTTGACATTCTTCCGGAACCAGAAGTTTCTAAGATAACCGTACAAAGGTCTGATGGCATATGGGTTCCTGGCAACGTTATATATCCGGGAGAAAATGTAATTATTAAACTGGATGGAATCGGATTGAGCCAGGGACAGTTTTCTTTTGATGGATTAATGGATATTGAACTCGATTCACTTACACGTACGGACAAAGAGATAGTCTATTCGGCAAGGGTTCCCATGGACATCCAAAACAGACATTGTGCTATTATACATGATGGAGAATATATCGGTAGTGAGCTTTTGATCAAAGAGTATTCAAAACCGAGGCCTTTTGATTTTGTATACCTGACAGTTGGGAAACAACATTTCAATGTTGAGCGAAGTGAAGAGCTTGTACTTACCTACGAAAATATCCGCGATGTAATGGTTGAATTTGACAGGGGCATCATTGATCAAGGTGTGGTTTATGGGCCACAAATAATCGAGATCGAGGTCAGCTTGAGAAATAATAAGAAAAACCTTCTTGATTCGAAGGTAATCAAATATATAAAATTGAATCCTGAAGGATCACCTAGAGAGGCATTCTATACCGGGGATGATTTCACATTGGGAACGCTGAGTTTAAATCGCCAGTTAAGATCTAAAATATTTGACCTGGAAGATTGGTCCTCAATTGAACTAACCTTCCGTCATGATCCACAGATTTATGGCAGTAAAGGTCAATCAAAGTATGTAAGTATAGTAATCGCAAAAGAGCACTCATTTGATGTAGATGTTTCTTTCCCGGCAGGGTTAGTGATCAAACAATTCGGAGTAGATGGTTTTGGAAACCTCGGAGGTATTAGCATGGCAATGATGGCTGAATTTACCTTTTATCAGCCCAACCGTGTAGCGAAGGAAAAACCATATAAGGTTGGAGCAGGTTTTCTCGCACTCAATGCTTTTAATTTCAGTGAAAATAACAGCAACAGGGACGTAGGAATTGCCATATTGGGCAGTCTGTATCCGCTTTCAACCGGAAAGAAATTGTCATTTCCACTTTATACTGGTGGGGGATATTTTTTATCAGGAGGGAAGTTTTTCTGGCTGATTGGCCCGGGAATACGGGTTTCGCTTTGATACCTACGGTCACTCCGATATCCAACTATTATTAATTGTGTGTTTCATCTTGATACGAGGATGGACTATAAAAATTCCAATAATTCCTGCAATTAACATTAATATAACATACCTTACAATTGGCGAACAAGCCAAACAGCAATTTCAGCAAGAGAAATTAATGCCGTTTAATTAAGTAAGATTTGGAGAATCCTCCAGCCATTAATTCCACGGTCCAATCACTTGCATATAATGGGGCAAGCCCCTGTTAATTCTGGCCGCTAACAATGACTATTCGTGGATACCACGCTAGGATGTCCGCACCTCAACAACCATGGCATCGTGATCAGGTATGCTTTCAATAATAAGAATGTGTACGCTGTTCACCTGCTTGGGGAATATTACCTTATCGTTCATCTGTTAAACAAACGGAATCAAGGAATTCTTATTGGATGAGCTTTGAGCTTTTATGAATTAAGTACAACCTACAAAAACAAACACTATGGAGATTGCTACATCAATTCTATTTGGTTTTGACCGCATACGAATAACCCTGCTTGCGTTCTGTATATTAAGTTCAGTATCCTATTCTATGGGACAGAGTGTCGAAACCGATATCACAACATTTAGTTTACCAGAACAAACTGGTGATGCTACCATCGGCACAGGTACTGTTGACTTAGAAGTTGCCTACGGTACAGATCTAACATCTCTTTCTCCTTCTATAACTGCATCTCCTGGTGCCACCATAGTTTCTGAAAGTGGCGTTATTCAGGATTTTACCAGTCCAGTTGAATATACTGTGACTGCAGAAGATGGCTCAACTACGGAAATTGTAGCCTTACCAGTTATTGGACCACTCTAAGGTCAATTGCTTTGTTCCAATCTTTCCAATCCCGGGAAGATCAGCCACCACGTTAAAACTCCTAATAACCACAGAAAAAATAGGAAAATAAATTGGTATTTTGTTTCTTATTCCCAATGAGAAATTCTTGCTCCACATCTGTGTACGTTAAATCATCTGCGGCCATTGTTTTCTTACTATTTGCCATATATTATGTAACCCAGGCTCAAAGGATTGACCTGGAGGCCAATAGAATCTATGATAGTTTAAAGATTGAAGGTGCGCCAAATGAAACCTACAGCCTATTCCTTCCTGAGAATTATAATGCCAATGACACCTGGCCCGTACTCTATATATTTGATCCGGTCGGAAGAGGAATCACCGGAATCCATGCTTTTATGGATGCTGCCAGGGCTTACGGTTATATATTGGTTTGCTCCAACAATTCAAAGAATGGGCCCCTTGAAACTAATTTTGAGATAGCATCTCATTTGTTCTTCGAAACTCTCAGTTATTTATCTGTTGACCATTCAAGAATCTATGCTGCTGGTTTTTCAGGAGGATCTAGACTGGCGTTTGCTTTGGCAATGCAAAACCCCATTATTAAAGGTGTAATCGGTTGTGGAGCCGGGTTTCCGGGACAAAATCCTCTCGTTGAAACTACTTTTTTCTATCTCGGAATTGTGGGTGATTTGGATATGAACTATCTGGAAATGAAAAAAGTTGAAGAATGGATGGATCATATCAACGTAAATAACCACCGAATCCTTTTTGAAGGAAATCATCAATGGCCTCCAAAAGAATCAATTCTAAAATCATTTCAATGGATCGAACTGAACTCGATGCAAACCGGGGAAAAAGCAGTAGATAACAAAATAATTCTGGAAATGTACCTGGAGTCCTATGCGGAGGCTGCGCTACTTCATGAAGAAGACAGCAACTATGAATATGTCGATCTTTTGAAAAGAATAACAAAAAGGTTTGAAAAATTAATCAATGTTGACAGTCTCCATGAGCAGATTACCTCCCTGGAAAGTGACAGAAAATATCAAAAAGGGTTTTCCGATTTAACTGAATTGGAAGATCATGAAAGTGAATTACATGGTTACTATATAGGACTGCTTAAAAAGCAATTGCAAAATCCGGTCGACACCTTTCTGACTACATGGAAACGGGAATTCCGAATACTTGATAGTAGAGCTGCGAGCAAGGAAGAGATGATAGTTAAATCAACATCCCGAACCATAAGTGCAATAGCAGCATGGTGTATCGAAACAGGGCAATTCTCATCTTCAAATGGTGACTATGAGACCGCCATCACAGTTAACCTGGCATGGTTAGCAGTCAGACCAAAAGATACCTATGCCAACTTTAGAATGGCAAAATATCAGGCGGGAAATGGTAATGCTAACAAGGCAATTAATTATTTAAAAAGAAGTATTAATAATGGATTTAGGAATAAAGCTTTCATTATTAATACATTAGAATTCAAACCAATTATGGATAATAAGAATTTCAAAAAACTGCTCTCGTCCATGTGAAATAATTATCACATTTTGTTATTCGTAAATAAAAAGTGGGATTCTACTGATTTTAGGAAGTAATAATGAAAGTCAAAGCACAGCACCTCTTAGTTATCATTCTGCTCCTTACTTCCTGTAATTCGGGAGAATTATTTTATGAAGAAGGGTATAAAAATGTAAACGGGGTAAATCATTTCTATAAAATCGTGGGAGAAGGAGAGCCGTTTATTTTATTACATGGAGGGCCCGGAATGTATCATGATGAATTGTATCCTTTCTTTCTTGATTTCGCAAAAGCTAGGAGGTTGATTTTTTATGATCAACGTGGCAATGGAAAATCAATCATGGAAGTTATTGACAGTACAAATTTTACTGTTGAAATAATGGTTGAAGATTTGGAAGAATTAAGAAAGGGGTTCCAAATTGAAAATCTCAATATTATAGGTCACTCGTGGGGAGGCTTACTCGCAATGTATTATGCCACAAAGTATCCCAACAAGGTAAAACGATTGATTCTTGTTGATGCTGCACCGGTTAACACAGATTTACTCATAAAATCTTATGAAAAACAGATTTCGATGTTTAAACCCGGAGAATGGGATTATGTTCAGCAACTCTGGAATAGTGATGAATATCTTGCAGGCAACCCGGAAGTTCACAATGAAGCAACGAGGTTGTCAGAAGGAACTATTTTTTCAAATAAGAGCGCAATTGATGATTATATGAAGGCTACGGCATTTAATGAAACCACAGCGAAGAACGCAGTGGCATTAAATGGCATGGCAACACAGATCAAATTGACCATACATGTAAAGGATAAGCTTTCAAATATTAATTGTCCAACGCTCATCATTAATGGGAAAGATGATTTTATTGTTGAGGAAGCTCCACGATTGGCAAATCAATTAATATCAAACTCTGAATTAGTATTTATAGATGGTGCAGGGCATTATCCGTTCATCGAAAATGATCAATCCTTTTTTCAGGAAGTAAATTCATTTATTGAAAAAACCATTCCTGTTAAATTAGCAAACGAAGACTATCTTTCCTCCAACGCCCTCTCTACAATTTTCCCGGCAGCATCTGACATCTCAAGCTTCAATGCTACATCTTGCCCTTTAGGTGACATCTTTCGCCATGTTTTTCTGATGATGTCTATCACTTTTTGTTCATCATGTTTGGTGGAAAAATCCTGGAAGTAGTTCTCGAGAAAAACAATGCAAACAACATCCTCAAGGAGTTGTGACTCCGAATCAGTTTTAACTTTCTCCTTTCTAATCAGAGAAGCAACTCCATTAATAACCATTGCGTCGAAACCACATTCAGACAATATTTCAGCGGTCTTCTGAGCGTGAAAGTTTTTCAACTCCGTTCGCCATTTGAGGTAGCCTACCCTATCCATTGGGTATGATTCTCTTGGAGATGTCCATCGGCAAATGTGTTGGCTTCGGGCTGCTAATTGTAGTTCAATCGATGCGTCCGGATTCATTTTATGTAACCAATCAGTCATTTGCCGGGAGTAGAGTAGTTCTTTAGGATACGCTTTGCCCTGGTGCATCACGCTGTTAGGATCTTTTGAATTCTCCTCATCAATTCGGGCTATTGCCTTCTCAAATTTTTCTTCAATGTCCATTATTAAATATAGTCGCTATAATTTTATTTCCTGACAAGTCTATGGCTCACATACGCAAGCCGCTGGCTATCCGGTGACCACGTTGGAACGTTCATAGAACCCTGCCCACCACTTAATTTTGCTAACTCACGTAGACTTCCAGTCTCCAATCACAATAGCCTTAACCTCACAATAACATTGGAACCATGCCCTTTAACATCCCCATCATAACTTAAAAAAGCTACCCACCTCCCATCAGGTGATGGGTGTGGCCACCAGTTATTGAACTCATCATCTGTTACCTGTTCCTGCTCACTTCCATCTGCCTTCATCCGGTAAATTTCAACCAAACCCGTTCGATCAGACTGGAAATAAATGTATTGACCGTCGTGAGAGTATTCAGGGCAAACATTGCCCGATGTATCTGTTAAGCGTTTTTCTTTGCCTCCACTGACAGGAATTGTTTAAACATCATATTTTCCTTGGCGGCCACCGGTGTAGGTCAGGGTTTGACCATCAGGTGACCAGCCATGCCAAATACCATGGACCAAATTCAGTAATCAGTGTGGGCTCCCCTCCCATTGCAGGTAAAGTATAAATCATCGCATAGTTCTGATTGGTAGTATCTGTAATTACCAATGTCTTGCCATCCGGTGAATAGCCATGGTAATTGATGATTCCATTGGCCGATCCTGTATTAACAATCTTAGTTATGCCTCCGCCTACTGGTATTTTATAGAGATGCCCGCCTGCGTTATAAATCAGTGAATCTCCTGAGGGTGTGTAATGCGGTGATTCGAAATGATCGTACGCATAATGAATTACCCTCCTGTCACCCGAAGCAACAGAAATTGTTTCTATGGCACTTTCAAGGACAGATTCTGCATGACTTATTACCAGTGCAGTATCTATGGTTACATTGGTAAAGATGGTTTGCTCAAGTACCGTACTATCATGGGCACAAACTCCTAGCCCAACATAGAAAGGTGCTGTAAACTCCATTTGCAATGAGGCACCACCCGGTTTAAATTCCTCTCCCGTATTGGCAATGGATTCTGTTATTGTGCTGCCATTTTTTTCAACCCTCAATCGATCCGGCGCATCAGCACTTACTGAAATAGTATGGGTTTCAGCTCCCTTTTCAGCTCTATATTGCAATGATGCATGCCCGTCAATGTGGATCACCACATCTGCATAAGCGGCGTCGGTATCCAAATCCTGGCGGATCATTACGCCCGCCTTTTTATGGGTATTACCTCCATCATTGACAAATTTAATGTCCGCTGCTAATGAAAGGTCACCAGCCATTTCTTTATATAGAAAATGAAAACCATCCAGGGCAAACCACATATTCTCACCGCCTCCTGTTATAAGATAGCTGTCATTCGATTGATCATATTCAACCGACCCGAACTGGCCCACGGGGCCTACATCCTGATTCTTTATGAAAAGTCCCAATGGATTATCCGCGGGGGAACATCCGGATATAACAACAATGACCAATACAAATTTGAGTAATGCTTTAACCATGGGATTGAGATTTGATGGTTTCCATGTTAATCATTTTTCCTAAGTTAGTGATGATTTCTATCGTTAATAAACCGATCAAATAATTAAACTCCTGAATGATGAAGGTCAGAGTGATCCTACTATCGCTAATGCTTATTACTTATAATGCATTGGCACAGGTATCAACCATAAACGAGACTATCATATTTCTTTTCAGACATGCCGAAGCGAGAACGCACCTGACTATGAAAGACACTCCCAATCCGGAATTGAACAATGCGGGAGTCGACAGGGCGGAGCTTTTGAAAAGAACCCTGGCAAATGCGGGACTAACGGAAATCTACAGTACCGAGTATAACCGAACCATGCAAACGGCACAACCACTCGCAGAGTCCCTGGGACTTGATGTTCAATCTTACGACCCGAAGGATTTACCTGGATTTGCAGCGAAACTAAGGCGAAAAAAAGGACGATTTGCAGTTTCAGGCCACAGTAATACAACCCCGGAGCTTGTAAAATTGCTAGGTGGTGATCCCGGAGAGCCTATCAATGATGTAACCCCATTCGATAGAATATATTTGTTAATAATTAATGAGGACGGGCCTACACAAACAATCCTTTTAAAATATGGTGCTAACTATGATTAACGATTAGGTCGTTAATGCTATATTTAAAAAATGCCCCAACTATTAAAAAATAAAGCCAATTTCGGCACGGCCCCGGTTTTTCTGACAGCTATTTCCACCATTCTAGGAGCGGTTATGTTTCTCCGCTTTGGCTATGCCGTCGGTAGTGTTGGCTTTCTTTGGACTCTAGCCATCATCGTAATCGGTCATTTGATCACAGTACCAACCGCCATGGCCATTGCCGAAATAGCGACCAATCAAAAAGTTGAAGGTGGTGGCGAATATTTTATTATAAGCCGGTCGTTCGGCCTTAATATTGGTGGTGCAATCGGGTTGGCCCTTTACCTGTCTCAGGCCATCAGTGTTGCATTTTATATCATCGCTTTTGCAGAAGCTTTTAGCCCGGTATATGAATTTGTAAACAATGAATTTGGCCTAAGCTTAAGTGATAAGAGATTGATTAGTATTCCGGCTTTAGGAATTCTCAGTTTAATTATGCTCACGAAAGGAGCCGATTTGGGTGTCAAGGCGCTGTATTTAGTCGCTGGAATACTTCTCGTATCGCTTCTTTTCTTCTTTGGAGGGAGTACCAGCTATGCGCAAATCACAGATTTTGACTTAACTGGAACAGTATCAAATCCGGATAATTTCTTTTATGTTTTCGCAATTGTTTTTCCAGCTTTTACAGGCATGACGGCGGGTGTAGGATTATCGGGTGATCTCAAGAACCCAAAAAGGTCGATCCCTCTTGGAACGATGTCCGCCACAATTCTTGGGATGGCAGTCTACGTTCTTATCGCTTACAAACTCGCGGCAACAGCTTCACCAGATGACCTTGTTGGAGACCAACTAATTATGGGCACCATCGCAATCTGGGGTCCAATAATACCTATAGGATTGGCTGCGGCCACAATTTCATCAGCCCTGGGATCCATCATGGTGGCACCGCGTACATTACAGGCGATCGCTGCGGATGGCATTTTTCCGACATCGGTGCTAAATAGAGTCCTCGCAAAAGGAACAATTAAGAACAATGAACCCAAGAACGCGACAATTGTTTCGTTAATTGTTGCTTTTCTTTTTGTGAGTATCGGTGATGTCAACGCTGTTGCTGAGATTATTTCCATGTTTTTCATGGTTACCTACGGGGCAATTTGCCTTATTTCTTTCCTTCAGCATTTTGCAGCCGATCCTTCGTACCGGCCCACTTTTAAATCAAAATGGTCTATCTCTCTTATTGGAGCAGTCATGTGTATTTATCTCATGTTCAAAATGAACCCCGCTTATGCATTATCGTCTATTGTGATTATGGTTGTTATTTACATGGGTATTACAAAATACGTTGATAACAAACAGGGAATGGCCAAAATATTCCAGGGAGTAATTTTTCAGTTGAGTAGACAACTTCAGGTTTTTATTCAAAAAGCCGAAAAAGACTCTGACAACTGGAGGCCATCGGTCATCTGTATCACCCGTGATTCTTTCAAAAGATTGTCAGCATTTGACCTGATGCGCTTTATAACTTTCCGTTACGGCTTTGGGTCGTATCTCCATTTAATAGATGGTTATATATCTACACAGACTCACAAATTAGCCAAAGAGGAACTATCGCGGCTTATTAAAATGGCAGATGTTAGCCATAGCAATGTTTATGTCGATACGATCATTTCTCCTTCCTACACCACGGCTGTTGCCCAATCAGTACAATTGCCAAGTGTTTCAGGTAAGGACAGCAACATGATGTTATTTGAATACAATAGAAAAGAAGCAGAGGCGCTGAAAGAAATCATAGAAAACCTCTCCCTTGTTAAAGCTGGTGAGTTTGATATATGCATCTTGAGTACAGCGGACAAGGGGTTCGCTTATAAAAGTGAAATTCATATCTGGATTACTCAGAATGATTTTGAAAATGCCAACCTGATGATCTTGTTAGGTTATGTGATAATGGGTCACCCAGAGTGGCAGAGGGCTCAGATCAAAATTTTCGCTGCAATGCCTGAAGCCGAAATGGCAGATCAACAGGAACGGATGATAAAGCTTATAAATGAAGGTAGGCTTCCTATCTCCGCTAATAATATTGAGCTAATCACCATCAGTCCAGAAGTGAATCTTAAGGAGATTATTAATACTAAGTCCTGCGACGCCGACCTTACCCTAATAGGATTTAAAACTGAACTTGTGAAGCAACTGGAGGATCATGCATTTGAAGGATTTGATGAAATGGGAAACGTGCTTTTTATCAATGCCCACAAGGAAACAGAAATAATATCTAAAGACTAGTTTTCTAGTCTTTGGCCGAATCAAAGACTAAACTAACCGATGTTTATGTCGAAGCATTCGGTTAGGTATTTCTGAACGAAGTATCTCGCCTGAACATTTAGTTCCGCCTGCTACCCTGAACAAAAACTCTGAATTCTATACATTTATGATGTGTCAGGAATTCTCAAATCAATAATAATATTTTCCATACTCACAATAGGCTCCTGCCAATCGATAAGAACGGCTGGTAACCGGGGAAAAATCAACCGTCAGATTAAGAACTCTGAGTTCTTAAGTAAACACTTTATCGGTTTGGCATTGTTCGATCCGCAATCAAGGGAATGGCTTTTTGAACAGAATGCCAATAAATATTTTACACCAGCGAGCAATATCAAACTGTTTACACTTTATGCAGCGACTAAGATTTTAAAAGACTCAATTCCTGGAATAAAATATGCGATAAAAGGTGATACGCTGATGTTTTGGGGAACCGGTGATCCAACCTTTTTGCATGAAGATTTCCCAGATCAGAAATCCTATGACTTTCTAAAAGCTCACGATGGTCCATTGGTATGGGTTCCAGTCGATATGAAGAGTAAATCTTATGGCCCTGGTTGGAGCTGGGATGACTATTCCTACGACTATCAACCTGAAAGAAGCACACTCCCTATTTATGGTAATGTGTTACATGTCAGCAATAGTCTGGAGGAACCTATCCCCATGGCTTTGAGCAGATCAATTCTCCCCAGTGAAGAGTTAGGAATAACAAGAGACTACGATAACAACTTATTCAGAATAAGTACAGGGGATACCCAAGAAGCAGTAATCCCATTTAAAGTGTATCCCGAACTAATTGCAGCGATGCTTTCGGACACTTTGAGACGAAAGGTACTTATCGGTCAAAAATTACCGGAGCAGAAAAATATACTTTTCAGTGGACCTGTAGACCCAATATACAGCATTATGATTAAGCGCAGTGACAATTTCCTGGCGGAGCAAATTTTATTGATGTGTTCATCACTTCATACCGATTCATTAAATGCAGAGAACACGATAGCTTACGTAAGGCAAACATATCTTTCAGATCTTCCCGATCAACCGGTTTGGGTTGATGGATCAGGACTCTCAAGATATAACCTGGTTACACCCAGAACATTAATTCGTCTATTAGATAAATTATTGGCAGAAAAAGGCTTTGACTGGCTCACTCAAATCTTTCCAATTGGTGGAGAATCGGGAACCCTCAGGAATTGGTATCAAGCGAATGAAACCCCCTATGTCTTTGCAAAGACAGGTACCCTGAGCAATAATCACAACGTCAGTGGCTATCTCAAAACAGCGTCAGGCAAATTGTTGATTTTCTCTTTTATGAACAACAACTATGTCACTACAAGCAATAATATAAAAACCGAAATTCAGTCAATCCTCGAATTTATTCGCGATCGTTACTAATTCACATAGCTCTGACTTCCTGAAGAGGATATTCCAGTGATTTTCAAACCATCTCCTTGTTTGTCGATGTACCGATCATCTGCTGATTTACTTCCTACTCTTAAGCTACCTGAGCTTGCTTTCAGGTCAAAATTCAGAGTTTCGAGGTCATTTATCAATTCCATTCGTATTGACCCGGATGAACTTTTAAAGTATGAATTATTACTAATCTTAATTCTATCCCCATTAAGCGATCCCGAAGTTGACTCGAGCTCTAAACCTCCAACAACATCGTCTAACGAAATTCCTCCTGAAGATGTCTCCGCTACAATGTCCCCTTTGATATTTCTGAACCTAATTCTCCCTGATGATGATCTTCCAGCTATGTTGCCCACTACGCTCTCAATCGATTGACTCCCGGAACTTGATTTAATTTCAAGATCCCCAACCAGCCCCTCAAGTTCAGAGCTTCCGCTGGAAGTTTCCAAGTACATATCACCTTCCATATCTCTTGCCTTAATGCTCCCGGAACTGGCTTCCAATTTAATAAACATACTTTTTAATCCGGATGCTGCGACGCTTCCTGAACTATTATCGACGACAACCTGGGTTGATGAGGGTACTTTGAACCTCAATGAGCCATTGGTATTTCCCCAATTGTTCCGGGGAGATTCAATCCAGACTTTCAATTCGTCACCATCCCGATCATATTCGATTGAGTATTCTTTATCTGAAGAAGCCTTAATCTCTCCTTCAAAGATGAGTGTTGAGCCTCCGTATCCTATTATTTCTACACTGCAAAAACTGCCATTAACCTCAAGGCTTTTTATTCCTTCCATGTCAAATTTTTTCTCTGCAACTATACTTTGGGAAACCATCTCACAAGAAAAAAGGAGAAGTATCACTGGTATCATTATTATCTTATTCATGATTTAAGTTTAAGTCCAACCATTAGACTACAACCTTGAGGATAGGTTGCATGAATAAGCATTTTTTTTAAGCCGGTGTAAAACAAAAAGGGGTAAACATTCTTTCGAAGATTTACCCCTAATCTTACTACGATCACCATAGTGCTCGCAGTAAGCCAAGTTACAGTTAGAACTCGTAATCTGACAGTGTTTATACCGAAGTTTAATCTTTCCAGCTACTATCCTTTCAGGAATCGCGACTTAAGGACATATCCTTAAACTACTTCCTCCCTCAGAGATCACCCTTGCAGGTAGTTCTTATCTCTTGCTTGGTGATCCAAATGTAGAAGCGTATTGCTCAATGAGCAACTTTTCACTAAAGTAGTTTTCCACTACTTTTCAACATGGAATTAACCCTAGTTATACAGCAATTGTCAACACAGTTATTAACATTTATCTTTGATTAATACAAAATATAATGCTCTATATGCAAATTGTATTATCTTGTACTTTCATTTGTAATGACAATTGTTACTGATAAGCACTAAGTTGATGAAGTACTAAGGTTGAACATTATCTATTCTATTAGTTGCGAAGGGGTTACAATTCTCAAGTTCATTGTATTAAAACAAAAGTTTCGGCTTTTTTGGCTAAATGAAAGACCATGAAATTCTTGCGAAGGTAAGCAAGGGTGATGAGGCGGCTTTGGACTACCTATATAAGAAGCACTATCAGATGATGATCAAAATAGTGTTGAATAATAATGGTACGGAGCAGGAGGCTAAAGATGTTTATCAAGATGCGCTCATTGTTTTTTGGCAGAAAGCACTAAAAGGTAATTTGGTATTGACCTCAAAAATCAGCACCTATATTTATAGTATTTGCCTGAATCTATGGAGAAAGGAGCTTGACCGAAAAAGCCGGCTAATTCATGAAGAACATGAAGTTGGAGAGGAAGTTGATTACGAAATAGAAGAAAGAGGAAGGATTATCAGACAGTGTATTGAAGAATTGGGTGATGTTTGTAAGCGAATACTTACATATTATTACTTCGACGGGATGAATATGAATGAGATTGCCGAAAGACTGGAATTTGCAAATACTGATACTGCTAAGACAAAAAAATATAAATGTAAAAAAAGGTTAGACCAAATGATTAAAACTCGGTTTTCATCCATGGACTTTCTTGATTAAATAGACCTATGACAAACAGCAATTATTCAAAAATAGTTGAGCAATATCTCGAGGGAGAGATGTCAAAAAAAGAAGTGTTAGGTTTCGAGGAAATGCTACAGCAAGATCCCGTTCTGAAAAGTGAACTTGTTAGTCAACAACAAATAATTGAGGGGCTGAAAGATTATCGGATACTTGAGCTCAAAGGCAGACTCAATAATATTGATGTTACTCCTGGATTTTTCCAGACGGTCGCGTCTAATAGCATGGTTCAGGTTACTTCAGGAGTTCTACTTACAGGTTCGTTACTATTAGGTGGCTATTTGTGGATGACATCCTCTGAGAAGAGTTCCATCGTTGATTTCCAGGTCAATTCAAAATCAACAATCCTGGCAGAAAGTGAATTCGTCATTAATCCAAATCTCAAAGTACCAACAATTGATTTAGGAGAAATACTTCATAATAACACCAATCCTGATTCAAAGAATGTCTTTGAATCACCAATTATAGAAGACGTTCCAGTAGCCGAAGATTTAGCAATTATTCCTAATGTCGTTGTTCCTAATCTGAATGAATACCCTGCGGAAGATGATAAGGATATCAGCACAGATGAACCAAATATTGCTATTGCATTCCCGAACAAAGAGCAGAAGCAGGTTGAAATTGAAAACATCGAGGATAGCAAATACGACTTTCACTATAAATTTTACAACAATAAACTCTACTTATATGGCGATTTCCGAGGTATCCCCTATGAAATATTTGAAATCAATGGGAAATCTGGAAAACGACTATTCCTGTTCCATGACAATATATACTATCGGATTTTGGACTCTGTAAACGAAGCAACCAAACTTCAGAAAGTAGCGAATGTTGATCTGATTAGTGATTTGGACATTCTCCGGGAAAATAAATCGCAATAGAATCGACCTATTAGAGGTTGGAGATCGTTAAATTTGAAGCATGACTGCTTCAGAAAAGAGGTTCAAAAAAAAGAAACTTGGAAACTATCCTTTTCTGAGTGTCATATTCAGTATTTCAATATCTCTTTTTGTTATTGGTTTATTTGGCCTCCTACTGATCTACGGAAATGGTCTAACTAATCTTATTCGGGAGAATATTGAAATCCAGGTATTTCTGAACAAACAGATTACCGAAAACGAACGCATCAAAATCAGTAAAACACTATCATCAAAAGAATATGTTTTACTGAAAGAAGACAAACCGCAAATCACACTTGTTACAAAAGAAGATGCTGCTGCCGAGTTTATTCAGGAAACCGGAGAAGAGTTTATTGAATTCATTGGTGAGAATCCATTAAGGGATGCATTGATCATCAGGATTAAACCTGAGTATCATACGACTGAGCGAATGGCTGAGATAAAGAAGGAAATAGAGTCAGAACGAGGTGTTTATGAAGTAGCATACGTTGAAAACCTCGTCGAAAGTATCAATTCAAACCTTGCTAAGGTTGGCGGATTACTTGCGGGATTTGCAGCCTTGTTAGTAGTTATTGTGATCATACTCATAAATAACACCATAAAGCTTGCTCTATTTTCACAACGTTTTTTGATAAGAAGCATGCAGCTCGTTGGGGCTACCGCTTACTTTATAAAGAAGCCCTTCCTTTTGAGAGCGATTAACTACGGTTTTCTGTCAGGCGTTATTGCCTCGATGCTACTTTTCGCACTAATGCGATACACATCCAACAGAATTGAAGACTTGGCACTTCTGCAAGACAGCCAACAGTTACTCTTTCTTATGGGACTGTTATTATTGCTGGGCGTTTTAATTGGTTTTGCCAGTACCTATAGGGCGATTAATAAGTATCTAAAAATGTCGTTAGACGATTTATATTAATATGGGGTTAAAAGACAATAATACACTGCCTTTCAGGCGCAAAAACTATATCATAATGATAGCTGGAGTCTTGATACTGATCTTAGGTTATATCATCATGTCGCTGGACCAGGAAGAATATGGATTTGGTTTCCTGGGACTCACATTGGGTCCGATAGTTGTCATGGCAGGATTTATAATCGGTCTTTTTGCTATTCTTTACAAGCCTAAGCAGGATTAATGAATTTTTTTGAAGCGTTCATCCTTGGGCTTGTCCAGGGATTAACCGAATTTCTACCCGTCAGCAGCAGCGGACATTTAGAACTGGGTACCGCTATTCTTGGAATCAAAGTCAGCGACAATCTCCTCTTTGCAGTTATTGTTCATGCCGCAACAGCACTAAGTACGATAACAATATTCAGAAATGATATTGCTGTACTCATTAAGGAGACACTCTTATTCAAATGGAATGAATCTACAAAATACGCATTTAAGCTGGCAATTTCAATGATTCCCGTTGGCATCGTTGGGTTGTTCTTTGAAAATGAACTTAATCAGTTTTTTGGCGGAAAGGTTATGTTTGTAGGAAGCATGTTGATCGTTACATCGATGCTACTTGCTTTCACCTATTTGAACAAGTCACATACCCGAAAGATATCATACACCAGTGCGTTTATCATTGGTTTAGCACAAGCCGTTGCCATTCTTCCGGGAATCTCGAGATCAGGAGCTACTATTGCTACAGCCCTGCTTCTGAAAACAGACAAAGACGAATCCACGAGGTTTTCTTTCCTAATGGTCCTGGTGCCTATTTTAGGAGCAACAGCACTAAAATTCAAAGATTATCTTGGAAACCCTACCGCTTCAGATGAAATTCCAGCACTGAGTTTGTTAATAGGTTTCATAGCAGCCTTTATATCCGGGCTGCTCGCTTGCCGCTGGATGATTGCAGTAGTTAAGAAAGGCAAATTGATCTATTTCGCTGTCTATTGTTTTATTATTGGTACAATTGCCATCATCAGCCAATTACACTAAAATTGATTACTTCAACTCGTTTAACTGATCTATCCTCCATTGACTTTACTGAGGGATGTGTTATTCCAATCGATAAAGATTTAAACTGGACATCATTTGATGTTGTTAATAAGATAAGAAACACAATACCTGTTAGAAAAGTCGGACATGCTGGAACATTGGATCCATTGGCTTCCGGTCTGGTACTTCTTTGTACAGGAAAATATACAAAAAAGATCAATGAATTAATGGGACAAGATAAGGAGTATGAAGGAAGTTTGGTCCTTGGAAAAACAACAGCTTCCGTTGATCTTGAAACACCTCTTGAGGATGGGGGAGATTATAATGACATTACCGACAATGACATTCAAGAGGCTGTGAAAACATTTATCGGAAAAATAGCCCAGGTACCCCCTATATACTCTGCGATAAAAGTTGATGGGGAAAGGGCTTATAAGAAAGCCCGCAAAAATGAAAAACCAAAACTAGAAGCACGGGAAGTTCGGATCGATGAATTTTCCATCACCAAAATAAATCTGCCACAACTGCACTTTAAACTAATTTGTTCTAAAGGTACTTATGTCAGAAGCCTTGTTCGTGATATGGGTGATTTACTGGGCTGTGGTGCCTATCTTGAATCCTTGAGAAGAACGAAAATTGGTGACTACAATGTTATGGATGCTTGGACAGTTGGTGAATTTGTCAATAGCTATAGAACTTTTCAATAATGAAGGTATTGGATAAATTTTCTGATTTTCCGAAGAAACAATATGTAGTTCTTACCATTGGTTTTTTTGACGGCGTGCATTTTGGTCATCAGAAAATCCTGAATCGAATCGTGGAAATAGCCGCGGCTCACAACGGCGTTAGTGCAGTACTTACCTTCTGGCCTCATCCCCGGTTTGTGTTGAATAAGCAACCGGAAGACTTGAAATTATTGACTACTTTTTCTGAAAAGGAGCAGCTCATTGCAGATCAGCACATCAATTACCTTGTCCGAATTCCTTTTACCAAAGAATTTTCGCAGTTCAGTTCCCAAAAGTTCATCCAGGAAATACTGGTTGAGGGCTTGGGTGTTAACAAACTTGTAATCGGTTATGACCATCATTTTGGGCACAACAGAGAAGCTGGTTTTGAATATCTAAGGGACAATTCCTTCAGATTCGGTTTTGAAGTTGAAGGGATACCAGCCCAGGACATTGACAACATTGCTGTAAGTTCCACCAAAATAAGAAGTGCATTAACTGATGGAAATATGAAAACAAGCTTTGATTACCTGGGAAGACCATATAGCATCAAAGGCAAGGTAGTTGCCGGCCGGAAGATTGGCCGGAAACTCGGTTTTCCTACAGCCAATATCGAGGTTGCCGAACAATATAAACTCATCCCTGCAGATGGCATTTATGCAGTAATGGTTTCAGTAAATAGTGATTCCTATAAAGGCATGCTCTATATAGGACCAAGACCCACCTTGAACGGTGTAAATCGAACAATTGAGGTTAATATTTTTGATTTTGATGAAGACATCTACGGCCGGGAGATCGCCATTGATTTCATCAGACAAATTCGTAAGGATAGCAAATTCTCAGATTTAAATCTGTTGAAGGAACAACTTATAAAGGACCGACAAGAAGCGCTTAAAATGCTTTAATTACTTAGCATTGATGTAATTCAAAAACTCTTTCTTTACATTTTCATCATCAAATTTTCCGCTGAAATAAGCTGTTCCCGTCTTACTGTTCGTATCGGCTACTCCCCTACTTGACACGCACATGTGGTTGGCATCGACAACCACACCAACATCATTGGTCTTCAGTACAGACTGGAGCTCATCTGCGATCTGAATTGTCATCCTCTCCTGAACTTGAGGCCGTTTAGCATAATATTGAACAATCCGGTTAATTTTTGAGAGTCCAATCACATTTCCGCTTGAAATATAGGCTACATGAACTTTGCCATAAATAGGCACAAAGTGATGTTCACAGTGAGAAAAAAAAGTAATATCCTTCTCAACTATCATCTCCTTATAGTTGAACTTATTCTCAAATAGGGTTGCCCTGGGTTTGTTTTTTGGGTTTAATCCACTAAAAGCTTCTTTGACATACATCTTAGCGACACGATTGGGCGTTCCCTTCAGGCTATCATCGGTTAAATCAAGACCAAGGATTTGCATGATCTCCTTAAAGTGTTTTGCAATAAGCTCTATTTTAAGCTTGTCATCCAATTCAAAGGCATCAGGTCTTAGAGGTGTTTCTGAAGATGTCGCTACATGATCATCTCCCAGGTCATCGTTGCTTACCAAATTAACCTCCGAAGTATTCAACAAAGTTTCTTTCAGTTTCATAAAGGGTTACTTTAAGATCAAATTTCAAATCAATTTTCTCTCTGAGAATGTTCCAGATCACTACCGATATATTTTCAGCAGTAGGATTTAAGTTCATGAATTCTTCAGTGTCAAGATTAAGGTTTTTATGATCGAATCTACTGGTAACGTTTTCTCTAATCAAATCACTCAATTTCTTCATATCAAAGACAAAACCTGTATCCTTATCAGGTTCTCCAATAAGCTCTACAATCAATTCATAATTGTGCCCATGATAATTCGGGTTATTACATAATCCAAATACCTGGTCATTCTTTTCATCCGACCATGAGGGATTATGCAGCCGATGGGCGGCATTGAAATGTTCCTTCCTGTTAACGGCAACTTTCATTTAGATTTAACGAACATAGATTATAAAATATGGTGAGAGTATCTCAAAATAACGATAAAGGTATGCCTTTTCTATAATCATTAGAATTACCTGATACGATGTTGGTCAATAATAGTTGGCACATGTCGACAATTCAGCTGTACATGCTTTTCTGTTTCTTCTTCATAAATATCTTCCGAAACAAATTCCCTGAGAGGGAACTAAAACCTCCAACCACAGCACCGATGACACCCGATAAAATAACGAGAGCCGTTGTATCCCCACCTACCGGGATGATCAATGCAATTTTAGCTGAGAGTACAGAATTTGTTTTAATGTCAATTTTCCAGGCGATGACAAGCCAAAGGAGTCCTACACCGAGAAATCCCGCTAAAAAAGCACCAAAATCATTCGTAGGTATTGCCGCTGAAATGACAAATGCAATCAATACCAAAATCCACCAGGGCATGATCATCAACCCCATGTAAGCGAAGGCAACTGTCAATAACATTTTGAAAATCACCTTCATACTATTGAGGTTTTAAGGTTTGAATCAAAATAATCTGGTCATTATCCGCAAATTGCTGTGTAGAAAACAGCATTGGATGGTAATTACCCTTTGCCCAATCTTCGATCATTGCACCATACTTAATATTCCCGGGATTACCTGTCTGACTTCCGGGATATACTCCCCACGCTTTAACCCCATCACCGTTCAGCTGAACCACCATTCTCCATGAAGGCCCATGAGTTCCACTGGCAGCATTTACAATGTTGCGATTCCCACCAATGAGAATATGATCCCGGCCAAATTGAGGTATCCGTAATAAATGGGTGATTCGGGTATTCTTAAAGTCCGACCATTTAAAATCCTCACTTCCTGTTTTTTCCATCCAGATATTCAGTGAGTCGACAGCCTGATTAAATGATATCAAAAACAAATCTTTGATAGTTTCAATTTCTGATGTTGCCTGAATATCAACAAATTCATGAGCCGGGTTCTTCAATAGGCGAATGGTGTTGTAAATGTCAGGTCTCATCAATGAAACCCCATTGTTATCGAACTCATCCCACAGAAGGCGATATAGCTTAATCCACCATAACTCGTATATCGATGGCACCCTGAGCTCTGGATTATTAAAATAATCCCAGCTCTTAAGTAGACCAAGCAATTCAGCTTTTTGACTATTAAAACTGGCTGTATCCAAACTATCCAACATCATTGGCAAACTTTCGAATGCCTGATAGTTGAAATTATCGTTTTGTAATTTCATCATATCCTCGACGGTTACCGCATTGAGGATCTTCAACCTGTCGTTCACCCTACGACCGCGATAGTACTCAAAATTATAGTCGTAGGTATAATAGGGATAAGTGCTATCAACGGGATGTTGGTTCGCAGAACTGACAAATCCTCTCGGCGGATTAAAAACATCTAATTCATGCTCTTCGGGAATGTAGGCTTGCCAATCATTCTCTGACCTTGTGCCATCAAGGATAAATTTGCCCTGCTCTTTCCATTTTACCGGAAATTTCCCTGGAATATGAAGCCCTACATCACCTTTGACATTTGCAAAAGCAAAATTCTGAGGAAGAGACTCCCAATAAGCCAGCCCCTGTTTGAATTCCTCATAATTATCAGCCCGGTTAATGTAATAACCAGTTTTTAACTCTTCCGTTGGATCATGAGCGACCCACCGCATGGCCAGATCAAGCTGGTCGCCGGAACCAGTAAAATTCTGATCATAAACCACCGGACCCTGGTGTGTGAAAATAATCGTATCATAAGCGGTTGATCCATCCCTAACCCTTATTTCTTCAATAATTTTATCAGTTTTAAGCCATTGATTATCGTAACGGTATTCATCCCTTTTCGAATTCCTGAATTCGATTTTATACCAATCCACCAAATCACGTTTTGCGTTTGTCAGTCCCCAGGCGATTGAATCATTGTGACCAACGATCACCCCAGGTACGCCGGGAATAGTAGCACCAAATACATTCACTCCCGGGGCGTTAAGATGGGCTATGTACCAAATTGAAGGCAAATTGAGCGCCAAATCGGGTTCATTGGCCAATAAGGATCCATTCCCGGTTTTAGATACGCCTACGGCGAAGTTATTGCTGCCATTGTCGGGGTTTGGCTGGGATATTCCCCTGTTAATGAATGCCAGAGCCTCCTGTTTGAATGGCGGTGAGATTTTTACTGGTTCAAAGTTAAACTTCGTTCCAAATGGAATTACGGGATCAAAATCGTTGAGTGGTGGTTTTTCGGGATAAAGTAGATCAAAAACCTCACGGCCAAAAAGTTTTAAAGCATTTGTATTTTCGAGATCAGACTCCCCAAGGGAAAGATCCTCAGCCATCATCATTATTACAAGGAAGCTCTTCAAATTAGTCCATGGCTGCGGCGAATAATCAAGCAGTTTGTATTCTATCGGGTAATCGTCATAATCAATAGAATTGATATAGGCGTTCACACCATTGGTATAGGCTTGAAGCATGGCACGAAAGAAAGGATCCTGTTCAACATCTTCAAGCTTTTTCCGGGCACCATAAGACAAACCTTTTCTTCTTTTTTCTCTGTCAAAATTCAGAGCTGTTTCGCCCAATATTTCTGACACCTGGCCGGCTGCTACGTAACGAAGAAAGTCCATCTGCCACAACCTATGAAATGCAGCTACATAGCCCTGGGTGAAATACAGGTCTTCATCATTTTGAGCGAAAATATGCGGAATCAGGTACTCGTCAAACTGAACGGTAACTTCATCCTTAAGCCCATCCAACTCGAGCAGAGATGAAGCACTGATAGCTTCCTTTTCACTGTTCTGCCAAAAGCCGCCAAAAGGATTAAAAAATTTACCCAAAGGAGGCGCCGGGCTATCTCCAATTGTCATTCTGGAATTGAACGCAATTGTAATAGACAGCGTAATGGCAAAAATCAACACGAATCTTATGATTTGCATTTAGCAAGTTGTTTCGTCCTAAGATAGATAGAAAAGACTTTTTATCATACTCTGGCCGATCGGTCCCCAAGTTCGATGACCTGCATTTGTGATACCTTTCCTTCGCTGACATCAAATCTGATGAGCGTTCTTACCAGGTGGAATCCCTGACGTCCTGCCGCTCCAGGATTTAGATAAAGCATGTTGTTAAGCTTCTTGTCGGTCATTACCTTAAGGATGTGGGAATGTCCGCAAATAAAGATGTCAGGTGGTTGTGCTTTTAGTGCGGGCAGCACTTGCCGATTGTACCTGGGTGGGCTTCCTCCAATGTGGGTCATCCAAACTTTCAAACCCTCAATTTCAAATTCCTGGCGAGCCGGATACATAATCCTTAGTTTACCACCATCGATGTTTCCAAAAACAGCTCTGAATGGCTTAAAATCTTCTAGTTTTTGGGCTACTTCCAAATTACCGATATCTCCAGCATGCCATACCTGGTCGCAGGATTCAAAATGATGAAAAACGGATTCGTCGAGAAAGCTATGGGTGTCCGATATCAAGCCGATTTTCATGGGTTAAAGATAGACCTGATATCATTCTGATGTAAAGGAGAAAATATTTCTTTGGCTTTCATCCAACAAGACAACAGAAATTCTACGCAACTGGCGACCAGTGCCCTGGCTGCTATTAAAAATCCATTAGATTCGTACAGACATAATGGTTATATATTATAAATTATGAAAAAGCTTATTAAACATTTAAAATCAGAATGGTATAAATATGGAATAGAAACCCTAGTAGTTGTGGTGGGTATTCAGATGGCATTTGCATTGAACAATTGGAATGAGCAAAGAAAGATCTACAAACAAGAAATTGAATTGCAGGTAAAGTTAAATCTCAATTCAAATATTAAAGCTTTTAACCAAAACATAAATGAGCAAAAAGATATAACTATGAGTATTGACTTGATTTTAGATCATTTAGAAAATAAAAAGCCATACAATGATTCTTTACCTTTTCACTTTAGAAAGCTAATGCATCTTGAACAGTTTACCGTTTCTACATCGGCATATCAAAGACTAAAGTCAAGTGGTTTTGACATTATACAATCGGAATCACTGAGAATCCAGATTATACAATTATTCGAAACGACCTATCCACGTTTTGTAAATTCTATAAAAGATATCGCCTTGCAGCGATTTGGAGTATTACAAGGCTTATTTGATAAATATTTCAGAGCAATTAGTCAATATGAGACAGTGCCCAATAACTATTGCGGTCTTCAAAATAATCAAGAATTTATTAACTGGATTTACAATCGCCGAGCATGGAAATCAGCATTAATTGGCTTTAATCAAGAGTTGATTGATCAAACAGATGAATTGATAATAAATGTGAATAAAAGTTTGGGCGATTAAAAAATCTCCAACAATGCATATGTTGATCAGTGCTCCCAAAAAAGGTCGCACAGCTGCATATGTGAACCGTTTGCGGCTATTGAATTTCGATCTTAAGACGTTGGAGAATTTGTTTGGATATTACAGAGGTACTGAAAACTATTGACTCATTATGTAATGACAAATAAATGAAAGTAATTGTTATTGGAGGCACAGGTCACATCGGCACCTACCTGGTTCCACGATTGGTAATAGCAGGCCATGAAGTTATTTGTATTAGCCGCCAAAATAGAGAACCATACAGCAATCACGCAGCTTGGAAATCGGTCAAAAATATTACCATCGACCGATCAAAAGCCGAAGAACATGGTGATTTTGGCTTGAAAATCAAGGAATTAAAAGGAGACGTTGTAATTGATCTGATTTGTTTTACACCTGAAAGTACCGCTATGCTGGCAGAAGCACTTATGGGTGAGATCCAACATTTCATCCACTGTGGTACGATATGGGTGCATGGCCATAGTGAACAGGTTCCCACTTTGGAAAGCCAAAGACGCAAACCATTTGGCACCTATGGTACTAATAAGGCAAGAATCGAATCATATCTGTTATCAATCTGTAGGCAGCATGGTTTCCCGGCCACCATCTTGCATCCAGGTCATATTACCGGACCCGGTTGGCTTCCAATAAATCCTGCTGGTAATTTAAATCCGGAAATCTTTAAACGATTGGCCAAAGGAGAGGAAATTCTGTTGCCCAACCTTGGAATGGAAACAGTTCATCACGTTCATGCCGATGATGTTGCCCAGGCTTTGGTATGCGCTATAAATCACTGGCAAAATTCAATAGGAGAAAGTTTTCATGTTGTTTCAGATCAGGCACTTACCTTGAATGGGTATGCCATGGCCATGGCTAAATGGTTTGGCCTGGAAGCAAAGCTCAATTTTCAACCTTGGCAGGAATGGGTAAAAACGGCGAGCCACAAAGATGCAGAATTGACCTGGGATCACATTGCACACAGCCCAAATGCGAGCATTGCAAAAGCGAAGAGATTATTGAATTATAACCCGCGATACAGTTCCCTGCAAGCCGTTCAGGAGGCCGTGAAACATTATCTTGAAAAGGAAAGTATACAATTATGATATGAGGAATCACATCGAGCTCGAAGTTTCAATTACCTCCCTCCATTTTCCAGAAGTAGATGCCACCAGCCTGTTTCCCCAACTCGGCAGTATCAACAATTTTCAATTTTTCAAGGTCAATTACATCTACTGAACCTGGTTCGCCTCCCACCCCTTCAACTGATACGAAGGCGTATTTACTATCAGAGGAAATGGCTACGCCATGGGAAACTCGACGATTATTGTCAAGCCGGGCCAGCTCCTTTCCGGTATTCAGGTCCCAAATTCCGGTCTTTGCAGCAGTTTTATAGGTCACAACCATTTTATTGCCATCAGGGGTAATCTCAACATTATATGGTCCTTTATCGCCTGAAAATCGGTTAGATATTTTCCACTTATCCAGGTCAATTTCAAGAATCTCGTTACTTCCATTTCCCGCAACATAAACCTTATCCCAAACCGGGTGTGGAATTACCCAGGTCGGCTTCACTTTGGAGTGTTTCATGGCACCATGATCCATCTTGTTGTGGTCCATTTTTGAATGATCCACTGTAGCCATGCCATCCATAGATGTATCATCCAGGTCGAGGTCAAGTTTTCTGCTTACCTCAAGGTCAAGGGTATTGATTTCAAAGAGTTCCCCACTCATCATGGCAACGGAGTAATGTCTTAATCCATCCGATGAAATTCGTGAGCCGTGGGGCATTGTGCCTGTGGTTATTCTCTTGAGTTCTGTCATACTCTCAGGATCAACCACCGAAACTGAGCTTGGAACCATATCACCGTGGAGGTTGAAATTCACACAATACAGCAGACCTGTAGCTGTCGAAATTTGCATTGTGGCAGGAAAAAGTCCTAACGTGGTTTTTCCAACCAGTTTATCCGTCTCCGTTTCGAATTTATAAAGCGTACCGAAAGGATTTCCATGCGCCAATGAGAGGTACCAATATTTTCCATTCGGGTCAACCGTAATCCCATGCGGCCCTTCTATCTCGGCGGGCCAAACTCCTACTGGAATACGCTTAATGGTTTCAGCTTTCTCACCGTCAAATTTCACCACAGCCACTTCATCTTCAGACTCAGCTGTGACGTACACATAATAATCCTGCGCCAGGGCATTTACGGTAATAGAGTATCCTAAAATTATCGCTACAATGAACCTCATAAACAGTCTCAAAAATTAACCATCAAAATTTAACAAATAATAATTATCTGGTTTCTACCTGAACGTCATCCATCACTTCCGGCACCACCTTTGCGGCCCACAAACCGCTGTTCCAGTCACTATAAAATATTGTTCCTTTATGCAATTGCGCTCCCCAGGCAAAAGGTGCATTTGGCACATAACCCTCAGGATCACTCGGTATAATGAAGCCAATCTCCCGGCCCTGCTTTCCCAAGTCACCCATCAATTCACCGCTAATATCCACTACCCGTATCCCGCCATTGTAAAAAGCAGTATAGAGCAAATCACCATCGACCCAATAATTGTGTGAGCCAGCGCCTGGCACTTCAAACCTGGCAATTTCTTCAGGATTATCGAGGTCTGTGAAATCAACAAAATGAAGGAACCCTGCCGCCGTGTTTGGTCCATTAAGATTAAAGCCATAAGGAAAAATTTCATCTCCTAAAATCACATATGATTTACCTGTGTCCTTGCTATTGTAAGGGAAGGTGGCATGATGCGCCGCACTTGGGTAGGCATAGCTCGCAAACTGTACCGGATTTTCAGGTGACCCTCCGGCAATACCATTTCCAACATCTACCAATTGAACGCCATCCTGCCAGTTTGAACTATAAGCAATACCATCTTCAATCCAGACATCGTGAATTGAATGTCCGGGAGTATCAAGTTCAAACTTGCCAACAATGCGAGGCTCTAAAGGATTCTCAATATTGATGACATAATACCGCTCGCCATTGCTTAGCGCATAAACATGATTCTTGTAAATGAAAAGATTATGAACTCCCCCAGTCAGGTTCTCTGTAAAGGTTGAAATTACTGATACATCCCTAGGATCCGAAACATCTAAAATTACAATGCCATTTTTTCGGTTCGAAGCGCCTTCCCGGCTAATAACACATAGCTTGCCATCTTCCGATATTTTAACGTCGTTAACTGTTCTTGCGTCTACCTGAATGCTGTCAATTTTTGTAATATTCGCTGGATTGGTCACATCCCAGAAATAGGCGGTGCCATCGGCACCCCATGTTCCGGTAACTGCATAATCCCGACCATCTGCACCTTCCCAAATCCAGAAATCAGAAGTATGCCTGTCCCCTACACTTCCATGACCCATTAACTTGACATCTCTTTCAATATCCCTTGCAACAGCATTTATAGTCATCCGGGTGGTTACTTGCCCGCATGAAGCAGTAACGGTATATAATCCTGCTTCCTCAGCTACAAACCTCCCATCTTGTTTGATCAAACCAGAAGCACTGGATGAAATATCATAAGCCCCACCTGAAAACGTATAGGTGACAGGCGCATCTTCAATAGGTTTTCCTTTAGCGTCCAGGGCATTTGCATTAAAATGAAAAACGTCTCCCGTCCTTGCTTCTATCATATCTGATTCAAGCCCTACAGAAACCACCGGATTGTCCTTTACCGCAATCTTGATTGTATTGGTAATCTCACCTATTCTCGCAGTAATGGTCGTTGTGCCTGCTTTCAAAGCAGTTAAATTGTAGTATTGGTCAACAGAGGACTTGTCATCCGAAGTGAGTGTTACCCCTTCCTCCGTTCTCAATGTGCCAGTCCGATCATACACCTTAAAATCAAGTCTGACGGTCGTGCCTACATAAATTTTATCAGGCACCTTGTCCAAAGCAATCCTTGCAATCTCCGGGAATTTGATGCTGACCGCATACTCCAGTCTCAAACGTTCATCGTTGTTATTGGCTGGCGGACTGATGATCAACAAGCTGTGGTTGCCTGGCTTTAAGGCTGTAACATTGTTATCATCGTCGACATCAACATTGCGGCCATCACGTGAAAAAATCCGGACTTCCCTGTTGGTATTTGCTCCTTTTTTGTCAACAACCGAAACATTCACCTTAGCTTTTTCTCCAACTTCCAGGGTCAATGAGGAAGGGTCCACGACCAGTTTATCACCTTGAGGATAAGCGGAGATGGAGTAAACGATCACCACGATGAATATGGATAGACTTTTCATTTTTTCAGTTTAGATTTTGGACAATACATGAAATGTAATTCCAGTTTGCTTTATAATAAAGGAAATTCAAATAAAGCCTTCACTACCTCTTGTTTGTTGGGATTTTCTGATCGTGGAATATCTCCCCCTCAGTATTGATAATTTTAAAAACAAAGAATGGAATAATACTATCCTGGTAAATAAATTCGAACCTGGCCGGACGATATCCCGGAGTTAATTGTCGATTTATATAGATGTACTCGACAAGGTTATCCTTGTCATCAAAAACAGCAAGATTGTACTGCCCACTTTTTCTGATCGCATATTCGAAGTTGACTGATAATATTCTTTCTTTAGCTGGAACAAAGGGCTCATTAGGGTCTAAAATTTGCTCAACCAAAAGTTCTCCGTTTGTACCGGTTAAACGGACAGTATATTGTTCATTTTCTTCCACGATATTGTTTATGCCAACAGAATAAAAATGGAGCCCACTTTCATATGGCTTGTCATTGAAATACTCCCTGACTAAGACACCATCGCTAGAAAAAATACCCAGTGTTCCTTTAAATGGTTCTGGTGCATGATATACCAGATCTTTTCTGGCAGAATATACAATCCTTCTAAACGGCAGTGGGTTACTGAAGAATTGCTCCCGTTCTGGAAGTTGTAAGCTCTTGTTCCTGGCAATCAGAGTAGCCAATTCCCACGTAACATCCACATTATCTCCATTATGAAGGTTCTCCGTTGGATAATTATTGGTTACTGCCCATACTGCAGCTTGGGCGGTGGAATTTTTGAAATCATTCCTGCAAATTATGTCAGCCACCTCACCCAATATTGATTCTGCTGGAGAAGCTACTCTGTATAGATCCGTGGCACCCGGGCTAAAATTGGATAGCTGTGTACACGCTGCATAAAAATTCAACTCTTTTTGTTCTTTTGGGCCAAGGGTAATGATTTCGTCCTCGAAGATTATCAGATCCTGAACCGCCTTATTTTCAGATTGAAACTGCATACCAGGGTCAAATTGCACTACTAATGTTGTCCGAAGATTATTCGTGATGAGCAGATTCAACACGTCTTCACCTAAACCACCATTAGCTTTCGCTAAGACATCAACCTTTTTGAGCTTAATAGCCTGATTAAGCCTCAGTGTGTCAGAAGCATGAGTATCAAAGACAATTACAATTAGGAGCAAAATGAGTGAACGCATAGCTGGCTATTTTCTCTTTTAAACTATTCATTCAGAAATTTATTATGCCTTAATCTCTCATTTAGTTGGAGTCCAGAATTTTAGTCTGATAAAGTAAGGTTGTACCAGGAAGCCGGCCCCTATGCCTAAAAATCCAGTGAGGACATCAAAGAATGAGTCCATCCAAAATTTTAACTGAATAGGCTCATAGTAATAGACAATCCCAAGATCTATGAATTCTTTAAGAAATGCTGCAAAAGCTACTACCAAAACACCCGCTAATGGCCGCTTAAAGGTTATAAATAAAATCACACTCATCCGAACCTTTATGAATAAAGTTGCAATATCCCGTAATGCTTAATGTTTGCCACGTT
>JAQCLE010000108.1 GCA_027592755.1 Bacteroidota bacterium | reverse complement strand
TTCATTCTTATCGATATTTTCGCACCCTGCCTCTATAGCTGAACTAATCTCTTGAACATCTTTGGACTTTCAACAAAGGAAATAGAAGAGGTAAAGCTAGGACTGATTAAAGTACTGGATTTGCTTTAATAAAAAAGACTATTTCTTAATGGCAGATGTCCACTCTAAGAAGGTAAGAAGTTTTAATATGAGTCGCATCAAAGGCAAGGATACGATGCCAGAGATGATAGTAAGAAAATTTCTTCATAACCGCGGCTTTAGGTATGGGCTTCAAAGTAAATATCTTCCAGGAAGACCCGATATAGTATTAAGAAAATATAAAATAATAGTTGATGTTAGAGGATACTTCTGGCATGGTCATAAAAATTGCAAGTATGGTGATCAAGTTCGAGAGGGATAAACGAAGTCAGATAATCTAACATAATATTGTTATATAATTTATATTATGTTAAATAGAATTTTATATATCTTCTATGTTCCTTGTCCCTATCCCAATTGGTAACCATAAAAAAAGCCTCCCATTACTGAGAGGCTCCTTTTAATGCTCAGTTTATCTAAATGCTATTTTGCTGCAGCGCCTGTCAATTCATCCACCTTATTCAAAGCAGCCTCTGCTTTGTCATTCATCTTCAGTTGTGTATAAATCTGCATTAATGCTCGCCAGGCTTCAACATCACCGGGTGTAATCTCAGTCGCTTTCTCAATGAGAGGTAAAGCATTTGCGATGATCTTATTTCCTTCTTCAGTTATACGTTTACCATCTTTATTATAAGTCGTCATGTCCATAGCTCTTACTGCGTCATATCTCCCTTTGGCCAGGTTAACGTAAATAACACCCAGATTATAATTAGCAATAAAGTCATCGCCATCTTTCACTTCCAATACTTTGCTATAGTGAGCAATCGCCTGTTCAAAGAGTTCTTTTGATGTTTCTTTATCCCCTTCAGTCATGGCATTATATGCCATGTTATCTTTGAACAACGCCAACTGCAGTTGTACCGAAGGATTCTCCGGGTCCTCCTGGCCAGCACTTTCCAATTTTTCAAGAGCCACTTCCTGATTTCCCTGCTTCAGGTAGATGTTTATTTCGTCGTACTTGAACTGGCTGTTTTCCGGGAATTTCTTCTGTGCTTCCTGTACTATGACGAGGGCCTCATCATTGTCTTCCAGAATATCCTTAGCTATGTAGATAGCATTACCGTAAGTCTCCGCATCAGCATAGTTCAAAGCCATCAATTTCTTATAATGTTTAAGCGTTATATCCTTCTTATCGGCTTGATAGGCCGCCAGCGCAGAATAATAAATGGTAAGTGAATCGTTTGGACTTACCTGCAATGCCCGATGAAAATTTGCAAGAGAGGCATCGTAATCCTCATCATTATAAGATTCGGAGCCTTTGTTAAAATATTCTCCCTGAAAACCAGCAATGTTTTGCAAATCAACGAATATGCCTCCTTTAGGATCCATTTCTTTGTATTTATTATAAGCTTCCATAGTAATAGCGATAGCGCCGTCGTCGCCTTCTAAGGCGATTGCCTGGTATACCTTGGCCTTTGTCAGCCATGTATCTGCCTTTGCCGCTATTTTTTCTATCGTCATGGCCTTGTCAATTTCGACCTTGGCATTGGACAAGTCACCTTTACTCAGATAACTCTCGGCTTTTGTCGGACTGCCCTTTGGTTCTTTTTGCGCATTCACAGCGCCAATTATTAAGATAGAAAGACAACATGTCAATAATTGTTTCATAATCTTCAAATTAGTTAGAGTCTTTGTTTGTTACCGATTGGCTTTAGATTTTAAAACTTCAAAAATAAACTATTGCTCAATATTATCTGCTTCATTCTTCCCTGATTTATCTTCAGCACCACTTTCTTCTGTTTTCTCCTCCTTTTCCTCTATCTCTTCATCGACTTCTATCCTTTCAATCTTTTCAACAGATGAAATTTCATCTTCCTCACTCAACTTGATCAATTTCACACCTTGAGTAGCCCTGCCCATCACCCGGAGGTTTTCGACAGCCATTCTAATAGTAATGCCTGTTTTGTTGATAATCATAAGGTCATCAGTGTCAATAACTTCCTTAATAGCTACCAATTTTCCAGTTTTATCGGTGATATTGAGTGTTTTTACTCCCTTTCCTCCTCGATTAGTGATGCGGTAGTCATCGATGGATGACCGCTTGCCAAAACCTCTTTCTGACACCACCAGTAAATCAGATTCCTCTCGTGAAACACATACCATGCCAATTACAAAATCATCTTTTCCTTCAAGTCTCACACCCCTTACTCCTGCCGCCATTCTGCCCATAGACCGAACGTCTGATTCATGAAAGTGAATGGCTTTACCTGAACTCTTGGCGATTACGATATGGTTGTTGCCATTGGTGAGGCGGACTTCAAGCAGTTCATCTCCTTCGTTGATAGTAATTGCATTAATGCCGTTTTGCCTTGGCCTGGAATAGGCTTCCAGGGTTGTTTTTTTAATTGTACCCTTTCTGGTACACATTACCAGGTAGTTATTATTGATGTAATCCGGATCCGATAATGTTCTCACATTAATGATAGCCCTCACAGAATCTTCACTTTCTATGTTGATAAGGTTTTGAATAGCCCTACCCTTCGACGTTTTGCTCCCCTCTGGAATTTGATAAACTTTGAGCCAGAATACCTTCCCTAACTCAGTGAAAAGCAACAAATAATTATGCGCGGAAGCAACAAATAAATGCTCAGTGAAATCATCGTCTTTTGTAGTTACACCACGGGAACCAACCCCACCCCTTCCCTGGGTGCGATATTCAGTCAGTAAGGTCCTCTTAATATAACCCTGGTGTGAAATGGTAAGTACCATCTCTTCATTTGGGATCATGTCCTCATCTCTGAAATCTTCACCTGAAATTTCTATTTGAGTCCGGCGTTCGTCTCCATAGCGATCTTTTATTTCTAACAATTCATCCTTAATGATCTGCATCCGGTGAGCTTCATTGCCTAATATTTCATTTAGCCGTCCGATAAGTGCCATCACTTCATCATATTCTTTCACGATCTTCTCCCGCTCAAGGCCAGTAAGACGTTGCAACCTCATCTCCAGTATGGCTTTTGCCTGGATTTCACTCAGCTTAAATTTCTCAATAAGCCCGGTTTTGGCTACTTCTGGATCGCGGGAATTGCGGATAAGCGCAATAACTTCATCGAGATTGTCAAGTGCTATCAGGTAGCCTTGCAGGATGTGCGCCCGCTTTTCAGCTTCTTCCAGTTCAAATTGTGTCCTTCGGGTAACCACCTCATGCCTGTGATCCACAAAGTGCTTGACAAGATCCTTCACATTGAGGGTATAAGGTCTTCCTTTTACAAGCGCAACGTTGTTAACACCAAAGGACGATTGTAATTGAGTGTGTTTGAAAAGGTTGTTAAGAACAATATTGGGAATGGAATCCCTCTTAAGATCATAGACTATCCTCAGGCCATCCCGATCTGATTCGTCCCTTATGTCGGATATGCCCTCAATTTTCTTTTCGGCAATTAGATGCGCAGTGCGCTCAATCATGTTGGCCTTGTTTACCTGGTAGGGTATTTCGGTTACGATGATTTGTTCTTTACCTGTTTTTGTAGTTTCAAAATTTGCCTTGGCCCTCATCACTACCCTTCCCCTACCCGTTTCAAGTGCCAATTTTGCACCCTGATAGCCGTAAATAACTCCTCCGGTTGGAAAATCCGGCGCTTTGATGTGCTCAATTAATTCAGAGATAGCGATCTCATTATTATCGATATAGGCGATGATGCCACTGATCACTTCAGAAAGATTGTGAGGGGCCATATTGGTGGCCATGCCCACCGCGATACCCGATGAGCCATTAAGTAAGAGGTTTGGCAATTTAGCTGGCAACACGGTTGGCTCTTCTGTGGAATCATCAAAGTTTTGTTGGTAATCAACAGTGTTTTTATTGATATCGGCAAGCATTTCCTCTGCCATTCGCTTGAGCCTTGCTTCTGTATACCTCATTGCTGCCGGAGGATCGCCATCAATTGATCCGAAGTTACCCTGTCCATCAACAAGCGGATAACGCAAGGACCACTCCTGGGCCATCCGAACCATGGTATCGTAAACTGCCGAATCACCATGGGGGTGGTATTTACCCAAAACCTCCCCTACTATTCTGGCAGATTTTTTATGGGCTTTGTTATAATTAAGGCCCAATTCCTGCATCGCATAAAGAATTCTGCGATGCACAGGTTTAAGCCCGTCTCTTACATCAGGTAATGCTCTGGAGATGATGACAGACATCGAATAGTCGATGTATGCACCCCTCATTTCATCAGCAATATTTATAGGAATTATGGTTTGTCCTGGATATGAATGTTCCTTGTCTCCGTCAGCCATATTTGTTGTTTAGAAGAGGATTGTTAAAAGATGGCGCAAGTTAATTAAAAACGGACGGAAATGGTAAGATTTTAAGAAGGAATATATTGTGTATGTGGCTTGAGGTAAATTAATATATATACCTGTATATCAGATAGATATAACTGTTTATTTAATATTTGAATATTTCAGGGATCTGAAAATTAACACCTTCATCTGACCAGTTGTAAGCTGTTGAAATTCCATGAGTTACTGGGATCACATCTTAACCTACCCAATTTAATATTAAGAGGACTTGAAAAGTTATTATGATAGAGCTGACCTGTACCAAGTCCCTGATGATCGTTGAGGTTAAATTGCCCGGTCAATTGACTTATAGCATTCAACCCAATATTCGATTCCAATGCGGATGTAAACCACCAACTAACACCTGCCTTATCTGCAATTTCAATCCAATCCAACGAAGACTTCATGCCACCCAGGAGTGTTGGCTTCAAAATGATATATTGAGGGTTAATCCCTGACAAGAGACTGCGTCGCTTACTACTTTCCGAAATACCAATCAGCTCTTCATCAAGGGCTATCGGTACAGGTGAATCCATACAAAGCATGCCCATTTCCTCTCGCTGACCTGGTTTGATGGGTTGTTCAATGGAATGAAGGTCAAAATCACTCAATTTTTTCAGCTTTTCCAGGGCTTCATCCGGAGAAAAGGCCCCGTTGGCATCAACCCGCAAGATGAGTTCTGATCCTTTGAAGTGTTGGCGTATGTAGGACAAAACCCCCAGTTCCTGTTCAAAATTTATTGCCCCGATTTTCATCTTCAGGCAATCATAACCGGCTTCAATCTTGGCGTCTATCTGGCTCAGCATGAAGTCTTTATCACCCATCCAGACAAGGCCATTAATTGGAATTTCTGCTTCACTCCTGCTAAATGGATTATCAAAAATGATACGCTTCCCACCATTGATCAGGTCTAAGAGGGCAGTTTCAAGGGCAAAGCGTAAAGATGGAAACTCTTCACGGACAAGTATTTCAACTAATCCATCCTTCTCCTCTTTCTGCGGAATCGAGTGGTAACCAATTTTATTTTTTAGATCGATTATTTGATCTTCCAAATCCGGCCGGTCATCAATACTCAACCCTTTCAATGGTCCGGATTCTCCAAGACCATACACCTGGGGTGAAGCCTCATCCCATAGCTTTATGATCCAAATGTCTCTTGAACTAAGGATACCTCGCGACGTGCCTGCCTTAAATTTGAAGTCTAACGTATACTTCTGGAAATCAAGTTTTAATCCCACTTCAGATATCCTCTTTGGCAATCATCTTATGGTTTTCATTGATGAGCTGAACGGCAGCCGAACCATACCACTGGCGCAGTTCCATTTCCAATGATCCTGCCTGAATTGCTGGATCTGTTTCGGTAAGTTTCCTGGCCTCATTAAGGGAAGTGACATTAAAAATGTAAATACCACGCACCGGATTGCCATCATTAGCAAATGGGCCTGCAAGCGATAGCTTTCCCTCATCGGCGAGCCTCCCAATATTATCGAGATGTTTCCGTTGCAAATTGGCTGCGGCAGTTGAATCGAGGTCACGATTGGGCCCTTCCTTCAAAAATGCCATTACATACATCCTCATTCCATATGGATCGGCCTCAAGCTTTTTGGCAAGCGCCTCATCAAAAACATTTTCGATAGCATTCGATAGGCCCTCTTCAGTTTCGACAGAAACGGTAGTGCTGCATGAAACCAGTACAGAGATTGCTAACATCAGCATTAAAGTATTTTTCATTTTATTACAGATTTGTTGACCTTACATTATCGAAGATATTGAGTTTAGTTCAAGCCGGGAAATTTTTTCAGGAATGCCTGCACTTAATTCAGCCTATATGGTGCGAATTTTAGGAATCAAGAAGTTATTATATGGCTAAGCAGTCGCAATGGGTAAATATAGGAAAGCATAATGTTGAGTTATCCAATCTCAACAAAGTGCTATTTCCTGACGAAGGGACCCTAAAAGCCCAGGTGATTGAATATTATCTAAAAATTGCCCCGACTATTCTATCGCATTTGAAGGGTCGACCACTTACCCTGTTGCGATTTCCGGATGGCATCTATGGGGAAACATTCTATCAAAAAAGCCGGCCGGATTGGGCACCGGATTGGATCGAATACCAAAAATTGGGAAAGGAAAGGAAAGATTACATCATCCCTACATCTGATGCATCACTTGTCTGGCTTGCGAACCTCGCGTGCATTGAGCTACATCAGATGCATTCCCGCAAACCACATTTTGATTTTCCTGACTATTTCGTTTTCGATCTGGATCCTCCTGAAGGTTATGACTTCACAAAGCTCATTGACCTCAGCTTTCGGTTAAAAGAGCACATCGAAAAATATGGGTACAACACCTTCATTAAAACAACTGGTGGAAAGGGTGTTCACATCATAATCCCCATTGAACCCAAATGGTAGTTTCATGAGGCATTTGAGGCTGCCAGGGATATGGCACAACCTTTTGTTGACAAGAACAGTGATACTACCCTCCACATCAAGAAAGAAGCCCGTAAAGGCAGGGTTTTGATAGATATCTACAGAAATCGGAGTGGACAGTCAATCATAGGAGCATACAGCCTGCGTGGGAGAAAAGGCGCCCCTGTGTCCATGCCTCTCCATTGGGATGATTTAATCAAAATAAAAAGTTCTGCAGCCTTTACCATTGAAACGGCGATTGAAAAGGTATTGTCTGAAGGTGATGCCTGGGAAGGTATGGCAGCTTATGCTATCCATCTCCACACCAAGCCAAAACCTCAATTAGTTAAGGAAGATTTACCTCCCGGCGAAAAATACAAGACACCGGAACAGCTGGAATCCTATCACACCAAAAGAGATTTTAAAAAAACTGCCGAGCCTGGTGCCGGGATTATCGGTGGAGAAGGTAATGGTTTTGTCATCCATCGTCATCATGCCTCGAGGCTTCATTATGATCTGCGGCTTGAGCAGAATGGGACATTAAAATCCTGGGCAGTGCCACGGGGATTGCCACCACGACCAGGCGTCAAGCGCCTTGCGGTACAAACAGAAGACCATCCAATGAAATACCTTACATGGGAAGGCACTATTCCCAAGGGGCTATATGGTGGTGGGGATATGTGGGTTTACGCCCTTGGCAAATATGAGATTACCAAGGAGAAGAAAACCGGATTCTATTTCTACCTGCGCAGCAAAGAAATTGATGCAGAATATCGCATCCATCTGATGAAGGAAAAAGAATGGCTACTTGAACGGGTTGACAGTCCTCAAATTGACTGGGTAAAAGGTAACGTGGAATTCATGCTGGCTGACAGCGCTAAAACTCCTCCTCTTGGTGAAGAATACACTTACGAGGTGAAGTGGGATGGTATCAGGGCGTTTATCTGTATTGATGAGGGGGAAGTGACCATCTTAAGCCGCAGTCATCGGGTGATAAATAATCAATTTCCCGAGCTTATGATTCCTGAACAAGCTTTCAGGGCTACCTCTGCCCTATTCGATGCTGAAATTGTATGCTTCGATGAAGACGGGAAACCTGATTTTAAAAAAGTGATCAACCGATTGATGAAAACCAACGATGGTGATATTGAAAGAAGTAGTAAACGGAACCCGTCCTTCTGCTACATCTTTGATTGTCTCTACCTGGACGTACGGCCATTGGTTAATGAACCACTCCTCAAACGGCGGGAATGGATGGTTGACTCCATAAAAAGTGATACTCCTTATCGCGTAAGTGAACTTGAAGAAGATGGGGAAGCATTATTTGAAGCAGCGAAAGAAATGGGACTTGAAGGAATCATTGCTAAAGATAAAACCAGCAGGTACCTACCTGGAAAAAGAGCATCTACCTGGCTAAAAGTTAAAGTAAGACAAACTGCAGATTGCCTGATTATTGGTTTCACAAAAGGCAAAGGTGATAGGGAAAACTATTTTGGAGCGCTCCAGATTGCAGAAATGGTTAATGGTGACCTTGCCTATCGCGGTAAAGTTGGTACTGGTTTTAATGACCAAATGATGAAAGAGGTACATAAGATTCTGGAAGAGAAACCGACATTAAAAGACAGGCCGATCAATGAAAAACCCCTCGATGATGCACTGACAACCTGGATTGAACCAAGATTATGGTGTGAAATTCAATATGCCCAATTAACCAAAAACAACACCTATCGAGAACCTGTGTTCCTTAGGTTAAGACCTGATTTGGAATGAAACTATTGTTGATCATACAATGTACAGTCAAGCCCAAAGTCTTTTTCAAAAAAGTCTTTGCTTACCTGGAGGTCTCTTTTGGAAAGTCTGATGCCGGTATTGGGATCAGGATCTCCTTCGCAAATAGGGAAGCCAACCACTGCACAATCCAGGCAAGATAATGTATGGCTATTATCATCACATGAAGTTAATCCGATAACAGGTCCTAAAATTGAAATGCTAAAAATATAAACAGCCTTTCTCATTATTTTATTTCTCTAAGTATCAAAACAAGTAATTCCTGGATATCAAACACAATAATCTGTTTTCCCATGCTGAAAACAAATTATTTATATTCATAACAGGATATTACCTAAGAAAACATGAATTTATTCTAAAAAACCACCGATAGGTTTTGCTTCAGTAGCCTATTGCAATGGCGATGACAATTGCTATTGCCCCGAGTCCCATCATTACGAGCACTTTTTTGTAGATAAATCTGAACCATTCATCATAGGGTATTTTAACAATGAGCAGGATCGCCATAAGGGCTCCATTGGTAGGAACAATGATGTCCATGATAATACCTCCATATTGATAAGCCAGTACACAGACTTGTCTAGACAATCCAATAAGATCAGATAATGGAGCAAGTATTGGCATGGTCAGGACTGCTTGCCCTGAAGTACTTGGAATCGGTAAATGTAAAATAGCGTGCGCAGTCATCATTCCAATTGCCGAGAGACCCGATGGCAGATATTGTAGCGGTGTAAAAAGGGCATAAATTATGGTATCGAGTATTTGCCCTTCATTAAGTACTGAGGAAATACCACGGGCAAGGCCTACAATAACGGCTGCAAACACCATGTCCTTGAAACCTGCACTAAAGGCTCTGGCGGTTCCATTAAGTCCCAATTTACCAACAATACCGGAAGCAACGCCAAGAACGAAGAACTCTACAGATATCTCATTGATACCCCAATCTAGATTTAGCATCCCAAAAACCATAAAACCAAAAGTCACTAAAGTCATGGCTATGATCGCCTTGGAACGCCAGCTCATTTTATGAACTAATTCTTCTTCAGTTTCCTCCTTAATGACCGATTCTTACGTCCATACAAGATTATCATTGTCATCCATAGAATAAATGCCAATACAAGGAAAAACACTCGAAACATCGCCCCGGATACTAGTGATATTTCAGCCATCTTTTGTGCTATTCCAACGCCAAAAGGGTTAATTGGACTAAATGTGCTACCAATAATGGCTGCTCCGAGGCTAACAGCCACGGTTAACAATGGACCATATCCAACCTTACGAGTGAAAATGAGCAACATTGGGGTAAGGGCAATAATCTCTTCCTGGAAGCCATTCAATGCTCCAAGGGTACAAAAAACCAACCCGATTAGAATGAGACCAATCTCCTCCTTTCCATCGATATGATGTGCTAAAGTTGCAATCCCTTCTTTCAAAGCTCCGGTTTTATCTATCACATAAAAACCAGCTCCGCTTAACAGAATAATCACCATGATTTCCGCAGCATCAACCATCCCCTCAGGTACAGCCATAAATATTCTGCCTATAGAAACTGGTTGTTGTTGAACGACCTGGTATGATCCGGGAATAACAACTTCCCGCTCAATTTCTTGATCATAAACCCTTTCATATTGCCCTGCCGGAACAACATAACTTAAAAATCCGGCGAAAACGATAAATGATACCAATAGCACCATGGCGTTGGGAAAAGATGGCTTTTTCATAGTTAGGTTAAGCTGTGTGATGATAAATTATCAAAAATCATTTATTGTAGTAAACATAGATTTAGTGTCCGAAGGTGCCTGCTATCTATCGTTAAATATCATTTTTTCTAGGATTTATTCTATCTTTATCCTACAAACCCACTTGAAACAAATATGAGAGCTATTTGGAAAGGTCATATCCAGTTCTCACTGGTAACAATCCCCATTCGTATTTACAATGCCATCGATACCAGTGAGAAATTGTCATTTAATCTACTATCAAAAGAGACCCACAACCAGGTGAAATATGAGAAACGGGATAAGGTCACTGGTGATTTACTCAAGACGGAAGATATTGTTAAAGGATTTCAATATGAGCCGGGTCAGTATGTCATCATTGAGCCCGAGGATTTTGATAAGGTGAAGCTGAAAAGCACACGATTGATTGAGATTGAGGGTTTTGTAGACGCAAATGAAGTGCACCCGACACTATTTGATTCTCCTTACTTTGCAGGGCCTGATGGAGATGTGGCCGCAAAAACTTATGCCCTTCTGTGCAAAGCTTTGAAGGAATCAGGCAAAGTGGGTGTTGGAAAGGTCGTATTAAGAGACAGGGAAAGCACTGTATTACTAACTCCTCACGAAAAAGGCCTGCTACTCTATAAGTTACGCTTTCCTAATGAAGTGAGAAACATTAATGAAGTGCCTAATCTTTCCGATCAGGAAGCTGATGTGGAACAACTCAAGATGGCAAATATGCTTGTTGACTCAATGACCAAGAAGTTTGACGAAATTGAGATGAGTGATCAGTATAATGGAGCACTCAAAGAGATGATTGATGCTAAAATTGAAGGAAAGGAAATTGTTACGATTGAAGAGGAGGCACCCAAAGTAGTTGATATTATGACTGCTCTCAAAGCAAGCATTGACAAAGCTAAGGCTGACAAAAAACCAATGCAGAAAGCTACCGGGGAATCGGAAGAGATAATAACCTCAAAGAAAAAACGGAAAAGCGCATAGTTTACATTCCCAGCAAGGATCATGGGTAAAGTTGTACAATTTCCACAGTCAACCCCAGCCAAATTTGGCTACCACAAAGCCAGGGTTAAAAAAGGTCGCAAAAAGATCAATTTAGAGGACTATGGACAGCTGAATATTTTCAGTGAAAACACACCGGTCATAAGCCTCAGGCCAAACCTCGCCCCCTTTGAAGAGGCTTTGCAATACGATGAACGCAAACAATCTGCCCTCGCAATTGAATCTTATAAAAAGGCCATTGGTGCCAGGGACAACGTAGCAGATGCCTACTGCAACCTGGGGATTCTTTATTCTGAAAATGGTGAAAGTGCAATGGCAATTGATACTTTCACCAATTGTCTTAAAAACGAACCGCGTCACTTCGAGGCGCATTACAACCTGGCTAACCTTTTTTCTGAAATTGGAAACCTTTCTTTGGCAAAAGTTCATTACCAGATGTCAGTTACCATTAATCCCGAATTTTCAAATGGTTACTATAACCTCGGTCTTATTCTGGCGCTTAACAGGGAGTTTGAGGAGGCAGTAGATGCATTCTTAAAATACAAGGACACTGCGCCAATTAATGAGCGGGCAAATGCATTGGCATTAATAAAAAGTCTAAAAGAATCTATTGCTAATTAATTTAGTCTTTATACATTTAAAGTTCTGAATATCAAGAGATATGGAATCTTTAACAAAACTTGCACTTAAAGGTCATTTTGCTGATTTACGCAACCAGATAATCGGTAAAAGGAATGTAGAATCTTCGGGAGATCAAAAAGATCTGGAAGGAGAAGCCCTTCATAAACTGCTGGAGCTATTGATCAAAGCTGTGGCAATCGTTGAAGATGTGCATCAAACTGATGCGACATTAATTGACACCGACCAGGCAGAAGATTACAGGGAGATGATTTTAGCCCTCAACACCTATGGCATTTCATATAAGGGCTTACCTGAAATTATTGAAATAAAAAGTCTTCCTGCTTATAAAGTGCCTGATAAAAAGCCCATGCAAAAAGCTGGAAAAGTTTCAAAGGATAACCAGGATCAGAATCGAAGAACCGGCTGACATCTGAGATCAGGCCTTAACACGATTCTTTAAAGAATTAAACTTCTCCTTTCCCACCTCAACCACATCATCAACACTGTCTGCGATGATCTCTTTGGCATGCCTCAACCCTCGCTGAGCTGCTCTTTCAATATCTTCTTCGAAATCTTTGGCCTCCTGAACAAGTAGCCTTCGGGTTTTTTTACCGCTGGCAGGAGCTAACAATATTCCAAGAATAGACCCAATTGCAGCTCCACCTAGAAAGCCTGCAATTACTTTAAATCCAGAATTCATAATCATGATATTAAATGGTTTAAACTGATATAATGTAAGCAGATTAGTTTTGACAAACACTGATCATCATACTCAGAACTTGATGACTTATATCTTCTGATTTTTTGAATGTTGGGGTTCCGATCCTATCAAGAGCAGGCAGCTAAAGAAATTCCAATGCGTACTTATTATGAATTTTAAGCTCCTGCAGGATGGCCCTGTATTCATAATAATATTTTTATGATTAATTTAATCGCTGAAATCATTAGTGGCCAGTTAAAATAGATCAAAGTTTAGTTGAATATAGTTTTGTTCTTTGACATCTT
>JAQCLE010000107.1 GCA_027592755.1 Bacteroidota bacterium | reverse complement strand
AAAACGTGGCAAACATTAAGCATTACGGGATATTGCAACTTTATTCATAAAGGTTCGGATGAGTGTGAACGTATTTGATGAAGTGCTTTACTCTGCTGAGACAACAGATACTAAAATAAGTGTTGACTTTGGTCAGGAGCAACTTAAAAATGAAAGGTTTGTTATTGTGAATGTGAAAGACAAAGATAATGATAACCTCAAGTCAAGGGATTATGGCATCCAGCGTATGTCACCTGATGAAGTAAAAGGAATAGAGGATCAGTTATCAGCGATAGGCGCTGAGGTTACAGAAGAAACTTCACTTAACAAGATCGTCTATGCATCATTCTTTGAAGAGAATAACCTGCATCTTGATGCTCTTACAAAATATGAAGAGGCAGTTAGTTTATCACCTGATGTTGAGGATTTTCAAATGATCTATGACGAATATATTCAGGCCAATCAATTAGGAAACTAAATGATGCGAAAGCGAAAAAAGGCTGTCCCTACGGATAGCCTTTTTTTTTGATCGTATTTATATTCCGAATAGCATCAGGTGATAAACTAATGAAAATTCCTTATTCCTGGAAGTATTCACAATGCAATCAAACAGCCTGAATCTTGACAATTGAGAATAATACCCCGGCTTGATCTATGTAGTCAGGATTAAGAAGAGGTTTTGTCAACAACCGGATTATCTTGGGAAAATCGTAATTTTACATAATAGTAGGATCCTATATCACGTTTAAAAATTCGTGACAAGGCCAGTATTGATGAATGAAAACGTATTTTCTAGGGCTAAACGCTATTGAAAGCGCAAACTTTGTCAACTCTTTGGTTGGAATCATCGTTTTGTTCAGGCATGTATACAGATTTGCAAAGAGGTCATTGAAGTGTCGTTTTAATGTGATTTAAACTAAGAATTTTAATAAGTCAAATGAGTAGTAAAAGATTGATTGTGATTCTTGCTGTTTTGATCGCATTTTCATCTGATCTTATAGGTCAAAAGAAACGAAAAAACAAAGACGATTCAGATACACCTGACCTGGTACAGAGCCTGTCAAAAGATGACAAAATGCAGGCGGAATACTACTTCGTTGAGGCGGAGAAGTATTTTATTCTTGATCAGTACGAAAAGGCCCTTGAACTTTTCGAAGAATCATTGAAATATGATGATCAGAATTCAGGTACGTATTTTAAGATTGGGCAGACTAATTTCTCGCTGGGTAAAAATTCGGAGGCACTCGGTCCGTTGATGAAAGCCAAAGAGCTCGATTCCACAAACAAGTACTACTACATCATGTTGGCTGACATCTATACGGGAATGGCTGATTTCTCTCAGGCTGCCGAAATGTATGAGGAAATGATGGCAAAAATACCAGGTAACGAAAACTACCTCTTTGAACTGGCAGCTTTATACCTCTATCAAAACGAATTGGATAAGTCGCTAGAAGTATATGAAAAGGCCAATGATCATTTTGGTTTAATGGAAGAAGTTGTTTATCAGAAACAACAGATTTATTTGAAACAAGGCAAGCCGACATTGGCCATTGATGAAATAAGAAGGTTGGTAGACTCATATCCTGATGTTCGAGCCTATATAATCGATATGGTTAAGCTAATGATTGAAAATGGTCAGGAGGCCGAAGCGATCGTGGAACTGGAGAAATTGATTGAAAAGGATCCGACCCAGACAGAGGCCAGCATTATGCTGTCAGAAGCTTATCGCAAAACCGGAGACCGGGAAAAAGCCATGGAAGCCCTTAAGGTAGCTTTTGAAAATCCATCACTTAATTTTCAGGCTAAATTACAATTGTTGGCAGGGTATATGGCCCAATTGCCTGATGTTCAAATTGAAAATCTGGCCGTTGAATTAAGCCAGCGTCTCATAGATGCTCATCCTGATGAGTCGAAAGGATTTGCTATTGCGGGCGATCTACAGATTCAATTGGGGAATAAAGAGAAAGCACTTGAGTACTATAGAAAAGCGGTTGAGCTGGATAATTCCAATTTCAACCTTTGGCAGAATGTAATTCAGCTTGAAATGGAAAGGTCCGACTATGATAAGGTTATTTCTCATAGTGAGGAGGCTCTGGAATATTTTCCAAATCAGGCGGTTTTATATTACTTCAATGGGTCTGCTCATTTGTATAAAAATGAATACCAATCTGCAATTAACTCATTCAATCAGGGTAAGAAATTTGCAGCGAATAATGAACTGAAGAGTGTTTTTCATGGACAGCTGGGAGATGCCTATAATGGAGTTGGAGATAATAATAACTCAGACCTCGCCTACGAGGAATCATTAAAATCGAATCCTGACAACGACCATGCCTTGAACAACTATAGCTATTACCTTTCTTTGCGTAAAGAAAATCTTGAAAGAGCAATTGAAATGTCAACAAAACTGGTTAAAAAGTATCCCGAAAATTCAACCTACCTTGATACACACGCATGGGTTCTTTACATGCTGGGTAGATATGAAGAAGCAAAGGACTTTCTTGAAAAGGCAATCAGAGATGAAAATGCAAGCGGAACAATTATTGAGCACTATGGAGATGTTATGTTTAAATTGGGTGATGATAAAAAAGCCGTTGAGCTTTGGATAAATGCCAAAAACAAATCTGGAGCTTCAGATTTGATAGATAAAAAAATTGCTGATAAAAAATTGTATGAGTAATCTGCATTTCAAGTTAATCGTGGTTACAGCCATATTATTATCGGCGTGTGGTAGGAATATATTTCGTCCTGCGGTATCCAACGAACCCGTGGATCTTCACATCCAGGAATTCGATTTCGATCTGCTTTCAGCCAAAGCAAGATTTAAATTCGACAATGGTAAGAATGACCTCAAAGCAACCGCTAATATTAGAATTAAGAAAGACAGTGCAATCTGGATGTCCATATCCCCCTCAATGGGTATTGAGGCAGCCAGGGCTTTGATCACCAAAGATTCTCTTACAATAATTGACCGTATCCACAAGCAATACGTAGCCATCACGTATGACAAATTGAGTGAAAAGTATAACTTCAAAATTGACTATGATCTTATTCAATCAGTATTGCTTGGGAATCTTTCCAACCCGATATTGGCAAATGATAAAGTAACAAAAAAACCTAGCCACTTTTTGGTTCTTCAGGACCGGGGTAATGTGAAGATGGAGAATTATATTGGGTTTGAAACCTTAAAGTTGGAGCGAGCTCAGTGGCTTGATATACCTACCCAAAATACCCTGATTATCAATTATACTAATTTCCAATTGATAGATGATTTAGTGTTTCCGTATGAGAATCAAATCATACTAAGCTACATAGGAACTGAAGATACGCCTGCAAATACTCAAATCAATATCGACTATAGTAAGGCCGAAATTGGTGATAAAAGAGTAAAGTTCCCTTTTAATATTCCAGATAAGTATGAGCGTAAGTAAAATTTATAGATACGTTTTTACTTTTATTATTGCCTTTACAATCTCCATTACCCTGTTTGCTCAAAAGTCCAGAAAAGATCTGGAGCAAGAAAAAATAGAGAATCAGCGACGTATCAGTGAAGCGGAGCTTATTTTGAAACAGATCGAAACTGAAAAAGTAGCTTCCATTGGTCAGTTGAGAGCTTTAAACCGGCAAATAGGAGCTAGGGAGGATCTTATAAAATCAATCAAAGGTGAGGTTGACTATTTGAATGTAGAGATTAATGAAATAACTTTCATTATTTCATCACTGGAAAGCGATCTCGATCAATTACGACAGGAGTACGCCTCTATGATATATTCATCATCAAAAGCAAAAAAAGGGGTTAACCGTTTGACTTTCTTGTTTTCGGCGAAATCTTTTAATCAGTTGCTTATGAGGTTGAAATACCTTGAGCAATATTCGGAACTAAGAAAAAATCAGGTCAAACAAATTGAAAAAGTTCGTGATGCTCTGACAGGTCAAAGAGAATCTGAGCAGTTAAAAAGGGAAGAACAAAGTGGTCTCCTCACCGAACAGATTCGCGAAAACAACAAATTACTTAGCTTAAAAACTAAGCAGGGCAGTCTCGTAAATCAACTGAATAGCCGTCAGAAGGAGTTAACATCTGAATTGGCACAACGAAAAAAATCAGTTGAAAATCTTGATAAACTGATTGCAGAATTGATAAGCCGAGAGATAAAGGGAGCTTCGAAGTCATCGGTTAATACGGCTCTTTCTGAATCTTTTGAGAAGAACCAATCGAAATTGCCTTGGCCGGTCGGCTCTGGATTTATATCATCCCCTTTTGGTCGTCATCCCCACCCGGTTTTAAAGGGAATTATGGTTGAAAACCAGGGGGTTGATATCCAAACACAGAATTCCGAGCAGGTGAAGGCTGTTTTTAATGGTGAAGTTGCCACAGTCGCGTTTGTTCCTGGCATGAATAACGTTGTTATTGTCAAGCATGGTGAATATTATACACTCTATGCCAAATTGAAGAACGTGGATGTAAAAAAAGGTGATCAGGTATCTACCGCACAAACCTTAGGTCAGGTTTTTACCGATAAAGACGGTATTTCTGAGGTGCAGTTTCAGGTATGGAGAAATCAGCAAAAGATGGATCCGTCAAAATGGCTAATGGCCAATCGTTAAACAAGAGCAGTATTTTATTCAGAACTATTTTTTATTGCTACAACAAATTGCTTCGATATATTGTATATCTTTACACGAATATCTTTTTCAATAAATAAAATTATGCAGACTGTATTAGCTTTTGGAATGCCAGGTGGAATGGAATGGGTAATCATCGTTTTGGTTATAGTGCTACTGTTTGGAGCAAAGAAAATTCCTGAATTGGCAAAAGGATTGGGAAGAGGAATAAGGGAATTTAAAGATGCTACTAAAGAGATCAAAGAGGAGATTGACGAAGGAGCCAAAGAAATCAAGAAGTAGCTCAATCAATGCATTACAGATCATTGTCACAGGTTCGCAATGACCTTGATAACGGCAGCCTTACTTTACCTGAACTTGTCAGGCACTATCTAAGAAACATTGAGGAGAATGCCCACCTAAATGCTTTTTTAAGCGTTTATGGTGATTCTGCGCTTGAGCATTCAGAAAAAATTCAGACTAAATTGCTTAAAGGTAATGCTGGTCGATTGGCAGGCCTGGTACTTGGTATTAAGGATGTTCTCTGTATTAAAGATCGTCCACTACAAGCTTCAAGTAGAATACTCGATTCATTTCATTCGCAATTCACGGCAACAGCTATTCAAAGATTAATTGATGAAGATGCCATTATCATCGGCAGGTTAAATTGCGATGAGTTTGCGATGGGTTCTTCCAATGAGAATTCAGCTTTTGGCCCGGTTTTAAACCCACTTGATAATAATAGAGTTCCCGGTGGCTCTTCGGGAGGCTCTGCAGCAGCTGTTGCTTCGGATTGCTGTTTAGCCGCATTAGGCACTGATACTGGTGGTTCCGTGAGACAACCTGCTGCGTTTTGTGATATCATTGGTTTAAAGCCAACTTATTCTCGGATATCGAGGTATGGCCTTGCTTCTTATGCTTCATCATTTGATATTATTGGTATTCTTTCTAAATCAGTTGAAGATGCGGCCTTGTTATTGGAGATTATGACTGGATATGATGAAATGGATAGCACATCTTCAAATGAACCCGTATTACGGTATGCTGAATTAGCTGGGAATCATGAAAAATTAAAGATTGGGATGTTGAATTACTCTGGTGATGAAGGGATTGATCCAGACATTCTTCAATACATGCGGTCAATTTCAAGCGAATTAAAGGAATTAGGTCATGTGGTCGAAGAAATAGATTTTCCAGAATTGGAATATGCTTTACCTACATACTACATTCTCACAACCGCGGAAGCCAGCACAAATCTTTCCAGATATGATGGTGTGCGTTATGGCCATAGAAGCACTAATGGTCACGACCTTGAATCTATGTATAAGAAATCACGTTCTGAGGGTTTTGGCGAAGAGGTGAGAAGGCGTATTTTACTTGGTACCTTCGTTTTGAGTGCGAATTACTATGATGCCTATTATACAAAGGCCCAAAAGGTGAGAAGATTTCTTCAGGATAAAACAAGAAGTTTGTTTGATAAATATGATTTTGTAATTCTTCCCACAACGCCTACTCCACCGTTTAAGTTTGGAGAAAATGCAACTCCGCTTCAGATGTTTCTTGCTGACTTATTTACAGTTTTGGCTTCAGTGGCTGGTATTCCGGCGATATCCTTACCACTTGGGAAAACAAGTGAGGGATTACCGGTTGGTGTCCAGGTGATGTCGGATGCCTTCACGGAGGATAAACTATTGTCCTTTTCTAATTACCTGATGCAGGAGACACTTACTTCTAAGGCATGAAAATCAAACTTCTTCGAAATTGGATTTTAGTGATAGCAATTGGTCATTGTTTTCAAATGAGTGGATTGGCACAAGAAATTGAAAGCGAAGAAGACTCAGTCGTATATGATTTTATTCCAGATGTTCATTATGATAGCATTCAAAATCGGCTTTTGCAAATTACCAGTGATATGCCCCTGCATTTTAATACAAAGGTAAAAGGGTTTATAGATTACTTCACGGTAAGAAACAGGGAGTATACGCGTAATGCCCTTGCAAATTCTAATTATTACTTTCCAATTTTTGAGAAATATCTCAAGCAGTATGGTTTGCCTGACGACTTAAAATACCTTTCAATTATAGAGTCCGGTTTGAATCCAAGAGCAATTTCGAGCGCTTCTGCTGTTGGATTGTGGCAGTTTGTTTCGAGCACAGGCAGTTATTACGATCTTCATCAAGACTGGTATATTGATGAGAGAATGGATCCTTATGCAGCTTCAGAGGCGGCGTGTAAATACCTAAAACAACTTCACGATTATTTCGATGATTGGGAATTAGCCCTTGCCGCTTACAATTCCGGGCCGGGAAGGGTAAGACGAGCCATTAGAAGATCGGGCTATAAAAAAGGTTTTTGGGAAATTTATCCTTGGTTACCAAGAGAAACACGATCCTATGTGCCTCAATTTGTAGCGATCACTTACGCTTTGAATTTTGCAGCAGAACATAATATTTTTATTGAGGAGCCTAACTATGCTATCGATTATGATACAGTCCTGGTGAGTAAATATTTCCACCTTCCAACTTTTGCTGACCAAATTAATGTTTGCATGGACGATTTGGAGAAACTTAATCCACATGTGAAAAGAGGTGCCCTTCCTGAGAATACCCATAATTTCGATTTAAGGATACCTATTGAATCAAAGGAGTTTGTTGTTAGTAATAGATCGATGCTTTATGACACAGCATCTAAGGTTGGTCAGAAGGAATTGGATTACTTATCCCGTAGTTCGGTTGGGAGCACTTATGGAAGGGATCAAATTCGCTATATTGTTAAATCAGGAGATGTTCTGGGAACAATTGCCATAAAGTATGGAGTCAGGGTTACTGACCTAATGAAATGGAATAATCTTAGTGGAAATCTGATTAGGATTGGTCAGAACCTCAATGTATGGGTGTTGCCTACTTACTATAGCCGGCTCAATTCAAAACCCATAGCTAAAACCGTACAGACACCTGTTGAACTTGATGGTAAGAAAATACATTATGTTGAACCCGGAGATACACTTTGGGATATTTCTAGAATGTATGAAGGCTTAACGGTTGAACGATTGAGGCAACTTAACGAATTAGATAATAATAATATTAAACCAGGGATGCCTTTAGTGATTGGGGATTCTGACTAATTGCCGTCTTCGGGTTCTTCCTCAACAAGTTCAGTATCCTCACCTACATTCTTGGCTGCTTTCTTACTTAAAAATTTCGACATGAACCCCTTCTTCTTCGCCGTTGCTGTTGTATCGGACTCACTCATTACTTTAAGACCTGTTTCTTCTATTTCAGATTGTGGAGGTACTTTTAATATTAATAGATAGCCAAATTCCTTATTATAGTAATCTTGATCTTCGTTGAACTTATTGTTTTTGAAATTATAGCCAAATCTATAGACTTCGGTTGGTCGCTCTTCAATGAAATTCGGGGCGATTGACAGTGAATCCGTCGATAGTGAATCAGCATCGGCAAAGTCTCCGGCAACGAAATATCCTTGTTCGACGGATTGAGTTGTATCGACAGGCGGAATGTATTGATCTTCCATCTTTATCGAGCGCAGATCGTAATTTTTCCGCATCCTATGAATCCCATTCATGCCTGGGAGGAAATCATAATCGGCGATAAGATCTTTTCTTCTTTTGTAGGCTTCCCTGTTGACATCGTTTCGTGTCACCTTTACCCTGGTTACACGACCATTCTTATTTTTTCGGACATCATATTTCGTATATGGAACCGAGTCGATAAAATAGCTGAATTGAACCCGTCTCAAAGAATCTTCAGATGCAGTTAATTGAACTGAGTCATAGAACATATGAGTCGTATAATATGATCGCTCTTTCATGTCATATGTTGATCGTTTCTTATACATGCTATGGATATAGGTACTTTGATATGCTGGACAAATCATGTTACTCCTGCAAGAAATCAGGAAGAATATCACCAAGAAAAAGCTTAGGAATTTAGTGAAATTCATAAGAGATGGGCAACACAAATTTTAAGTATAAACACCTTTTAACATCTTAAAATTGCCAATTATTTATGAATAATTAAAATATAGTAGACATTATCGCGGATGAGCTACAATCTGTTAACACCAATTCGACTTATATATTACCCGATCAGAAGCCTAATTTTTGGTAAGATTTTCTCAACCCACTGGGAATACATTTTTCCTGATGGATGTAAACCATCGCTGGCTATAAGGGTTGGATTGTCTTTGGCTTTTCTTGAAATGTCGGTAATATTTACAAATGCTATTTTATTATTGTCACAAATGTCTTCTGTTATTCTATTATAGCGGTCAATCTCTTCGGTGATTTGTTTCGGAGCGTGTTGCTGCCCGAAAGGGGTAACACCGTAATCAGGGATACTTATGACTATGACGCCCTTGTTTTCTTTTATTGTAAAACTGATTGCTAACTCAAGGATTTTCCTAAGTTCTTTTTCATATTGATTAATCGGATAGCCACGGTATTGATTATTCACACCGATATTAATTGAAACCAAATCATATGATTTATTAGGTAATGCCTGACATATTGCGCTTAACAAATCATCGGTGGTCCATCCAGTACATGCAATTATTCTTTGTTCAATAGTATCAAAACCAACTTTAGATAACTCATTGACTAATTGAATAGGCCATCGTTCAGCCTCATCAACAGCTTCTCCTATAGTGTATGAATCACCGAGGGCAAGATATGATAGTCGATTTTGCATCGTATGCTTCGAATGGACTCAACATAAGTTTGATAATTCAGACAACTCAATTTGAGTTCTTTTGGGTAGTGTTTTAATGACCAAATTATATGAATTATCAATCCATTTCTGCAAAAGAATATCTGGTATGGTATTATCCATATCTATGGTATTCCAATTCTTTTTGTTCATGTGATAGCCAGGGTGTACAGCGTTAAACGTTTCCCTTAACATAATTGCTTCTTCGGGATCACATTTAAGATTAATGCTTTTAAAATCTTCAATTCCGGTTAGTGTAAATATCTTACCGGCTACTTTAAATACCAGTGTTTCGGCATCAAATGGGAATTCCTCGGTAACTGCTGCTTTTTCAAGGCAATAATTCCTAAAGTCCTCGATATTCATTTTTTAAACAAGTCTTTTTATTAGCCAGATAATTAAGGCAATTAAAAAAACGATAATTGAGAATTTATTGATGCCATGCATTATGCGAAGGTTGATACTTGGCTTGTTAGTTGGATCTTGTTTTCTAAAGAAGTAAGTGAATACTTCTCGAAAATTGAAATATTCTCTTATTGGCTCATTTTGATCTGTTTCTTTTGGATCTGTCATTGAATTTTGAACTTAATTAGTCAATACTTCTTCTGGTTCCAACCAATTTCCATCTTCTTTAATAAGTCGGATCATCTCTTCTAATGCATTCTGCGAAGAGACCCCCCTTTTAACCACTTCTTTTCCACGGTAAAGCGTTATTTTCCCTTTTCCGGAGCCCACATACCCATAATCAGCGTCGGCCATTTCACCAGGCCCATTTACAATACAACCCATCACACCAATTTTGAGACCCTTTAAATGATCAGTTCGCTTTCTAATCAGAGCGGTAGTCTCCTGAAGATCAAAAAGCGTTCTGCCACAGGAGGGGCATGAAATATACTCTGTCTTCGACATCCTTGTCCTGGCTGCCTGCAGAATGCCAAAAGCCGTTTTATTGTATGTTTTAATCATTTTGTTACGTTGGATGTCATCCAAAAGAGATAGATTATTTATTGTTAGGCAAATACCATCACCTAAACCATCAATAAGAAGGCCTCCAACATCTACCGCACTATAAAGCTGAAATTCATCAACGGCTATTTGCCCGTAAGATCTTTTAACGATCACCGGTGTTTGGATTTCTTTTTCGATGAGTTCGAATAAAAAGCGCCGAATTTCGGCATATCCAAGATTATTTGATGACTCAACAATTGCAACAATGTTATGCTGTGTTTTAAGGAAATCAAGTATAGTTTCATTTAAATTTCCCGCATTGATGAGAACAAAGTTTAGCTCATTATGTAATTCTAAATTAAGGTCTGAAACATTTACCAAAGGGAAGTAACTCTCTTTATCTTCGGCCTTGAGCCATATCGAATGATCGATAATCTGCTTTAATCCATTTGGCGGCATAAAAGGCATTGGACTTTTTCCTGTATAGACAAAATCTGCCCCTTGATCTGTCATTGTCCATTTATCAATTTCAGGTAAATAGTGATGACCAATTGGTTTCAAATTTTCTGGTCTTATGATCGGAATTGAACTTAGATCCGCGATTACCCTTGGCGCATTTTTTGCGCCAATATTCAGAATTTCAGAGGTGGCTCTTCTCGAGTATTGAAATGGATTAATTGGAGTACTATATATAGCTGTAATCTTAGAATTACTGGAACGATCTGTGTATCGGTCCAACAATGCCCTTGCTACAGGAATTTCTAACTCTGGCTCCTCTGTTAATGACACTCTGATTGTATCACCCAGACCATCTTCAAGCAGGGTTCCAATTCCCAATGCAGATTTAATTCTACCGTCTTCTCCTTCACCTGCTTCTGTAACACCCAGATGAAGAGGATATGGCAGCATTTCTTCCTGTTCAAGTTTATTTACCAATAATCTGTAAGCTTCCACCATTACCTGGGTATTACTTGCTTTCATGGAGAGAACAACTTCATGATAATTCAAATCTTTGCTTATTCTGAGAAACTCCAAGGCTGATTCTACCATTCCGAGCGGTGTATCTCCATAGCGACTCATAATTCGATCGGACAGGGAGCCATGGTTGGTGCCAATTCGCATAGCGGTGCCATACTCCTTACAAATCTTAACTAGGGGAATAAATCTTGCTCTTATTCTATCAATTTCCGCTTCATATTCATAATCGGAATAATCGATTGTTTCGAATTTCTTTTTATCCGCATAATTGCCAGGATTGATCCTCACCTTTTCAACAATTCTTGCAGCAGTTTCGGCTGCATTGGGAGTAAAGTGAATATCAGCGATCAGTGGAGTATTGTATCCTTTTTTGATAAGACCCTTCTTAATATTCTCAAGATTTCTTGATTCATTGATGCTTGGAGCTGTGATCCTTACAAATTCACAACCAGCTTCGATCATTCGAATGCTTTGTTGAATTGTTCCTTCGGTGTCCATCGTATCCACAGTGGTCATGGACTGTACCCTGATTGGATTAGTTCCCCCGACAGCAATGTTCCCAATATAAACTTCGGTTGTCTTTCTTCTTGAGTATTCCGTAAGACTATTGCAATAGCTGTGGGCGATAGTTGTCATGGTATCAGGCATCGAATTCTTTATTTTGGTTGCAAAATTAATCTATTCGCATACCTTTTAGACTACATGATTTTAACCAAAATTATTTGATTACCGTTTTGAATGCTTGTCAACCTGATCAACAATTTCCTGCATTTTACTATTTGAATATGCTCCCTCAGTTTGGTAAACAATAGCACCTTGGGGATCGACAACAAAGAAGTAAGGCAGATCCTTCTTTCCAAATCGAAGTGCATCACGAATAGGTTTAAACTCAGACTTTGAAATAACGGTGTGACTGTAATACTCAGGGTCAAGATTTTTATTCAGATTTGATTCAATCTTTCCTTTAGCCGTTTTTGCAATCCCCTTTAATAATGCAATAAAAAAGATATTTACATCATATGGCATTATAGGAATAAAGGATGATTGAGGAGGGTTGATAAAATTTCTATATACAGGAACAAGCCAATCTTTAAGATAGTCATCTGATTTTTTGGAATAAGCAATCGCAATCAGTGTCACTTTTCCTTTGGCGTCAGCCGGAAATTCAATTGGCTTATCTTCAAGCGTATTGCCTTCAATATTCGGGAAAATTTGATTTTGTGAATAGGAATATAGGGTTATAAAAGTCAGGAAACATAGAAGGATGAATTTCATTATGAAGCTTTTATACCGGAACATTGTTAGAGTGTGTTGGCAAGTGATTGCTTAATTTAAACGAATTAATCTACAAAAATGGTAAAGATTGGAGATGCTCTTCCACATTTTATTCTCCCGGATGAAAACGAGAATCCAGTTAACATTAGTGATTATATAGGGGAGGAACCTATTATAGTCTTCTTTTATCCGAAGGATGACACTCCAGGATGTATAGTTGAAGCTTGCTCATTTAGGGATAATTATGATGAGTTTAAATTAAAAGGGGTAATGATTTTTGGAATAAGCTCCGATGATTATAGATCACATCTTAATTTCAAGAAGAAATATTCATTACCATTCCCACTACTTTCAGATGAGGATTTGGCTGTTCATAAAATGTTTGGAGTAACCAAAACACTTGGTATATTCCCGGGCAGAAAGACCTATATTGCCGATTGGAAAGGATTTGTTCGGAACATATTCAATTCTCAATTATTTCCTAAAAGACATGTCTCTGAAGCACTCAATGCAATAAATCGACTGTGAGTTTGTTCTATTGATAGTTGGATTACTTTTCCACTAAATTTATGTTCTAATAACAAAACTCATTAGGTATAAAATTTAAATATTGTTATTTTTAGCTGATAAACTTTAAATATTTTCACACTCATCCGAACCTTTATGAATAAAGTTGCAATATCCCGTAATGCTTAATGTTTGCCACGT
>JAQCLE010000106.1 GCA_027592755.1 Bacteroidota bacterium | reverse complement strand
AATAAAGCATTTTACACGGTTTATTTGTTCAAAATATTTATTTATTAAGTGCCTATTTCAATTAATTTAATCGAGATAATGAATAAAAGTGAGAATCTATGTGTAGTTCCTTTTCACAAACGATTTCACTTACCAATTTTCCCGTACCTGTTCCCATGCTAATTCCAAGCATGTTATGTCCACATGCAATGGTCAGGTTTTTATGTTTGGGTGAACGATCGATAATCGGTACGCCATCTGGGGTCATGGAGCGCCAGCCATACCATTCTTCTATCACCTGATCAGTAAATGGTTCTTTTAAATAATCAACAGCTGCGGATTTCAGGGCATTCAATCTGGTTTTATTTAAAGTGGTGTTGAAGCCCCCCAACCCCATAGTACCTCCTAAACGGTAAGTACCATTTTTCCATGGAGTGGCAACTACTTTTCGTTCCTGCATTATACAGGGAATTTTCGGGCTCAGACCGGGGCTTTTCATCGTGATGCTGTAACCTTTGCCTGGAATTATTGGCAGTCTCAATCCAATAACCTTGGCCAGTTGAACCGATAACGCACCCCCGGAAAGAACAAATTGTGTTGCACTGAAACTACCTTTAGTTGTTACAACATTTTGAATCACTTGCCCTGAGTTTGTCAAAGAAGTTACCAGGCAATCAGAGATGATTTTCACTCCCCGACTCAGGAGCGTTTCCTTCAAGCCGTCTATTAAAAGATCTGGTTTCAGATGTGCATCTATTTCATAAAGCCATGCTCCATAATTGTCATCCTTTAAGGCTGGCTCCTTTTCCTGAAGTAATTCACCTACATATGGCACAGCCGACAATCCAATTTCTTCCTGTGTGTACCTAATGTCTTTTTGAAGATCAAGAAATGTTTTCTCTTTTTTACAGACGAACAGGATTCCGTCATTTTGCCATTGACACTGGATGTTTTCTTCCTTTATCAATTCCTGATAGAGTGCTTTCGAACTAATTAACAATTGGTTCAATGCCAACATGGAATGATGTACTTTTTGTCGTCTTGAATTAATCACAAATCGAAGCAACCATTGGTAGAGCCTTGGGTCCAGTTGTGGGCGTATTAGAAATGGTGAATCAGGTTGAAACATCCACAGAAGTGATTTCCTTATTGTTTTAAGGTTGTTCAATGGAAGCGCATGGCTGGGACTTACCAGTCCACAATTGGCATGTGAAGCTGCTCTCTCATCCGGCCCTTTGTCAATGATCGTTACTGATAAACCCTCTTTTTGGAGATAGTATGCTGAGCATAACCCTATTATACCTCCACCAATAATGATGACATCAACATTATCCTTTTCCATTTAACCTTTTAATATAATGTAGTTTACAGAATCCTCTAATTATCCATTCTCCTTTATAAACTGAAGTAATTTTTCAAACCTGTTCTTATTCAATTTATACAATTGTTCCGAATCGGAAGCACTCAATTCACAAATGGTTTTTGTATTGACCATGGCTTGGTCCGGCGTTTTAATTCCGGGAATAACCGTTGAAACCTCGGGGTGACTAAGAACGAAGCTCAAGGCAAAGCAATCCATATCAATTCCACATTTTTCTGCTAATGACCAAACCGGTTCCAGGTCCTTCAGAGAGTGCTCCAAAATTTCCGGTGTAAGGCGGAAACTGCGATGATCGGTTTTAGCGAACTTTGAATCTTTGTTGAATTTTCCGGTCAATAAGCCAAATTGAAACGGCATCCTTGCGATAATGCCCATGCCTTTAGTGGAGGCTTTTTTCAAAAGGGGCATTGCCTTTTGATTGATAATATTGAGCACCAATTGAAAACCATGACCAAGATTATTACTGAGCATATAATCGGCTTCTGGTTCCGGATCATAAGTATTCAAAGAGACTCCCCAATACCTGATTTTACCTTGTTGCTGCAATAGATCCATTGCCTCGATACATTCGCCATTTTCCAGGTGATCCAATTTTGCAGTATGTAGTTGATAAAAATCAATCGCTTCTCTTTTAAGCCTTTTCAAGCTTGCTTCACATGCCTTCACCACATATTTTTTACTGTAGTCAGGGTAGATGTTGTTATTCGCATCCATACGTTGACCAACCTTGGTGGCCACAATAATGTCATTACGATTTCCCCAAAGGTTTCCAATGAGTTCTTCGGAATGTCCGAAACCATAGAAGTCTGCCGTATCAAAAAAATTAACGCCGTGATAAAAGGCCTTCTTTAAAGCTGCGATGGAAGTCCTGTCGTCAACATCTTCCCAACCTATTGGGATATCACCAGCCATGGCCGGACCACCAATGGCCCAGGCACCAAATCCAACCTCACTTATTTTCAGACTCGTTTTACCAAATTCCCTGTATTTCATAAATCACTGGTGAAGATCAGTACCTGTGCAAAATCGGATTGAAAAGTAAAGCATTTGAATGAATCAAAGTTCGATTAATGGCATTGATTTTCATTCCAAAATAATAGATTTAGAATTTTGTATTTTTTGCAGCATTTAGTTAAAATGATACTAATCCTCTCCTGGCATAATGTTAAGGAGCTTCAAACAGTTTGGCACTTGATGATTCAGGGATTGATCATGTGCGATCTATCTCCTACTAAAAGCTGATTTTAATCACATTTTTCAGATTAATAAAGCCTTTTTTTGGTTCAATTTTAAATATCAATTAATGAGAACTACTGTGCAAGATATAAAACCTGAAATGGCAAAGATCTCAAGCCAAATTACGATTGATGAAGCCATTGTCGAAATAGTCAGTGACTCTGGTGAGGGGGCACAAAAATGTGGACAAAGCCTTGGGGCTATTTCTGCCAAAATGGGTAATGGCGTATGGACTGTCGAAATTATTCCGGCAGAAATTCAGCCACCAGCAAGATCCAGGGAAGGAGCTTCTGGTATTAGAATCCGAATGGGTTCGGATAAGGTAACCAATTTGGGTGATTTTGCTGATTTAGTGGTTGCTCTCAATGAGCAGGTTTTGTACGGAAGAATTAAACAAGGAGCTTATAAGCCCGGCACGATATTGCTAATCGAAAACAAATGGGCTACTAATGATCAGGAATCAATCCGAAACGACTATGCTGAGTCCATAAAACAATTTACAGAAATGGGTTATATAATTCATGAAATACCTTATGTCTTCGGATCAGCAGATCAAAGTTGAATACAATAATTTCAGAAAGAGGATTTCCAAGGTAATCAGGACTGTAGTTGAAGTGCAATCATTACAAAATCTCCCAGAAAATTATACTATGAACCAACGGGAAGAACTTGTCTCTGAGCAAAAACACAAATTAAAAGCTCTTGAAGTGAAATTTAAAAAGAAGAATGATCAGTTTAATTCCGAGCTAGAAAAATTAATAAGGGAGAGATTGATAACCAGTGAAATAGCATCATCGCTTATGAATGACCATGCAACGGTTAAGTCAATTTCAAAAAACCTGATCAGGGCAACTAAACTCTTATATATAGAGTCCAATTACATAACTGCTCATGTTAAATTGGAGGAAAGCGATAGTGGTGTGATCGATGCTGGGGAGTAATTCTAATCAACACGCTGGACTGAATTTAAATCTTTGAAGTAGAAATACAGGATTCAAACAGGGATTTACTCTTGATGAATAATTTCCCTTTTTTGACTCAAAACTACATCCCTATGAGATTTCAACAAGTTAATTGAATAGAATAATATTGATTTCAATTCTGATAGTAGATTGAAATATAAAATGCTGTTGCGAGTGCCTACCAGGTTTGATTTTATTCTCTTTATCTGGTTTCGTTTGAATTTATCAATCATTATTAATCCAATCTCCTGTTTATTCTGAATGATTTCCATTTTATCAAAGGAATCGCTTTCTACTAAATGGATGATTTTTCGAAAGAGCGTTGAAATTTCAATGTCTAATGCTTCCAGCTCTTTAATTTGCTCGGTAATTAATGGTTTGTGGCTATTTGTAAAATGATAGAATGTTGGACGAACGATAAAATTAATGCTATGAGCCATCTCTCTTAAGTAATCCATCTCCTGGACGTAATAGTGAGCCGTATCTCCAGAATTTTCAGATAGTCTTCTAATAACGTTGCTCACATTATCCTTCATCAGTTTTATTTTGTTATGATGTCCATTAAATTTTTTATAAACCTTTTTTAAATTCTTAATATCATTGGATTTTAAACCAGCGAAGAGTTTATCCATGATGTTAGTAAACTGATTCAAATAATAGATAATATCTTTCTTACTTTGTTTCACGATTTTTTCCCCTGTAATTTCGCCAGGTAGGAAATCGTCCTCCTCCAATGCCTTCTTTTCTATTTCTCTTTCACGATGAAGAATATGTGTTTTATAAATAAAAACGCAGGATAAAATAACCATTCCAACGATAGCCGTTAACCCACCGTAGTACAGGATTATAAGTAGAAGAAATGCGGCACTGAAGGCAAAAAAAGCGGTAAAAAACCAACCCCCAATAACGGACAACACACCTGAAACCCGATAAACAGCACTCTCACGACCCCAGGCTCTATCAGATAGAGAAGTGCCCATAGCAACCATAAATGTGACATAAGTGGTTGACAACGGTAGCTTCAACGAAGTGCCTATTGAAATGATGACACTGGCTACTACAATGTTGACAGATGCTCTCAGCATATCGAAAGAAGGAGCTTGATCATCCGGAGTGCCAACAGGTATTTTCAACTTAAAACGATTCGTGATTTTTTCACGAATCCTTGTGGGAATTACTTTAAAAATTGAGTCATGAGTTCCCATTACCCACTGGACTACCATCCTTGAAAAGGGTGTTGAACCAAACTTTTCGTATCCTTCATCCTGCCTTCCGAGATCTACTTCCGTTTCAGTCACTGATCGGGCTTTCCTTGATACCCACAGTGTAATCACCATAATTAATCCGGAGATTAGTAGAATATATCCGTTCGCTGGGATTTTTTCTGATAGGACCTCCATAGAAAATGAATCGGGGCTGGCAGCACTCGATGACCATGCGATAAAGGATTCAAAGCCAGCAAGCGGAACCCCGATAAAATTGACCAGGTCATTACTGGCAAAAGCCATGGCCAATGAAAATGTCCCAATCAAAACGATTATTCTGAGCGGGTTAATCTTGAAGAACATATGCAGAAACCAGAATAATAAGGTAAACGATATGAAGCTTATCGACAGTATTTGGATACTGTTACTCTTTATCCACAATTGAGTTTCTTCCGTCATAAAAGAAGCATCCTTGGCACCCTTTATCAGGATAAAATAAATTATAGCTGTAAAAGCAATTCCTCCCCATAATGATCCGAGGTACTTCAGTTTGTTTTGATATTCAAAAGTGAAGACCAATCTGAAACCATATTGCAAGAGGGCTCCAATAGAAAAAGCAACTATAACCGAAAGCAAGATTCCTGAAATTATAGCCAATGCTTTGCCGGAATTAATATACTCACCGATTGGTAAGGCATTCGGATCGGTGTATATTTTCAACACGGACATGGCCACGGCAGCTCCAAGCAATTCAAATACAATTGAAACTGTTGTTGAGGTGGGCATTCCAAAAGTATTGAAGAGGTCAAGCAGTATGATATCCGTTAGCATAACTGCGAGGAAAATCAACATAATCTCAGAGAAGTAAAAGTTTTGAGGTTGAAAAATCCCCTTTCTGGCAACTTCCATCATGCCCCCGGAAAATGTTGCACCAACGATTATTCCGGCCATAGCAAACAACATTATTACTTTAAAACTTGCCACCCGGGAGCCAATCGCCGAGTTTAAAAAATTTACTGCATCATTGCTTATTCCGACAATAAGGTCAGAAATGGCAAGGAGAAATAATAGGATTACAACTACAATATATAAATTTTCCACATCCAGGATTTTTACCTGTACGCGTATGGATAAGCTTTTAAGCGCATGTCAAAGATTCGGTATCATTGGAATTAATAAAATGACTTAAGTCATCTTCAAAACATTATTTTCTCTGTACTTGCTATCTTATCAAGCTTATCCATTGCTTTTAATGGGTATTTTCTCTAACCATTCAGTGAATTAACTTGACTTTTACTATTCCGAGGCAATAAGCCGAATTCATCTCACAAATATTCCCTTTGTTTGTCTGTTTAATTTTTACACTTTTCTTGTATAATTAGTTTTAATTTGATTTAAGTTTAAAAAAATCGCGGAGATCAATAATATGGTGATAGTAAAAAATACAATTGTAAGCAAATCAAGAAGAAGTTTTGTCAAAGGCGTAGGGGTTGTGGCAGCAGGATTCATGATAGTTCCAAGGCATGTATTAGGGGGCCCTGGATTTGTGCCACCAAGTGATAAACTCAACATCGCGGGTATTGGAGCAGGAGGAAAAGGTACAAGTGACCTTGCGTCTTTTGCAGAAAGCCCCAATGTGAATATTGTTGCGCTTTGTGATGTGGACGACAGACAATCTGTAGAGTCAAGGAAGTCATTTCCAAAGGCCAATTATTACTATGATTTCAGAAAACTTCTTGATGCGGAAAAGGATAACATTGATGCGGTCTCTGTATCGATACCCGATCATAACCATGCTGTAGCTGCTTATGGGGCGATGCAACTTGGAAAGCACGTATATGTGCAGAAGCCATTAACCCATGACATCTGGGAGGCAAGGATGCTTACCGAGGCCACAAAAAAATATAAAGTGGTTACCCAAATGGGCAACCAGGGAGGATCTGGCGATGGTGTTAGAAAAATGAAAGAGATGTATGATTCCGGGGTCATCGGCGATGTCCATACTGTGAAGTGCTGGACAAATCGGGCTATCTGGCCTCAGGCACTATCTATACCTACTGAAAAACATAAAGTGCCCAAAGGATTGAACTGGGATTTGTGGTTAGGGACCGCTCAAATGAGAGATTATAATGATGCTTATTTGCCATTCGATTGGCGGGGTTGGTCAGACTTTGGCACTGGTGCTTTAGGAGATATGGCCTGTCACATTATGGATCCTGTCTATAGAATACTGCCAATTCTGTACCCAAGTGAGGTTGAGTGCAGTATATCAGAAGCTTTTAAGGGTAAATTTGAATCTGCTGATTATCCTAAAAGTTTCCCCAACTCCAGTAAAATACATTTAAAATACCCAAGAGTCGACGGTAAAGGCTCGATTAGAGTATCGTGGATGGATGGTGGTATCATGCCTGAGCGTCCCGAGGAGCTCGGTGATGATGAGCCTCTTGGAAATTGGGACGGCGGTGTCTTATTTATTGGTTCCAAAGGGAAATTATTAGCAGATTGCTATGGCGCCAACCCCAGACTACTTCCTACCTCATTAAATGATTCAATAAGTATAAGGGAAAGTTTACCACGAGTTCCGGAAGGGCATTATTTACAATGGGTAAATGCCTGTATTGCAGGTTATGGAAACGCAGAGACTAGTTCTTCTTTCGATTATGCAGGACCATTCACTGAAAGCATCCTTATTGGTAACCTGGCCTTAAAGGCATATTTTGAGGTAGATCCTAATGCAAAGGACACCGGCTTCTGGGGTGGCTCAAAATATAATGGTAGAAAACGATTGCTATGGGATGCAAAGAACATGAGGATAACCAACTTTGAGCCAGCGAATAAGTATGTGAAACGCGAGTACCGTGAGGGGTACTCTCTGGGATAATCCACAACCGTAACGATAGCTTCTGAATTTCGAAATTTATTGCGAGATACTAAATTTAAACAGTAGGCAGATCATTAGGATATTTTTCTAATCTTTACAAAATGAATAAGGCAAAACATATTCTTTAAATTACAATAGGATATGGCATTACTCAGGCGAATATTCATGAACGAATGGATGATTGTTGCAGCAATCATTGGGAATTCGATAACGCTGTTTTTAATGGGGTTCGAGTCAATGCATTCGTTGCGCCTCATGGACACTATCGACCATTTTTTTACTCTATTTTTTTTATGCGAAATCCTTGTAAAGGTCAGAACATATGGATGGAAAAATTACATTTCAAACTCTGGAAATAAGTTTGATTTTATCATTGTAGTTATCTCATCCCCATCCTTGTTTGAGATTTTAATAGACATCCCTGATATTTCATACCTGCTCGTTTTTAGGTTATTGCGTGTGTTTAGGATTCTAAGGTTCATGCGTTTTATCCCAAACATTAATAGCTTGATGGCGGGTGTGAAAAGAGGATTTCGGGCATCAATATTCGTATTTGCAGCCTTATTCATTTATAATATAACCCGTTGTGTGAATTAGAAATTAGAGATTATAAGGGGTAAAAAATGAGTGCATCTGCTTGATAATGAGTATATTAAGAGTGAAAACAAACAATAAACTCATATAGCAAATGCACAATATTAAAAGCAATTTCGATAGAATCTTTCAAACCATCAAATCGCTTCAATTGAACGATTTCGGATTAGATGGTAACATAGTTCGGACAGGCCCCAAGCCTAAACTATCTGATTTAGAGATAATTAGCTTAACTCTTACCAGTGAATATATCTCCATTGATAGTGAAAATTTGCTTTTTAAAAAATTGAACAGTTGCCATCGTCAGGATTTTCCTCAGCTTATTGATCGAAGCCAGTTTAATAGAAGAAAGAAAGATTTGTTTCAATACATTGATAAAATCAGGGCTGCATTAGCCCAACATTTTTTGGGCACTGAACAGTATTACATTGTTGATTCCATGCCAATAGAGGTCTGCAAACTCTCACGTGAAAAAAGAGCTCGGATATGTAAAGAGACTCTTCAAACATCACCAGACAAAGGTTATTGTGCTTATCAGAAAATGTATTTTTATGGTTATAAACTCCATGGGGTTTGTTCTGTTAATGGGGTCTTTCATTCTATCGATTTAACTAAAGCCAGTGTTCATGATAATGAAATTCTCAAAGATCTTAACCAACAACTATCTGATTGTGTGCTACTTGGGGACAAAGGATACATTGGAAAACAAATCCAATTAGACTTATTCGAAAGTTCATCGATTCGGTTGCATACTCCCATGCGAAGTAATCAAAATAATTTCAAGCCCTACCCGGGACTTTTCCGAAAAACCAGAAAAAGATTGGAAACACTATTCTCTCAATTGTGTGACCAGTTCATGATCAGAAGAAATTACGCGAAGACTTTTAAAGGATTTAGAACCAGAATCTTAGCTAAGATTACAGCTTTAACCATCGTTCAGTTCATCAACTATTTTATCCTTCACAGACCAATTAATAATATAAAACATGCTATCTTCTAATTCACACAACAGGTTAATCATATAGTGTGGATAGACAGACGAATCCTTATGCCCAACTGTCAGGGCCAATATCCTTTCTAGCAAGCATTTAGTAAATTTGTTATATGAACAAATCAAAAGTCATCGAAACCCTCAATAAGCTACCTGAGGAATTCTCAACAGAGGAACTCATTGATAAACTCATTTTCATTGAAAAAGTAGAGCAAGGAATGAAAGATGTTGAAGAGGGTAAAGTCATTTCCTTAGATGAGGCTAAGGAACGTATGAATAAGAAATGGTAGAAATTCTTCTTGCCGATTCAGCGTGGAACGATTAGGACTCAATAACAGACTACATTGCCCTGGATTCGATTAGATATGCCAAGGAATTCTCACAGAGCCTTTTCGAACGAATTCAGCAACTAAAATCATTTCCACAATCTGGAAAAGTGGTACCTGAATTTAATGAAGATAAAATCAGAGAACTACTTTTCGGAAAGTATCGGATTGTATATAGAATCTACGGACCCGAAAAAATCGTTATTGTAAGAATTATTCATGGAGCCAAACTATTGGACTGGTAAAATGGTCCAAACATCGTGTCAAAGCAGTAGACATATAAAAAACATTAAATTGAATCGAGAATTATATGTCAGTTTATGGATTCCCCGATCCCGCCAGCCTGTCGGGCAAGCAAGTCGGGGAATGACAAGAAAACAAGCAAAAACCAATTAGAGGTTAAATAATAATCCGTTCAACCATAGATATTCTTATCGAGAAAAGCATTACGGAATTTACCCTGTGGATCGAATTCTTTCACCAACTTCATAAAATCATCATACCTGTCATATCGGGATTGCAGGACTTTCGGATCGATGGTGAACAGTTTACCCCAGTGAGGACGTACATCAAATGGCGCCAATTTTCTCTCGATTATAGGAAGTAGTTTGCTCACTGCTTCCCAATCCTGTTTCCAGGTGAAATGGATGATAGCACTGGGTCGTTGATAAGCTGTACTCATCCACAAATTATCAGCGGCTACAGTACGAATTTCAGATATGAAAAGGTGTGGTCCTAATAGGTCTGCAAGTTTGTTTATAGCCAGTATTGCTTCAACGGCATGGTGGCGTGGCACAAAAAACTCCGACTGTAATTCCTTACCGCTACTTGGCATAAAATCCATTTTGAAGTGTGGTAACCGATTGTACCACGGGCCTGGAACACTCATTTGCTCGGTACAATTCCCGGCCGATAGCTCAATGATCGGGTGAACATCTCTGTCAGCTCGTAACGCTCCAAAAAGCTCGGTTGCCGCCGGTTCCTGACTTTCACCCGCCACTTTATTTTTCAGCCACACCTGGTTGATGTTGTTATTCTGCCAATCGGTAAAAAGACTTACACTATAACCTTTAGCTTCGATTTCGTCAAAATGATCCGCCATCTGGTTCATGGGCATGTTGAGGTAGACATCCTGTGTCATATCAAATGTGGGTTGTACATCAAGGGTAACTTTCGTCACGATACCCAAAGCACCAAGGCCAACTACCACTCCATTAAAACGACCTCCATCCTTATCCCTGGACAGTTTGATGATTTCTCCATTGGCAGTTACCATTTCAAGAGCACTTACAGCGGTTGCCAGGTTTCCATTATTATCCCCTGAACCATGGGTTGCCGTGGCACAGGCCCCTGCCACAGAAATGTGTGGCAACGATGCCAGGTTGTGTAATGCAAATCCATTTTCATACAGATAAAGGCTGAGCTTCCCATAACTCACACCTGCTTCCACAGTTACAGTTTGTGAAGCGCTATCGAGTTCAATGATCTTATCTAGTTTGTAGGTTGATAATTGATTGTCAGGGTTATCAGCAATATTGTTGAAAGAATGTCGCGAACCCAAGGCCTTGAGTTTGCTGGTTTTCTTGACCAGGGATTGTACCTCTTCATTGGAACCTGGATCGAGAAAATTTTCAGCCTTAAATTGATAATTACCAGCCCAGTTATACCTCGATGTTTTCACTTGTTCTTTTGGTGATTCGCAATTGGTAAGTGGGGAGAGCATGGCTCCTGTTGCCAGAATGGAAGATGTTTTGATAAATGTTCTCTTCTTCATAGTATATCATAGTTAAACCCTAATCACGGGTTGAGTTACTGAGCTTGAAGGTACTACTCATTAACTGTTCCTGCCAATACTTCGACTTTGGAGTTAAAGGGATTGCCTGAGGATCGCCTAAAACTGACAACCTGACCAACGTGCCATAGCGCATCGGAAATCGGACCATTAATGAGGTTCCAGAAAGGAAAGGTTACAGATGGACCAAATATGATATCAAATTCCTCCAAATCTGTGCTGGTGCTACTTTTTAAAACTTCACTTGCAATTCTAATGTTCTCCAAAGTTTGTTTCCGTTTCTCTTCAAAGGTTGAAGGCTCTGTATAAGCGCTATAGTTCGCAGGTTGTTTCATCACTGTATTACGCATCACTTTGGTTAAGCCCAAAATGTGGTCTAATGTCTCACTAGATGTCCTTGCTTCATCATTTGGCCGAAATTGAAGATCCTCTCGCCTGAGCCCTTCTGTTGCCCAATAATACCTGAATCCCAATCCATCAACCATCCGGGCAGCTACCGTTCCAGCGATATAGTTTTCCGGAATTTCGAAAATTTGTCGATAAGGCAGCTCTTCCTGGGCCATGGTGATATTGATTGATATTACAGTTAATATAAGAACGAAATAGAATGTTTTCATTATTTAAAGTTTTATCACTTGTTCGATTTTCTATTTCCGTGGTAAAAATATTTCGGCCATCATGCATCGAGCGCTGCCACCACCTAATGTTTCAATGGTGTTCAAGTTGCTGTGGATAATCTCACCGTGCTTTTCAAGCTTTTCAATCTGATCCGAATGAAGGCATTTAAAGGCCGTATCCGACATGGCAATGTAACGCTGCTTGGATGAATTTGACACCTGGAGCATATTCCCGGCAAAGTTGCCATTCTGAGATTCATCAATTTCAATTATTTCCTTTCTGTTTTCGATGAGCGATTTAGAGACAATGCTTCTCTCATTTTCATCGTCAATTGCAGCCAAACAGATGACTGCAAACTCCTCACCAAGACACATCATCACATTAGTATGGTAAATTGGCAAACGTTCTTTACCAACTGTTTGTAATGAGTGAAAGGAAACCGGTTTGTATTTTTTTCTTTTGCAAAAATCAATAAGAACTTCCTGATGCGTTCGATCCGAAATGACAGCATAAGCAATATGGTTGATTCGATCCAAAATCATACTACCGGTCCCTTCCAGGAATTTATCTTCTAACTCCCAATTGCTTAAATCTTCTACTGTATTAACAATAAAACTATCTCTCAATTGATTGATTATATCTATTCTTCGCTCGACTCTTCTGTTCTTAGCAAACATTGGATAAAGCATTACATCACCGTCGTTGTGAAATGAAATCCAATTATTAGGAAAAATCGAGTCTGGTGTTACTGGTTGCTCAGTATCATTGACAACGATAACATTGATCCTTTTTGATTTTAGTTTATCAACCAAACCATCAAACTCGGTTTCCGCTTTTATTTGAATTTGTGATCTGGTGAGTCCTTTAATTGTCTTCTGATAGTAGTTGTTTTCAACAGTTTCTTCATTGCCATGAAACTTAACAGGCCTGATCATCAAAATAGTATCAGTAATCTGTTTATTCATAGCGTCGTCTTAAAGGCATTGTGGAACATCGCATTAACCCCTCCATTTTGGCTACTTCCTGGTAATTAATTTCTTCAACAGTAAAGCCCCAATCCCTCAGCTTTTGATTCAAACTTGTAAAACCTTTATCAGAAACAATTACCTCCGGGTTAATAGAGAATATATTGCTGTGCATATGATACATCTCATCCTTATCAATGAAATGAATATTCTCCTCTTTAAACAGGTTTACAAGATAATCAACATCACTTTGATTCTTGAAACCATTTTTTGAATTAGGCACTTAATAAATACAGATCACTTTGTAAGGACATGGCTTGTGGTCAACCATTTTAGCCA
>JAQCLE010000012.1 GCA_027592755.1 Bacteroidota bacterium | reverse complement strand
CGCTTTTGGCCATACTTTGGGCGATTTTTGTTGTGAACTTGAGGTATTTCTTGAGGTTGTAAGCCATGCCAGCCATCAGCATTACTTTGTTGGCCTGTTTAATGCCTATCGTATTTACTTTTCTCATCCCCAGGAATTGAGTGAGCGTACCAAAAACTGGCTCTACAGTGGATTGTCGCTTGCCTTTCATGTACCGCCCCTTATCGCTCTGTACACGGGCAATGGCCCGTTCATATTGATCTTTATAATAGGTAATCGTTATTCGTCTTTCGGGGCTTTTACCAATGCAGGAGAATTTGACCGGGCAACCTTTGCAGTCACTGGGCTTGGTCAGATATAATCGTTTCCTGTTGAAGTTCTTCTTTTCAATTATCATCTTTCTAAAGACAACTTTTTTGCCCTGGCTACACTGTTATTGTTGAGTGGTGAGGTGTAATGCTCGAGAAGATCAACAAGTTTTTCGTGAGTGTACTCCCCAGAAATGGCGTTTCGCTATACTAAATAACCATTACTGATTCCAGATGTGTGAGTAAGTAAATTTCGAATGGTTATATTTTCAAATACTTCTTTGTTTTTAAATTCCTTTATAGGTTTATAATCTGTTATAGGTAAATCCAAATCAATTACACCTTCATCATGTAATATTTGAGCTAAAGTGCCTGTAAAAGACTTTGTTGTAGATGCAATGTAATATGGGGTGTGAGTATTTGCATTAATCTTGTTTTCGACATCTGAATATCCATAGCTTTTTAAATAAACAACAGAATCATTTTTGACAATTGCTATAGATACGCTGGGAATTCCTTTTAATTCTATTAAACATTTTTCTATTATTTTATTGAGGTTTTCGTTCAAATCGCTTTGAGCAATTGCGTCTTGCCATTCAATTATAACAAGCACTAAAATCAGAGTATGGATAATTAACTTTTTGATTTTCATTTTCTTAAATTATACAACATTTGGATGGTGGGTAATTGCACTTAACAACACTATATGGATAACCAAACTAAGGTGTTTTACTTGAACCCTTAACAAACTCTATATTCCGTTTCAATCCCGAAAACTTTGTCCTTTTAACAGCACTCTTTTTAAACACTTTTCGAAAAACCTCTTCCGTCAATTCCTCCCAATCACCCCTATCCATCTTGTCTAAATCCGGATGAGGTTCGAAAGCCGGTTCTTTGTGCGATTGAGAAAACCGATTCCATGGGCAAACATCCTGGCAGATGTCACAGCCGAAAATCCAGTCCTCGAATTTGCCTTTGTATGCTCCAGGGATTTCATCTTTTAGCTCAATTGTAAAGTAGGATATGCATTTGCTGGCATCTACGACATACGGAGTATGAATGGCATCCGTCGGGCAGGCTTCAATACATTTGATGCATGAGCCACAATAATCTCCTATAGCTGAATCATATTCCAGTTCGAGATCAATTATTAATTCGGCTATAAAGAAATAGGAGCCTTTTTCTTTATTGAGGATCAAGCTGTTTTTACCTACCCATCCAAGGCCGGATTTCTTTGCCCAGGCCCTTTCATGCACAGGCGCTGAATCAACGAAAACCCTTCCATCAACTTCCCCAATTTCGTCCTGAATAAGCTTTAAAAAAGTCTTGAGTTTCCTTTTTATGACGAAGTGATAATCCTCTCCGTAAGCATATTTGGCAATTTTATAATTACCGTTTTTGGCCAACTCTTTCCCCGGATAATAATTGTAAAGTAGGGAAATAACAGATTTGGCCCCTTCAACTAATTTTCGTGGATCAAGTCTTTTATCAAAATGATTGGCCATGTACGACATTTGACCGTGCATTCCCTGATTCAACCATTTATCCAACCGAGGGCCCTCTTCTTCAAGGAATTCTGCCTTCGCAATGCCACAGAAATCAAACCCCATTTCTGAAGCTGTCTTTTTTATAAAAAGAGCATTATTTTTTATTAACGAAGGCTTCATTTGGCCTGTTAATTGAATAAGGAAGGCGTTTGTCCTGGAGGTGGAACATTTAAGTGTTTATAGGCTAATTCCGTTGCTTCCCTGCCACGGGAAGTCCGTTTAATATAGCCCTCAAGTATCAGAAAGGGTTCATAAACCTCCTCAATGGTTTCTGCCTCTTCCCCACATGCCGTGGCAATTGTTCCGAGTCCAACCGGTCCACCTTTAAATTTTTTAATAATCGTTGTTAGGATGCGGTTATCCATCTCATCCAGCCCATTTTCATCTACTTCCAGTGCTTTCAAAGCCATTTCTGCGATCGCCTTTGTGGCAATTCCGTCTCCTTTAATCTGGGCAAAATCACGCGTTCTTCGAAGAAGGTTATTTGCAATTCTTGGGGTACCACGACTTCTTCGTGCAATCTCATGTGAAGCATCTTCCTCTATGGGGGTATTCAGAATGGCTGCTGACCTTTTAACTATTGAAGTCAGAATTTTCGCGTCGTAATACTGGAGTCTTGAAGTGATCCCAAAGCGAGATCTTAAAGGAGAGGTTAAAAGTCCTGATCTGGTAGTAGCCCCAATCAATGTAAAGGGATTCAGGCCGATTTGAACAGTTCGGGCATTTGGACCTGAATCAAGCATGATATCAATTTTGTAATCTTCCATCGCCGAATACAGGTATTCCTCAACAACGGAATTGAGCCGATGAATTTCATCAATGAACAAGACATCATGAGGCTCTAAATTAGTAAGAAGACCTGCAAGCTCACTTGGTTTGTCAAGCACCGGCCCTGATGATACTTTGATATTCGATTCAAGTTCATTAGCTATTATATAGGAAAGGGTCGTCTTCCCAAGCCCGGGGGGGCCATGCAAAAGTACATGATCAAGTGGCTCATTGCGCATTTTAGCTGCCTCAACAAATATTTTAAGATTCTCAACAACCTTGTCTTGTCCTGTGAAATCCTGAAAGCGAAGTGGCCTCAGGGCATTTTCAAATGCCTTATCTTCTTGTGTTAAGTGGTCGTTGTCCGGATTCAGATCGTTTTCGCGCATGAGGCCATAAAGATCACAATAAACCCAGAATAGTCAATAAAGAATCCCTCAAGAGAAAGGAAAGGAAATGTTCCTACCGCAAGGTACTACAGGCCATAGGTCACAACATTTGTCTAAAGCCGTATTTTGAGGTTATTTTTGATCACATGAAGGTTTCGCTTTTAGAGATATGGCATTTAATTGAAATACTTGGTCCTGAAAAGATTCAGCAGATCGACCTTGTACTTGGAAGTCACGAACTGACGGATGTCTCGCAAAAGGTTATTGCGGAGATCAAAAGTGGAAATGAATTTGATACTGAGCTGCTTCCAGACCTTTTTACGAATAGCGAAATTGCCTGGCAACCCAATGAATATGCTTCTCACAAGGATTGCCTTGCAGGAATAAACATACTCAAACATCAATGTGAAGTTCAGCGTCTGGCGTTTGAAAGCACTGATAGTGAAATCTCCAGGTTCTACGCTGATTTGATCAAAAATCTCGAGATAGAGACCGACAAAGCCATTGAAAAACTATCCAAAGAAACTGCTAAGCTCTCTCGCATTTTGGGCACATTCAGGAAGAGCATTTATCCCCTTATCAAGTTTTTGCTTGAGCATCCTGCCAATCATCCCCAGATCAAATTTGAAGCAACATTACGACAGGATTTCATGGCTAAGACCCTCTTCAATGAATATCACGTTAAATTTTCTGATTTAATAAATCCCTGTTGGAAAGTATGGATTGATGAAAAACCCCCGATGAAACCGGAAAAAAAGGAGGAAATACCAGAGCCGGCCTCTGTGGAGAAACCTGAGATTATCAAGAAAGAAAAAGTGGTAACTGAAAAGGAGGATAAGCCCGAATAAATGTCCTTCGTAGAACAACTGGCAATAGATGCTGCCAATTTCATTTGGGGAACACCGCTGCTGATACTATTAATGGGTGGAGGCCTTTTTTTTATGGTCTATTCCCGATTCCTGCCTTATAAATACTTTGGCCATGCCATAAACATTCTACGGGGTAAATACGATGACCCCAACGATCCTGGAGAAATCAATCATTTTGAAGCATTGTCAAGTGCCCTTGCGGCCACCGTTGGAATGGGGAATATCAGTGGTGTTGCAGTCGCCATTGCCATGGGTGGTCCGGGAGCTGTGTTCTGGATGTCGGTAAGTGCACTGGTTGGTATCTCAACCAAATTTTTTACCTGCACATTGGCCGTTATGTATCGGGGAAGGGATTCAGAAGGAAATTTGCAGGGTGGTCCGATGTATTTCATTACTGAAGGGCTGGGTCCAAAATGGAAACCGCTGGCCATCTTTTTCTGTGTTGCGGGTACTTTTGGAGCAACGCCTCTTTTCCAGGCCAACCAGTTGATTCAGGTTGTTCATGATGCAGTACTTTATCCAACAGGACTTGCCAGTCCGGACAGCCTTGTATCAAATGTTATCGTAGGAATTGTTGTGACAATCATTGTTGCTTTCGTGATTTTTGGAGGGATAAAGAGAATCGCAAATGTTGCTTCAAAGCTGGTTCCCTCGATGGTTTTGTTGTACAGCGCCTGTGTTCTTTTTATTATGGTCAAGTATTACGAGAATGTTATTCCAAGTATACTCTTGATACTGACCGATGCTTTTACAGCCGATGCAGCCCTCGGAGGAGCGGTTGGAATGATTATAATTACAGGAGCAAGAAGAGCGGCCTTTTCAAATGAAGCCGGTATTGGCACCTCCCCCATGATGCATGGTGCTGTCAAAACAGATGAGCCTGTCCGAGAGGGACTGGTGGCAATGCTTGAACCCGCTATCGATACCATAATTGTTTGCACACTTACTGCATTGGCTATTTTAGTTACGGGAGTATGGAAAGACACTGACAGCAGTGGGATTACGCTTACTTCCAACGCGTTTGAAATGGCAATGCCGGGAGTTGGTTCCTATCTCCTAATGATTTGTGTAACCATTTTTGCGATTACTACAATCTTCGGCCTTGCCTATTATGGTCGAAAGTGTTTCTCCTTTCTGGTGGGTGCTAAATATGGTCACTACTTCAACTACTGGTACATTATGGGGATCATTATAGGATCAGTGCTAAGCCTGCAGGCAATATTTAGTTTTATTGATTTCGCCTATGCCCTGATGTCCATACCTACTGTGATCTCAGCAGTCTTACTAGCGCCAAGGGTTAAAAAAGCAGCTGAAGAGTATTTTTCAAAGATCCATTGATTCCCTGGATTACTTCCTGTGGTTTAACATACTGGAGGCATCCTTTTTAATATTGAAATCCAATACTTCATCGATGTCAAGTTTGGATCGTTCTGCCAATGATCCTGTCAATAAATTTACAGGGGCATGGATGTCTGTCCAGCTGTTGTCAAGATAAAGATCAAGGGCTTCAATCCCGACAAAATAAAGGTTCGTTTTTGAGTCATCAGTTGCTTTTAATTTTAGCATTCCAAAATGGCTCGGTACTTTAGAAAATTTAAGAAAATTAGATTTTTTGAGGTTTAATATAAGGGTGTCTGTACTTCCTCCATCCAAGATCAAATGGCAGGACACGCAATCAATACCACGAAATTCATTGCTGACAAATGTGAGGTTAAGCATCCACTCAACTCCCTCTTGTCTCTCCAGATTGTCGATTACCAATGTGTCTCCTTCCAGATGATAATCCAGTTTTGGCACACTCATACTTTTCTCAATCTTCAGGTTCAGGGAAGATTCATTGGAGAAACTCACGTTGAATTGAACATTGTTTGCCTTCAAATATCTTATATTCTGAAAGTCGGTAATATGATCATCATATTCCAGGAAGCTTCTTCCCTGTTTGGCAACAAGCCTGACTTCCGTCATAGCGGCAAGTAAATAAATACTGATGCTGCCGATGAACGCTACCAAAATAATATTGCTTGTTTTCATGTTCGTTTCAATTGAGTTTGTCTATATGCTTTTTCAATTCAGGAATGCTAATACCAACGAGTTTTGCCTGGTGTAAAAATTGCGGCAAAACATGATCAAAGAACTCCGACTTCTTTTGCTCAAGTATCGTTTCTCGTGCATCGGGATTCACAAAAAACCCAATCCCTCTTTTATTGTCTATGATTTTCATAGCCTGTAGTTCATTGTAAGTGCGCATAATAGTATTGGGGTTAACCCCCAGGTCAGCTGCCAGTTCTCGCACAGAGGGTATTTTTTCACCCGGCGGGAAAGTGCCATTCACAACCTTCTCCGTGATGTTGTCAGCTATTTGTAGAAAAATGGATTTGTTATTGTTGAATTCCATGCTATACCTCCCGCTCTTTAAGTTTGAAATAGGCAATGGAAATCAGAACGGCATTGGCAATCAGGCCTCCAAACGTAAAATACCAGAAACCCTCTAATTCATTACCTGGTAAAAGAAAGAAATCACCGCTCCGACCGGAAACACCATATTGCTCCAACCCCAAAAACTTTATCATTAAGAACACCAGGAAAACATTGAAGAAGAAAATACTTGCCACCCCGAAGAGGGTTTTAATTAATGGGTGCTAGGATACAGACAGTATTTCTTATCCCTCCTGGATTCAGCAAAATCTTTGAGAATGTTCTCCTGGGCCAATAGTGGACAGGCAACCACTATTGCTAACAATAGACCAAGCACATTTTTGATCATTTCTTTTCTTCCTCTTTCTCTTTATGTCCTAATTTTTCAAGTTGTGAAAATCCGGAAATTTTCATGCCCTTGGCAATTTTAGAAATGTTTTTCAGGTCAATTTCACCGTAGAGTGAGAGCAGGATAAATTGTTTTCCCCCGCCGACAAGCATAATCAACTCCTCAATTTTGGTTCCCTGTTCCTTTATTGAAAATTGAAAGTTCTCTCCGGCATCCCGTACGGACATCAATTCTTCATAACCACCTGAACTAATGTCCTTCATCGCCTGAGTATAAAGTTTTTTAGAATCGGGGACACTATCACCAACTATTATTTTGAGTCCTTTCAGCTTACTGACAGCTTTTAGAAATTCCTGTTCATCTTCGCTCCCGGCTTCAAGATCAGTAAATAAAGAAAACATTTTACTACTGATTGAAACCTTAACATAATCTTCATTGTCGGCAAATTGGTTAAAATATTTACCAACCAACGCTCCCTGGGCTACAACCATAAAGGCTGTCAGCATGAACGTACTACTTAATAATATCTTTTTCATTTTTCTTTTCTTTAATAATGAGTTGTACTTCATTGATTTTGTTGAGCTCACGGCCATATACCGATCCTTCATTTAATTTAGATGATACCATCATCAATGCTTTTTTGGTTATCTCGTATGCTTCCGCCGGATCTTCGATAAGGAAGTCATCATCGTGCGTATCCTTAATAGAAAAGAATGCTACAACTATTCCCAGGGTAATCACAGCGGCTACGGACCAGCGGTTCCGGTTCAGTCTTCTCCCCGGGTGATAAAAAGACTTAACCGGAGTAATCTTTTGACGATCATGAATTGCAGCAAAAAACCTGGCACCTTCTGAGTTAGAAGGATTCTCTCTAAAATAAGTTTTGAGCTCATACTCCTCATTTAAAGAGGTTTTCCCTTCCCAATAAGATTCCAGCAGTCTTTCAATTCGCGATTCCATAACCTTCAATTTTTTGCATTGATGAACGAACCTTATTCCTTGCCCGATGAAGTGTGACTTTTACTTCGTCAAGACTGACTGACAGCACGTCTGCTATGTCCTGGTAGCTAAGGTCTTCTACTTCCCTAAGGTGAAAGACTTCTTTTTGTTTCTGGGGTAATGACTCCAAAACCTGGTCCAGCCAATCCTGCTGGTTATTCACCAACGTCATCTGATCTGCATCGATCGGATCAGATTTCTCCATCTCTTCCACTGTTAACACAGAAAAGCGGTTCGTTCTCACCCAGTCGTAACATTGATTACGCGTGATGCGTATCACCCAGGCCTCCATGTTATCAATGGTGTCTAGCATATTCCGCTTGTCCCATATTTTCATCAGACATTCCTGAACTACATCATGTGCGGTTTCCGGCTCCTTAAGGATTGATAAAGCATATCGATACATTTTATCGGAAATCGGAACAATATGTAATTCAAAATGAGATGACATTCAACGAGGAGACGACCATATAGGGTAGAAGTTACAACAATTCAAAAAAATAATATTTAGCGATAAATATTATTATTTACATGCCGCATCCATAGTATAAAATTGGCTGATGGTTATGAGCCAATTTTTCTGAACCTTGGCCGGGCTTCAAAAATTATTGATAAAAAAATGTGCCTCAGTCTCTCCCATGGTTTCACTTGAGGGCTAAATCAGAGGAATAAAAAGGCTCTCTGGCTCTAAAATTTTAAGGATTCTTTTGTCGAGGGTCCATATAAGGTACCGAGCTATCAGGCATGGTTCTATGATAGCAGCATCAATCCAATGCCAAGATTATGGTAATTATGTTTGTAGGCAAACTGAGAGACGTTCCAATAAGAAAGTACTCTTTCCTTGTCTCCTGGTGTTCTGACGCCATATAGCAATTCGGCAAATACCGGCTCGATTGCTACCACTTGTTTGGCTTCAAGTAAATCACAATATTCCTGAAGTTGCGCTTGAGAGGTTAATTGTTTTTTGATGTTAACGATTGTCATGGGGCAACCAACAATGTTTTACGGAGAAAAATCAAACATTTTTGAAAAAGCAAAAATCTTGCGTAAACACATGACAAAACATAAAGCGATTATATGGGAGGAATTAAAAGGCAACAAGCTTCTCGGGTTAAGATTCAAAGCACAACATCCGATCGACTGTGTTACATAGTGGATTTTTATTGTCACAAGATCAGATTGGTTGTGGAGATTGATGGGGCTTTTTGGTTTGGTGTCTTACGTCACATTAACCGCACCAAAGAGATTGGCATAAGAAAAGTGATGGGGTCTTCAACACGGCAGATCATGGCCCTTTTAAGCAGCCAGTTTGTAAGGCTTTTGATCGTTGCTTCACTCATTGCTTTTCCTGTCAGCCAGCTTTGGGCAGACAACTGGCTGGATGATTATGCCTACCGGATAGTAATCAGTTGGTGGCTATATGCAATTGCCGGAGCGGTAGTGTTTGGCATTGCATTGTTTACAGTTTTCTGGCAGACGTGGCGCACTGCGAATGCTAACCCGGTGGATAGTTTGAGGGATGAATGATCGGGTTTGAGCGTGAGTGTGCGGCTTGGGTGTGATTTAATCAGTGTAATCTCTGAATCCTGAGAATCTGCGATTCAGACAAGAATGATTAAGAATGAAAGTAAGATTAACAATTAACCATCATTCTGAGTTTTAGCGAAGAATCTCCAATGATTTTTAGTTTAATCGAAAGGATTCTTCACATCGTTCAGAATGACGGTTTAAAAAGGGGATTTTAACAGCAGCCCCCGGCATTTTGAAGGCTTGGTTTACAAACCGTAGGCTGAACATAAAGCTGGACATTTATCTTCCCTCCTGACCAGTCGATATTCTCAACAGAAAAATTTGAAGTTCTGATCTCATCATTCCCAAATTCAAAAAAAACCTCGGTCTCTCTATTGATTGGGGTCATTTGATCCACTTTGTCGAAGATTGACAAAGCTTTTTGCGTAGTCCAGGTTTTTCGAGGTTTCTCCCCTTTAGGAACCCATAATTGTACAATTGTCTGTTTGTACGAGTCAGGGTTTCCACCACAATCAACAGAGTCGATGGATACATTTTTAACTTCTGTGATATGATAGGTATCTGGGATGAACCTGTCTTTGTCATATTCAAATGTCAACCCAACATCAGGATTGTTTTTTAGTAATTCCAGGAATTCATTCGTTTTCATAATTGTAAATCGTTTAATTGTAATATTGCGATAAATAGTTTCAAATTTTTTTTAGCAACAGGAATTTTCAAATTCAATAAATAAGCCACCAACCAACTCATGCGCTTCTCTCCAGGCCTTTTCATCAATGCAATAACAAATACTTGGTCCATCTATGGAACCTTTTATTAATCCTGCAGATTTTAGTTCTTTCAAATGTTGCGAAACAGTTGATTGAGAAAGTGGCAATTCATCAACGAGATCACCACAGACACAAGCTTTTCTCTTAATGAGTGCCTGCAGAATTGCGATTCTTGCAGGATGAGCTAAAGCCTTTGTCAACCGGGCCAGCCTGTTCTGTTGATCATTAAATTTATCTGTTTTACTCAATCCCATATCGCAATATTACGATTAATAGTTTATTATAGTTACATTATGGTGAAATAATTTCAATCCTGGTTATCCATTCCATTGATAAGGGCTGGTCTAATCATTTAGCAAGTGAAGAAGTAATTAATATGGATATAGCGCTAATCACAACAGAAGACGGATCACATTCCTTAAGGAATATAGCCTTGAATGAAACGTATCATTCGATCCACGGTGCCATTCAGGAATCACAGCATGTGTTCATTCAAGCGGGACTACAATATCTTCTTCGTAAGAATCCAAAAGATATTAATATCCTGGAAATTGGTTTCGGAACTGGATTAAATGCGCTGTTAACCACAATCTATCAAAAAACAGTGCCCATTCATTATACCGCTTTTGAGCCGTATCCCATTGAAGCATCCGTTTATGATAGGCTCAACTATCCTTCCGAATTGGGTGCTAACAAGAAATTATTCCTTGCCCTTCACGAGGCTAACTGGAACAACCAGATAGAGATTAACCAGGGATTTGCACTTCATAAAATTCATGCAAGATATCAAGAAACGATTTTACCTTCATTAACTTTTGATTTGGTTTATTTTGATGCCTTTGCCCCGGAAAAGCAACCCGAACTCTGGGAATTACCCGTTTTGAACAAAATCTATCAGGCAATGAAACCGGATGCTGTTTTGGTTACTTACTGTGCAAAAGGACAATTCAAACGGAATTTGAAATCAATTGGATTTAATGTTGAATCACTACCGGGACCACCGGGAAAATTTCAAATGACAAGGGCAATTAAAATCTAATTATTTGGGGCATTCGATAATGTCCGTACTTCGAATGTTAGTCTCCCAAAATCGGTTAGGGTAATCAGTAATTAATCCATCGACTCCCCATTCATAGAGCATTTCCATATCAGCAATGTTGTTCACCGTCCATGGAATTACCAGCATCCCTTTTTCACGGATTTCATCGACTAAATCCTGAGTCAACAGTTTGTATTCGCAACTGTATATTTTGGGAATAAAACCTAAACTATTAAGGTTCATTTCTAGTCCATTTTCCCCTTCGCATGGCGACCCTGGTTGATCACATGGATTATTCCCGATAAGAGCAGCAAGTTTAACTTCAGGATAATTCTCATGAAAATACTGCAAAACCCTGAAATCAAATGATTGAATGGTTACCCGATCCCATGTTAATCGCTTGTCTATTTCTGCAAAAACTATTTCTGCAAAAACTTTCGGTTCAGGATGATAGATATTGTCACCTTTAGGCTCGGATTTTACTTCAATATTGTAGGATACAGGAAAACTTTTCTTTTGGACAATATATTGCTCAATCGCTTGAATCGCATTGGCAAAAGTGGGTTTTGGAGTACTTACTAATTCCTGCTCGGGAAAATTCGGGTTTCTTATGCTGCCGCAATCAAACTTTTCAACTTCGGTATAGGTCATCGAATAAATATTGTATTGCATGGCATCAGCCTTATTGATCGGGTTGCCAACACTATCCCTGCAATACAAATGTGAAAACCAAGGCTCGTGTGACACGACGAGTTGCCTATCGCTTGTAACCGCCAAATCCATCTCTAAAGTGGTCACTCCTCGCGTCATGGCCTTCCAAAAAGCCGGAACTGTATTTTCCGGAGCCAAGCCACGTGCGCCACGATGGCCCTGAAGATCGAACCATACTTTAGTGCCATCAATCTCCCTTAATGGCTCTTTCATGTTACATGCAAATACCAATAAAATTATCCCTCCAAGGAACCATTTCATTCTCTTTTATTCTGAATAACTGCCAGGGCTATGATTACGATGTTTAAAAAGGATATAAAATAAAATGGTGCTGAAAAATTATTTTGGAAAAAAGCGTTGTAAGTGAGTGAGCCTTGTATTCCTCCAATGATAGGTCCCATAATTGGTATCCAGGAATACCTCCAGTTGGAGGATCCTTTACCTTTTATTGGTAAGAGAAAATGCGCTACTCTGGGCCCAAAATCCCTGGCGGGGTTAATGGCATATCCCGTGGTGCCACCAAGCGATATCCCAATTGCCACAATTAATCCTCCAACAATCAGTGGATTAAGGCCATCGGCAAACTCATTAGCACCAATGAGCATGATTACAAATACCAATGCAAAAGTGCCAATAATCTCAGAAAGGAGATTGGAAAGATGATCTTTGATCGCTGGACCGGTGGCAAAAACGCCCAATTTTGTTGCCTCGTCTTTTGTTGCTTTCCAATGATTTAAATAATGCAACCAAACAATGGTAGCTCCGACAATGGCACCCAGTACCTGGAAAAAGATGTAACCGAGCATTTTTTCAGCAGGAAAATCGCCGGAAACTACCAGGCCGATTGTCACAGCAGGGTTAATGTGTGCGCCGCTGATGGATCCTACGGCATAAATACCCATAGCCACAGCGAGACCCCAGCCAATCCCTATAACCAACCATCCAGAATTTTGGGAAAAAGATTTGTTGAGGCTTACTCCTGCGTTAACACCGCAACCAAAAAGTATCAGCAACATTGTGCCGAAAAACTCAGCTAAGTATTCATTCATAATCATTCAATTTTTTTACTAAAGATCGCAAATTTTTGGATTTATGATACTTTGGTAGGAAATTGATTCAATCTCCCAATAAAATGAAAGTTTTAAGAGCAGAGCAAATCCGGGCGGCTGATCAATACACCATCAAGAATGAACCCATTAAATCGATTGATTTAATGGAACGGGCAGCTGAAGCTTTCGTGCTATGGTTCATTGGCCGATATCCTATAACGTCATCAATTGCCGCAGTCTGCGGAACTGGCAACAATGGTGGAGATGGGCTTGCAATAGCCAGAATACTGACATCGAAAGGTTTTAATTTCCAGATCATCATTGTGGGAGATACCAAAAAATCATCCAAAGATTTCAGTATTAACCTGAAAAGAGTCACTGGTGAAGTTCCCATTCTCGACTTTCATCCAGATTTGTCATTCAGGAGTTATGACATAATTATTGATGGGATTTTTGGATCAGGACTCAACAAACCGGCAACAGGAGATCATGCAAAGGCAATTCAAAAAATGAATGAAGCTAAAGCTGAAATAATAGCCATAGACATACCTAGTGGACTCGCTTGTGATTCAAAAATGGAAGGAGGGGCCATCGCCAAAGCAAATACAACAGTTTCATTTCAAGTTCCCAAACTCTCCTTTTTCCTACCTGAAACCGGAAACTATGTGAATGATTGGCATGTTGTGGATATCGGTTTGAATGAAAAATTCATTTTGGAAACGGACAGTCCTTATCAGGCCCTTGATCCTTCCTTCATCCGTTCAAAACTAGAAAAGAGACCCAAATTTTTTCATAAAGGCGACGCTGGAAGGGCCTTACTTGTCTCTGGTAGTCTGGGTAAAATGGGTGCAGCAGTCCTTGCATCCAGAGCCTGCCTGAAGGCAGGTATTGGGTTATTGACTGTCCACTGTCCCAAATCTGGAAATTCGATTTTACAAACCGCGGTACCAGAAGCAATGCTAGACCTGGACTCAGCAGATAACTTTATTTCCGAAACCAAATCGATTGAATCTTACGATATTATTGGGATCGGGCCAGGTATTGGGATGCATGAACCCACCGATGACGCCCTGAGGAGGTATATTGAAATTGCTAAAAAACCAATGGTTATTGATGCCGACGGACTGAATATTCTTGCGGAAAACCCTGAATTCTTACCTCTTTTGCCAGCCAATTCAATTCTTACACCACACCCTGGAGAGTTTCAGCGATTAGCCGGACCATGGTCTGATGATTTCGAAAGGTTAAGTATTCAGGGATATTTTTCAAAGAAAAATAATGTCATTGTCGTTTTAAAAAATGCTCATACCAGCATTACTGCACCTGATGGTCGGGTATATTTCAATACTACGGGAAATCCTGGAATGGCCACGGCCGGTGCTGGAGATGTACTTACCGGTATAATAACCGCTTTGGTAGGACAGGGATACTCGCCTTTAAATTCAGCCTTACTTGGAGTATATCTCCATGGCTTGTCAGGCGATCTTGCGAAAAAAACTTTGACGGACTTTTCTATTGTGGCTACTGACCTAATCGATCATCTTCCAATGGCGTTTAAAGCATTAAATACCTGATTAGCAGTTAAATACAACTGAATCTGCAAATAATTCAATTAGATATAAACGGTGAATAACGTTCGTTCGATAAGAATATTTCAAATATATGGTCAAACATTAGTAAGTTTTTACCGTATTTTGTTTTAAATTGAACTATGCGTCTGACTTCCCTTATCATATTGCTTACGATTTGCATAGTCAACGCCTATGACACATCAGCTCAATCGGGTAAGACTGAATTGCAATCAACAGAAAATACCTATTTCAACAGTACCCAGTTAGAACCTTCAAATAAGGTTGAACTTTTCCCAAATCCCGTGGAGGACTTCTTGCAAGTTCAGATTTTGAACTCAACGTTAGTCAACTTGAGATTTGAAATGCACAGTATAATTGGAAATGTAATTCAAATCGAAACGGAAGAGGTTGGTAATGATACCTATCACATCCCTGTGGAAGGTCTCACCAGCGGATATTATTTTCTTGTTATAAAAGATGATGAAACCAGATTCAATGAAGCATTCAAATTCCTTAAAAGGGACTAACATGGAATCCGTGTATTCCAATAGTATCCAACGCTTTTGATCTGATCTGTTCCAAAGTAGTATTTAGTTAAGTGGTATTTATTAAGACTTCACTATGTTGTTTAACGTTGTAATGGTATTTTTACACTGATTCAAACCCGCTCAAATTTGTAACCAGTAAAGGATTATTTATATTATTTTTGTCTAAATGAGCGCAGTTCCTTTTCGTCAGAAGTTTAAATACGCTTTCGACAATTTTTTCTCCAAGGGAACAGCAGCTTTGATCTACTGGCTGGGAATATTCACTCTAATTGTTATCCTTTTTTTTACCGGAGTTCTTCTCCTTACAGGACTTAATTAAGCCTGTGGATGTCGAGAATTTTGGCTTCTTGGAAGCATTCTGGATCAATCTTACGCATACCCTTGATCCTGGAGCGATGGGTAATGCCGGCTATAGCTGGAGTATGCGAATTTATCAGATGATCATCACAATAGTCGGTATCGTCGTCTTAAGTACGCTTATTGGTCTTATTTCTAATGGTATTCTTGATAAAATCCAGGATCTTCGGAAAGGGAGGTCTTTCGTAATAGAAAAGAACCACACCTTGATACTAGGCTGGTCGTCCAAGATTTTTACCATTGTCCCGGAACTTGTAATTGCCAATGAAAATGTTAAGAACCCGGTTATAGTAATCCTCGCTGATAAGGACAAGGTAGATATGGAAGATGAGATCCGGGATAAGATTGGAAATACTGAAAACACCAGGATTATTTGTCGCACTGGAAATCCAATTGACATAAGTGATCTATATATCGCCAACCCATTCAATACCAGAGCAATTATTATCCTCGACAAAGACAATGAGAATTCAGACTCACAGATAATCAAAACAATCCTTGCTATTGTAACCAATCCGGGAAGAAGGAAGGAACCCTATCACATCACCGCTGAAATTGAAAACAGTCGAAATTATGAGGTGGCCAAAATGGTTGGCGGTGATGAAGTTGAGCTTATTCTTTCGGATGAATTTATATCAAGGATAATGGTTCAGACGAGTCGTCAATCCGGATTGAGTGTTGTTTATATAGAATTGATGGATTTTGGTGGTGACGAAATTTATTTCTACGAAGAACCTAAAATTGTAGGCAAGACATTCCGTGAGGTCCTGTTTATGTATGAAGAGTCGGCTATCATAGGAATTCAATTTGATGACAAATCTGTAATACTAAACCCCCCTATGGACACAGTTATGAGGCGGGGTGATAGTGTAATTGGTGTAACCGAAGATGACGACACCCTTATTGTAAGTGAAGGCATTAAGATTGAAATTAATGAATCAGTAATCAATACATCTGCTCCTCCATCACCTGATACTGAGAGAATTCTGATTCTTGGATGGAATCAAAGGGCTAAAAATATAGTGAAAGAACTGGACAACTATGTTGCCCACGGGTCGATGGTACACATAGTTACTAAGTTTGATGTGCCAGAAGATGTTAAGGAGCGTCATCTGAGTGATTTTCAGAACATCACAATCTCCTATGAGAGAAATGACACAACCGACAAGCTAATTCTCGAAGGTATGGATGTCCCTAGCTACGATTATGTCATGTTACTTTGCTATCAGGAACACTATCCACTACAAGAAGCCGATGCTCAAACACTGATAACTCTTCTTCACCTTAGAAATATATCTGAAACTACAGGCAAACATGTCAATTTGGTAAGTGAAATGCTCGATATGAAAAACCGACAACTTGCCGATATCACAAGTGCTGACGACTTCATTGTAAGTGATAAATTATTGAGTTTGCTTATAAGCCAGGTTGCCGAGAACAAATTTCTCATGAGAGTATTTGAAGATTTGTTTGATGCTGATGGTTCAGAAATATACATAAAGCCGGCAATAGATTATGTCCAGATAGGTGTTCAAATCAATTTCTATACTGTTCTTGAGTCGGCCGCCCTTAAGCATGAAGTAGCAATGGGATATCGTGTGATGGCCAAGGCGAAAAATGCAGATGAAGGTTATGGAGTCATTGTTAATCCGAAAAAATCTGAAATGTTTGAACTTTGTGAGGAGGATATGATTATTGTGCTTTCCGAAGATTAAAGACATTATTTCAAACCTGATTTCATTTATTGCCAGATTACAATCCAGAGACAACATGCGAATTAATTGGAACTTAACATTATTCATTTTTTGCATAGTCGCATTCTCATGCGCTGACACCAAGACAGGGTCGGATGAGAAATTGCAGGAGTTCCTTGGTTCCTGGTCAGCAGAATGGGCGACTGATCCAGCCTCGTTTCCAGACGTTCAAAACATTTCCAGCTTCACGATGAATGGCAAGCTTATATTTTACCCTGATTCGGTAGAGATAAATGCTTATGGTTTTGAAGGATGTATTTTCAGCAATGACACCTTGAGACATGCATTGCAATGGAAAATAAGCAATGACACGCTCAGTCTTATCAATGCGAGCGACCCATATGGAATGTCATACACCATAAAGGAAATTAGTTCGGATATGATCAAACTTCAATTGATGGATGACATCTCCCTTACTTTGAAAAAATAGCCTGACAATTTTGACTTCGGTTGTTACAGTCTTAGGTTTGCAAATGCAAGTCAATTATTTCGGTAGTTGATTTATAAAGAAGAGTGGAGAGACAGGCTCAAAGAAACTCTAGCAACCTGGTGCGTTATTAAGGTGCTAAATCCTGACCCTGTTAATTGGGGAATATAAATTGATTACGTATCAAACATCTCACTTCCGGGTTGATCAATACGTGATCTTGAAACGATCTACAAATAAGATCAACATTTGAATAATGGCAGAGCAGCATTATTGGACTTATGCAGAGAAATTTGAACTCGAGAAAGGTGGTCATCTTCCTGAATTCACCATGTCCTATTCTACATTGGGCTCACTTAACGAAGCAGGTGATAATGTTGTTTGGGTATGTCATGCCCTGACAGGTAATTCAAATGTTCTGGACTGGTGGCCAGGATTGTTTGAAAAGAACAGTGTCCTAAGCCCCGAAAAATATTTTATCATATGTGCCAATATGCTGGGAGGTTGCTATGGCTCAACCGGATCCCTTTCCATAAATCCGAAAACCAATCAAAAGTATTATCATAGCTTCCCTTTTTTAACCAACTTCGACATGGTTAAAGCTTTTGATCTTCTTCGAGAGGGTTTGGGAATTAGCCGCATTAATACTGTTATCGGAGGCAGTATGGGAGGACAGCAAGCACTTGAGTGGTGTATATATCGCCCAGAAATTTTCAACAATCTTATTGGTCTCGCAACAAACGCTGCACATTCTCCATGGGCTATTGCATTCAACGAGTCTCAGAGAATGGCTATCCAAACAGATCCTTCATGGAAGGAAAGCAATGATACTGCGGGTATTGTGGGAATGAAAACAGCCAGGGCGATAGCGCTTCACTCCTATAGAAGTTATGATATATATAAGAAAAATCAGGCCGAGGACGGCCACACGACCGACGACTTTAGAGCGTCATCCTACCAGAGATATCAGGGAGACAAACTGGCCAACAGATTCAATGCTTTTACTTACTGGACGCTATCAAAAGCGATGGATTCCCATAACGTAGGACGCGGTCGAAAAACCGTTGAAAACGCTCTGAGTTTGATCAAGGCAGATTGTCACTTCATTGGTATCAATTCTGACATACTATTTCCTCTAGCGGAGCAAGAATTCCTGGCACGTTGCACCCGCCATTCCGATTTCGATGTTATCGATTCAGGGTATGGCCACGATGGTTTTCTAGTTGAAACTGATAAAATCAACAATGTCCTGAGAAAATCCCGATGATCAATGTTCTCTATAAGCCCTGGTCGCATGTTAAAAAAATCGGCTTTGTAGAATTCATTAAGAGGTCTTCGTTTGCTAAGTTTGCAATCCAATACCGCGATTGATAAAGATATCAATCCTTTCTGGCAATAAGTCAACACTAATGATGGATAAGGAACTGGATACCATCCGGCAGAAGATTGATGCAATTGATGATCATTTATTGAAACTGCTCAATGACAGGATGGAATTCGTCCATGACATTGGCGAACTGAAACGTGGAAGTGGAGGATCCATCTATCGCCCTGAAAGGGAAAAGGCAATTATTCAACGGCTTAACAAAATTAGTGATGGAAGATTAACTCCTTCGGCTATCGAAGCAATCTTCCTTGAGATTTTCGCAGTTAGCAGGAATTTCGAACTCCCGGAGAGAATTGCCTACCTCGGCCCGGAAGGTAGTTTTACACACCAGGCAGCCGAAAGTCGCTATGGGGCAATGAGTGAATATCTCCCGATCAATACCATTAGTTCTGTTTTTGAAACGGTCAATTCCGGTAGGGCTCGATATGGCGTTGTACCAATCGAAAATAATCAGGAAGGCATTGTCGAAGAGACACTCGATCTTCTGGGTCAGTTTGATATCAAAATTGTTGCTGAACTCAGCATGCCAATTCATTTTTCGTTTGCCACAAGAGAGGAAAATATTAAAGCCATTAAAAAAATATACTCCAAAGACATTGCTTTTCGTCAATGCCGCAAGTTCATACAGGATTTATATGGTGACAAAATAGAATTGGTGCCGGTTAACTCAACTTCAACCGCATGCCAAATGGCTTTGAAAGAAGATGGTACTGCAGCATTATGCTCACACATAGCTGCCAGAGAAGTGCTTTTGCCTATATTATTTGAAAATATCGAAGATTCCTCCGACAATCATACCCGATTCCTGATTCTGGCAAAGGATGTTAAAAATACACCAAGTGGCGACGATAAAACATCCGTTCTGGTAAAATTGGCTGACTCGGACAAACCAGGAACGCTTGTCCTCTTTCTTCAGGATTTTCACCGATCAAAAATCAATCTTAGTAAGATTGAAAGTCGGCCGGCAAAAAATGGGACAGATTTCAAATATGTTTTTTTCATCGATTTTGAAGCCCACATTGATGACAAGAAAGTGAAGAAGATACTTCAGTCCTATGGGGATGAGATCAAATGGCTGGGTAGCTATCCAAGATTGTGCTGAAAGTGATCACCTTGTGTTTTTTATTAAAAAGAATATTTCGGGGAATTGGGTTTGTTGTTGCTCTTTTTTTAAGTTTCCCTATTTTACTCCATGGTCAGAGCGATAGCCTTCAGTACAATCTAAGCTCTCCTTACCATACGATCTTTACACATCTGAGCAACCTGCAGGATAACACCTACCACCCCGGTGTCTCTGCTAAGGCGTTTTCAATTGAGTCTAAAGATCCTGAGAAGGCAACCATTGCTGCCACTCAGTTAAAGCAAATATTGGATGGAGCAGGTCATTACATCTACCTTGAAGATGTCCCGAAAAGCCCCGATTATTTTGATTCACTTATACAAAAACACCGTTTTGTACCCGTTGAAGACTACCAGAATATTTATTTGGAGAAGGTAGGGGATCGCTGGTTATACCCTGAAAAAGCAGTTAGGGAGATCAATTTATTGCTATCGATAGGTTTAGAAGGTTTGTAGCCCATTCCCTCATAATAATTGGTAGTTTTCTTAGGTTTTGTCGATTGAGAGGGGAGCGGTCGGGCATCTGTGTCAAGAATAGCTAATTGAGTCACTGGTTTACCCATTTGCCACCTATGTTCTCTGAAGTAGTTCGCGACACTGGCTAAGGCGTCTTCCGCGGAATTGACCAGGTCGCGGTCGCCATCGGGTTCATAACTTCTTGCATAAGCCTCATAACTACTGGGCATAAATTGAACGTAGCCGATTGCCCCGGCATAGGATCCTTTGACGCTCATTACATCGAGGTTTTCTTTCCTGGCCAGTAAAAGAAACGTAGCCAATTCTGCCTTAAAAAATTTCGAGCGCCTGGGATAACCAAAGGCTAAGGTATAAAGTGCATCCAGGGTTTTGTAAGTTCCTTTGCGTGTTCCAAAAAAACTCTCAACCCCAATGATGCTCACAATAATTTCAGGATCGACCTGGTAACGTTGACTAACATCATTGATTACCGCCAGGTTACTATCCCAGAATTCGACCCCGGCATTGATGCGCTCCTCAGTTATGAAAATTTTGCGATACCTGTGCCATTCCATGTCCTCTGCAGGACGGTCCATTTTATCAATAATGGATTGCTGGTATTCTGCCGAATCGAGGATGTTTCTAACCTCATCGACATGAATCTTGTTTTGATAACTGAAGTTCCGGGCGAAATCATCGACTAATTGCTGGTTAATTTGCGAAAGACATTCAAATCCTGTTACTGAAAGTAGCGTTAATATAAAATATCGGATCATAAAGTATTGGCAGTTAGCTTTTTTGCGTCGGACTTGATGTATTATTCTGGTACATATTATTCTGGTACATTACGCATTTTCCCATTCTTAATTTGTCTTTTTATCTTTTACTTCTAAAACGGATGCAAATAAAACAAAAATGGAAGCTAAGCAGTGCAAATTTGAGTAGTCCTGTAATTGTGCTTGAGCTCTAAAAATTTAAAATTAAACAAAGTTCAGTCACTAAGCAGGAGCTTAGCGACTACATGCGAAATATTACCTTCTCTAAGTTGTCGCTAAGCTGCAGCTTAGTGACTCAACTTGAAATATAACCTTCAATTTCTACCTTAGTAATAATTGATATCTAATGTCTGAGGTTTATAAAACACACGAAGGTGGGTTATTTTTTGTAACGTTTTCGGTGGTTGGTTGGCTGGATGTTTTCATACGCACAGAATACCAAAACATTCTGATTGATAATCTTATATTTTGCCAGAAACAAAAGGGACTTTTACTCTACGAGTATTGCGTCATGCCAAGCCATGTTCACATGATAGCTGCAAGAACACATGGAAAATTAAGCGATGTATTACGGGACTTTAAGTCCTATACTGCCAAAAAATTAATTGAATGCATTAAAACCAACTTGTATGAAAGTAGAAGGGAGTTCCTATTGAAAGAGTTCCGAAAGTTTGGAGCATTAAGCTCCCAAAAGCAAGACAATCAATTTTGGCAGCATGAAAACCATGCCTTTAGTTTGGAATCAAATAAAATGATTGATCAGGAAATTAAATATATCCATCAAAACCCGGTAGTAGCAGGTTTTGTAGACGAATCATGGAAATGGAGGCTAAGCAGTGCAAATTTGAGTAGTCCTGTTAAGGTACTCGAGCTCTAAAAATTTAAAATTAAACAAAGTTCAGTCACTAAGCAGGAGCTTAGCGACTACATGAAGTGCAAATTTGAGTAGTCTTATCAAGGTAAACGAACTCTAAAAATTGAACAGTCACTAAGCAGGAGCTAAGTGACTGTATGAGATTAAATAAATAATGAAAAGCTCGTCTTTAATAAAGTTCCTCTTTCTGGCAGTATGCATAATAGAGCTTACCGCCCGGTTTTTTAACTGGCCGGAAGTCAACCTGTTCACCAAACCTCTGCTGATGCCGCTACTCCTTGTTTATTTTACAAAGAGTTTGACATCCCCGCCAAACACATCTTTCCTGCTGGCTTTCTGGGCACTTGTTTTTTCATGGATTGGAGATGTTGTCCTGATGTATCAAGAGCATGACAGCATTTATTTCCTGATAGGACTTTCGGCCTTTGCTATTGCCCAGTTACTGTACATCAGTTCTTTTTCCAGAGCTCGCTATTCCAATGAAACTGCTATTTCCTGGAGAGCCAGGATTGGGCACTCTGCACCGTTTGTACTATTTAGCATTGCCCTGCTTTGGAAAGTATTTCCAGCTGCAGGACCACAAGGCCTACCGGTACTGGTCTATGCTTTGTTGCTTTTGAGTATGGTTATTTCCGCCATTCTGAGAAAAGGACGAATAAATCAGACTAGCTTCAACCAGTTATTATTCGGCGCTTCATTGTTCATGTTGTCAGACTCATTGATTGCATGGAACAAGTTCGTTTCACCCGTAGCGTTTTCGGGTTTATTGATTATGGCTACTTATGTTTTGGCGCAATGGAATATCGTCAATGGATTACTTAGGCATTATAACAGAACGTGAATCGTTGAACAGTATCAGAGCCTCCACGAAGTCATCCCTAACTTATTCGAATATTTGCCCATCTCATCTATAAATCATTACTTTTGAGGGCTTTTCTGAATAATGGATAAGATCAATCATTACGCCAGGTTTTTTATCATCCTCTTTACAGCAGGGATAATAGCAACATCAGTTGTTGCTGAATCTTCTCCATTAAAACAGGATTCGAAGCCAAATACAGAAAAAGATTCCGATTCCCAGGAAAACGAAAATGCCAGCTATGTTCAAGCGTTTGACGTTGTTTCGCAAAACATCCAGCTTAACCTGCTAACACCATTTGTTCCCGGTGAAGCTTCATTCGACCTAATTGAAGCGGTAAGTTTATTTCTAAACCCTGGCTTAGATGCCGGTTCTTCCCGGTATTTTAAAATCCTATTTCGGCAAATAATCTCTCCGAACGCTCCATAGAATTGGTCTTTCTTGTCTGATTCTTTACAACAATAATTCTTATTAGTACAATAAATAATTTACCATGAAAAATAAAGTCGGGGTTATACTCCTTACCATAGTTATATCGTTGCTCTGTGTCTATTATCTGTCATTTTCATTTATTTCAAAAAACATTTACAAAGAGGCCACAGTGTATGCAACCGCTGAAAACGGCACATTAGACTTTACTAAAAGGCAACAATTTCTCGATTCCGTTTGGAGAGAGCCTGTCTATAATCTTTTTGGTATTAGTTATACCTATCAGGACATCAAAGAAACAGAACTCAATCTTGGCCTGGACCTCCAGGGTGGCATGCATGTGACACTTGAGGTTTCACCAATTGACATTATTAAAGGAAGGAGCGGTAACAATGATGATCCTGCCTTTGTTGATGCGCTGGCAAAAGCAAGGCAGAAGCAGTTTAGTCAACCACAAGCAGGTTTTGTTAACCTGTTCTATGAATCATACCAGGAAAATGCTCCCGGTCAGTCTCTTGCCAACATTTTTGCCAATGCTGCTAATCGTGGCACAATAAGTCTCCAATCGACGGATGATGAGATTCTTGACATCATCAATACGGATGTAGAAGAGGCCATCGGCAGGTCATTCAATATACTTAGAACAAGGATCGATCGATTTGGGACCTCACAGCCAAATATTCAAAGGCTCCAGGGCTCCGGACTTATACAAATTGAACTTCCCGGTGTTGATAATCCCGAAAGAGTCAGAAGACTGCTTCAGGGCGTTGCCAAACTTGAATTTTGGGAAGTACATGAGTTTGGAGAAATCATAGGTACCATCCAGACAATAGACCAACTCATCGTTCAGCAACAACAAAATGATTTTGACCTTGGAGAAACCGGGGAACAATCTACTGCAGCCAGCGCCAGTAGCGATCTCGGTGACTTACTGACTGCTGATGAATCCGACACAATTGGAGACGTAGATGATTTACAAGCCCAGCTGGAAGGTGATACCTCAAAACTTGATTCACTGATTGCACCACCTCAATCCTCACCTTTATTTTCGCTCATCAGGCAGGGCTATGGTACAATGGTATACGACACAAAAGATACCGCTCAAATTAATAGGCTTCTCAGCAGAACGGACGTTAAGGCGTTGATTACAAGTAACATCAAGTTTTTGTGGGCTGTGAAACCCATCGATGATAACAATGAACTTACGGATGACGAACCACTGGAACTTTATGCGATCAAAACAAACAGAGGCGATAAAGCTCCGTTAACAGGCGAGGCAATAACTGATGCCAGACAGGAGCTGGATGATACTGCAAGGCCGGCAATCGGAATGCAAATGAATGCAAACGGCGCTAAGGTGTGGAAGAGGTTGACTGGTGATAACATCAACCGACGGATTGCCATTGTACTTGACAACTATGTTTACTCGGCTCCTAATGTGATTAGTGAAATACCCAGTGGTCGTTCTCAAATCAGTGGATCATTCACGTTGGAAGAAGCCAAAGATTTAGCCAATGCCCTGAAAGCGGGAACACTTCCCGTGAAGACAACAATTGTTGAGGATGTTGTCATTGGCCCCACACTGGGTCAGGAGGCACAAAGACAAGGGATAATTTCAATCCTGGCTGGTTTGGGTATTGTGGTCATTTTTATGGTTTTCTATTATTCCGGAGGCGGTTTTGTTGCGAATCTTGCGTTGGCATTTAACGTTTTCTTTATCCTTGGAATTTTGGCTCAGTTGGCCTCTTCCCTTACTCTCCCGGGAATTGCAGGTATTGTACTTACCATCGGTATGTCAATTGATGCCAACGTTCTCATTTTTGAAAGAATCAAAGAAGAAATAAGAAAAGGGGCAGGGTTGAAAATCGCCATCGCCAATGGCTATAATAAAGCTTATAGTTCGATTGTTGATGCCAACCTCACAACCTTCCTGACGGGCATTATCCTTTACGTTCTTGGCCAGGGGCCAGTAAAAGGATTTGCTATCACGCTTATGATTGGTATTGCGTGCTCATTTTTCTCTGCGGTATTTATTACGAGGGTAGTAATAGAATGGCTGACCAGGAAAGGCGATCAAAGTAAAATTTCGTTTTCGTTTCCATTCACTGCAAATGTGCTTACAAACCTCAATTATAAATTTATGGAGGCCAGAAAAAAAGCCTACATCTTCTCAGCTTCATTTATAATAATTGGCATGGTTACCCTTTATATCAATGGTGGCCTAACTATGGGGGTAGACTTTACAGGTGGCCGGGCCTACGTGGTGAGCTTCAATGACCCCATCGTGCCGTCTCAGCTTAAAACTTCATTGCAGCAGACGTTTGATAATGCTGGCACCGAAGTGAAAACCTTTGGCGCCAACAATGTCATGAAAATCACTACCTCCTACATGATACAGGATGAATCAGATAATGCGGATGATCAAGTGAGGGACAAGTTGATTGCCGGACTCGGAGAATTTACAGGGCAACAATATGTTGAGGACGATTCAAAAGTTGATGCTTCACATTTTACCATTTCCAGCTCTTCGAAAGTAGGAGCTTCCATTGCCGATGATATCAAAAGGGCATCTTTTCTTTCCATATTATTCGCACTCATTGTGATCTTCCTTTATATTCTAGTGAGGTTCCGAAAATGGCAATTCAGTCTTGGTGCCATCATTGCTTTGGCTCATGATACACTATTTGTTCTTGGTGCATTTGCGATAATGGACGCCTTTGGTATCTCTTATGAGTTTGATCAAATAATTGTTGGTGCCATGCTGATGATCATAGGGTACTCAATCAACGATACTGTGGTCGTTTTTGACAGGATCAGGGAAACACTGGGACTCAAGTCTTCAAGCGATGTCATTTCCGTTTTCAATGAATCATTGAATCAAACCCTCAGCAGAACGATGATCACCTCCGCAACAACTCTATTTGTTGTCGTGATTTTATTCCTTTTTGGAGGAGCTGTTTTAGAGGGATTTTCATTTGCATTAATCGTAGGTATTTTGATCGGTACTTATTCTTCAATTTTCATTGCGACGCCAATAGTTTTAGATTTTGATAAAAAGAGAAGCTTTGATAAAAAGCCTCAAATTGCCGCAAAAGCCGTTTAACTCATTTCTACCCCCGGATACGTTAATTTTTTACCCAACCTATCCGGGGGTATTTTTAATCCAAATCCTAAGGTTCGTTTACATCGTTTTTCGAAGTGAGTTTAGTATGCGTGCATAATAATTAATTATATTTGATGCTTATCCAGTCATGAAAAAGGAAGAAAGCATCGACTATAACATTAAGACGGCGTGGCATGCCATTTCCAGAATGTACAACCAATATGGTCAGGATTTTGGTTTGACGGCATCTACAGGATTTGTGCTCCTAAATATTGATTTTGAAGAAGGCACTCCAGCCACTAAAATTGCCCCCCTGATGGGACTGGAAGCAAGAAGCCTTACGCGAGTATTAAAAAGCCTGGAGGAAAGGGAATTGATCTATCGCCAACCAGATGAAATCGATGGCAGATCAGTAAGGATCTTTTTAACAAAAGAAGGTAAGAAAAAGCGTGAAATTGCCAGAAGGGCAGTAATGGCATTTAACGAAATGGTGGTCAAAAAAGTCGGTCCACGTAAAATGCAGACTTTCTTTGAAGCTATAGTCCAGATCCAGAATATCATTAATGATAAAAAGCTAATTCAGGAAACAATAAAAGAAATAAAATAAGATGAAACGGGTAATTAATAAAGTTGCAGTCCTTGGTTCAGGAATTATGGGTTCAAGAATTGCCTGTCATTTCGCCAACATAGGAACTCAGGTTTTACTACTAGACATCGTACCAAAGGAACTTACAGAGGCTGAAAAAGCCAAAGGAGCTTCCCTCGAAGATAAACCGGTCCGAAATCGAATTGTCAACGAAGCCTTTCAAAATACATTAAAAACAAAACCAGCATCACTATATAAAAGTTCCTATACCAGCCGCATTTCATTTGGAAATTTTGATGATGATTTACCTAAAATCAGTGAATGTGACTGGATAGTTGAAGTCATTGTCGAAAACCTTGAAATAAAAAAATCCCTTTTCGAAAAGGTGGACAAACTAAGAACTCCTGGCACACTAATTACATCCAATACTTCCGGAATCCCCATCCATCTCATGATGGAAGGTCGCACCGAGGATTTTCAAAAACATTTTTGTGGTACCCATTTTTTCAATCCTCCCAGGTATTTAAGGTTGCTTGAAATAATTCCATCGGAAAAAACTGATAAAGAAGCCATTGATTTCCTGATGCACTATGGCGATCTCTTTTTGGGGAAAGAAACCGTACTCTGCAAGGACACCCCAGCCTTCATTGCGAACAGGGTTGGTATCTACGCCATCATGTCAGCGATGCACACCATTGAAAAGATGGGGCTTACTGTTGGTGAGGTCGATAAGCTTACAGGCCCCCTCATAGGCAGGGCAAAGTCAGCCACCTTCCGGACAATGGATGTTGTTGGGCTCGATACCACGGTGAAGGTGTCTAATAATCTTTACCAGGCATTAACTCACGATGAATCACGTGATAAATTCAAATTGCCAAAGATTGTTGAGGATCTGTATGAAAGAAAATGGTGGGGAGACAAAACCAAGCAAGGATACTTTAAGAAAACCGTCGATGCACAGGGCAAAAAAGACATTCTCGAATTAGACCTTAATACTTTTGAGTATGGCCCACGGACCAAGGCCAGTTATTCTGTTTTGGAGCAAGTAAAAGACATCGAAGATTTAAAAAAGAGAATTCCAATCCTCGTGAATGACGATAGTAAAGCAGGTGAATTTTATCGGGAAACGCTTTATGATCTTTTTCAATACTGCACCAACCGGATTCCGGAAATTGCTGATGAACTTTTCAGAATAGATCAGGCCGTTGCCGCCGGGTTTGCCTGGGAGCTCGGGCCATTTGAAACATGGGACGTTCTGGGCGTGGAGGAGACGCTCAAAAGAATGAAGGCGGCTGGAAATAAACCAGCCCCATGGGTTGAAGAAATGTTGGCCTCAGGGGCAAAATCATTTTATAAGGTTGAAAACGACTCCCTGCATTACTATGATATTCAATCAAAATCATACAAACCCATTCCGGGATCAGAGGGATTGATTTTGTTGGGCAACCTGAAAAATAACATCGTTTGGGAAAATTCAGGAGCTACCCTTTATGATACAGGTGATGGCATCCTCAACCTTGAGTTTCATACTAAAATGAACGCCCTCGGTGCTGAAGTAATTGAGGGAATAAATACCGGAATTTCAAGGTCAGAAAAAGAATTCAATGGGCTGGTCATCGGAAATGAAGGCCAGAATTTTTCTGCCGGGGCCAACCTTGCGATGATATTCATGTATGCCGGCGATCAGGATTTCGATGAAATCAATCTGATGATCAGCCAATTTCAAAATACAATGATGCGGGCCCGTTATTCATCGATACCCGTTGTTGCAGCGACTTCAGGTATGGCGCTCGGTGGCGGATGTGAGCTTTCCCTTCATTCTGATCACCTCCAGGCTCACGCTGAGACCTATATTGGGCTTGTTGAATTTGGTGTCGGTCTAATTCCAGGTGGTGGCGGATCCAAAGAGTTTACCCTCAGGGCTTCTGATTCTTATTCCCCGGGTGATCCGGAACTAAATAAGCTGCAAGAGTATTTCATGACCATAGCAACTGCAAAAGTGGCAACCTCGGCACATGAAGCCAGGGATATGGGAATCCTTCGTAATTCGGACGGCATTACCCTGAATAGAAAGCGACTGTTGGCCGATGCGAAAGCTGCATGTCTTGAGTTAGTGAATGCCGGGTACACTCAACCTGTTCAAAGGGAAGATATTAAAGTCCACGGAAAAACCGCATTGGCGATGTTTGAAGCTGGAATTTCTGGAATGCTTTATGGAAAATATATTTCGGAGCACGATGCCAAAATTGCCCGTAAATTAGGATGGGTGATGGCTGGTGGAGATTTATCCCAGTCAACACTCGTTTCAGAGCAATATCTACTTGATTTGGAAAGGGAAGTTTTTCTGAGCCTTACCGGAGAACCAAAAACTTTGGAGAGAATTCATAGTATATTGTTTAAAGGGAAACCGTTGCGGAATTAGACGTAAGAGCAAAGAATAAAGATAAAAGACTTGAAAAATGCACAATTTTCGCGAATTGCAAGTTTGGCAGAAAGCTATTGATCTGGTGAAAGATGTCTACAATGTTTCAGCTCAATTCCCATTGGATGAACGCTATGGATTAACCTCTCAAGTCAGGAGATCAGCGGTATCAATCCCGTCTAATATCGCCGAAGGATGTTCAAGAAAATCCCCTAAAGATTTAAGTTGCTTTTTAAGAATCTCCCAGGGCTCTGCTTTCGAATTAGAAACACAATTAATCATCGCCAATAGATTGGAGTTAATTGACGATGAAGTGCTTAATATTGTGAGTTCTCAAATTGTTGAAATTCAAAAAATGCTTTACGGCTTTGAAAAGAAATTATGGATGGAAACAAATTAAATCTTTTGTCATTGTTCTTTAATCCTTAATCTAATAACATGCAAGAAGCATATATAGTAGCCGGATTCCGATCCGCAGTTGGGAAGTCAAAAAAGGGAGGGTTTCGTTTTACAAGACCTGATGATCTCGCTGCTAATGTTATCAAACACCTGGTTGAATCAGTCCCTTCATTGGACCCAAAGCGCATTGATGATCTCATCGTGGGAAATGCCATTCCAGAAGCTGAACAGGGTATGCAAATGGGTAGGATGATTTCATTGCTGTCTCTCCCGATTGAAGTTCCGGGCCTAATTGTCAATCGGTATTGTGGTTCTGGCATTGAAACAATAGCGATGGCAACCGCCAAAATCAAATCAGGGATGGCAGAATGCATTATTGCCGGAGGCACGGAGTCAATGTCGCTGGTGCCCATGCTTGGTTACAAAACAGCCCTAAACTGGCGGATCGCAGAATCACATCCAGAATATTATCTATCGATGGGGATTACAGCAGAAGAAATTGCCACAGATTTTGAAATAAGTCGTGAACAAGCTGATGAATTCTCCTATCAGTCTCATCAAAAAGCAGTGGCAGCTATTAAAGGAGGTAAATTTAAAGATGAAATTGTCCCTGTCGAAGTCGAAGAAACCTATGTGGAAGATGGCAAACGGAAAACCAGGAAATTCACTGTTGATACTGATGAAGGGCCACGGGCTGATACGACCGTTGACGTGCTTGGTAAATTAAAACCGGCATTCAAGATGGGTGGTATGGTTACTGCAGGAAATTCATCTCAAACTTCCGATGGGGCTGCATTCGTGATTGTGATGTCAGAGCGCATGGTGAAGGAGTTGAAACTTGAACCCATTGCAAAACTCATTGCCTATTCGGCAGCCGGAGTAGACCCACGGATTATGGGAATTGGTCCCGTTGAAGCTATTCCAAGAGCGCTAAAACAAGTAAGTCTCAAACTGAATGATATTGACCAGATAGAACTGAACGAGGCTTTTGCCACGCAATCTTTGGCAGTGATCAAAAAGGCAGGTCTTGATCCTGAAAAAATTAATGTCAATGGTGGAGCAGTGGCGCTGGGTCATCCATTGGGGTGTACAGGAGCAAAGTTGTCCATTCAATTAATTAATGAGATGAGAAGGCGAAAGCAGAAATATGGGATGGTGACAGCCTGTGTAGGTGGCGGTCAGGGTGTAGCCGGAATTTATGAGTTTTTGAAGTGAGTTGAATGATTTAATCTCTCCTTCCAATTTTTTTGATTCTTTCCAGAGCTTCGGCATCAGCCAGGTCTTTAAAGGTATTTAGGGCCTTTTTATTTAGGATAAGGTCTTCAATATGTATTACTCTAATAGGAATATCCTCAAATTGATAGTTTTTGGCTTTATTAAAAATATTACTAAAGTCTAGGCCAGCAGTATCATTAAGAATATCAATAGAAATCGGTGGTTCACCTAACCTTAGATGTGTTGGTTTACTGAAATCGTGATCCAAACCTGACAAATCATAACCAAGGCTTTCAATGGCATTCTTAAGACGAAGGATATTCTTGTCCGAATTTTCATAAAGAATGTCTAAATCCCTGGTGGCTCTTGAATAACCATATATATTTACCGCAATTCCACCAATTAACAAATAAGAAACCTCTAGCCGATTAAGATTGAGTAAAAGTTCTTTGTACTCGGCTGGCAAATACTCAATCATCTTTCTTTATCAACTGGATTTTCTTGCTCATTGGAGCGGTGGCCTTTTCCCCGTAATTAAGGATTCTCAACTTGTACAATAACTGCAACCGCTTTAACGGTGTCAGGTTGACAGCGTACATAAAGTCCTCTTCATTTGCTTCTTGGTGGGATAAAATTCTGGGTCTCAGTTTTTGACTCATAGGTAAAAATACTTAATTACAATCAGGTACTCAATTCTCCAGTTGCTTTACTAACACGTTAATTCCTCATATTGCTCAAAATAGCCAGTTCAGCCTTTTCAAATCCGATGGTAACTCTCTCCTGTGTCATTTATCAGATACAACCTTACATTGGCCGTTCCTGGCCTTATCATGTCAATCTTTTCGGCTGCAATCCTTGACAAATCAATAATCCGGTTCTTTATGAATGGGCCCCGATCGTTAATTCTGACTTCAACGGTTTTGCCATTGTCAATATTCTGAACCAAAATCTGTGAATTGAATGGTAAGGTTCTATGAGCAGCAGTAAAGTCTTCCGTATTAAATGTCTCACCATTGGCAGTTTTTTTACCATGGAAACCAGGACCATACCAGCTGGCTACTCCGGTTTCAATGGCATTTTCTGAAACACTTTTACTTGTTTTGTATGATGTTGATAATAGCCAACAGGACAAGGATAATTAGGTAATCTTTCATGTCTTGAAAATTTAAGGGTCAAATTTCATCATTTTGCTCTTTTCGTCTGAAAATATTTTTTTATCTCTTCAATTTTTTATTCACAATCATATCTCGTATGACAGCGAAAAAGTGTCCCTTACGATAATACCTTTGTTCTTGCGACGTAAGCGCATTTATCTTAATTGGTAAGTATCACTTAATCTGATTCAACCCAAAAGCCTCAAAAAACTAAGATTGCAAATCTCCGTCAGGTCACATAATTTTGGCCTCCGTTTTAAGCCCCCTCAAATGCAGAGAGATACCGCGATTTTCGACCTCATTAAGAAAGAATATGACAGGCAGGAATTTGGCATTGAACTAATTGCTTCTGAGAACTTCGTTTCTCGACAGGTTATGGAGGCTATGGGAACCTGTTTAACTAATAAATATGCCGAAGGTTTGCCACGAAAAAGGTACTACGGTGGTTGTGAAGTGGTGGATGAAATTGAACAACTTGCCATAGACAGGGCTTGTAAATTGTTTGGAGCTACATGGGCTAACGTGCAGCCACATTCCGGTGCGCAGGCCAATGCCGCAGTTATGCTTGCTACCCTCAAAGCCGGGGACACAATACTTGGATTTGACCTCTCACATGGCGGTCATCTTACCCATGGTTCCTCGGTTAATTTTTCAGGTAAGCTATACCGACCCACATTTTATGGAGTAGAACAAGAAACCGGTGAGGTAAACTGGGATAAGGTTGAAGAAATAGCCGTAAAAGAAAAGCCTAAACTAATTATTTCTGGCGCCTCGGCATATAGCCGGGAATGGAATTATAAAAAGCTTAGGGAGGTTGCCGACCAGGTAGGCGCATTACTTATGGCCGATATTGCTCATCCCGCAGGATTAATCGCTCGAGGTTTATTGGATGACCCGCTGGACTATTGTCACTTTATTACAACGACGACACATAAAACTTTGAGAGGACCACGTGGGGGCATGATTCTTCTTCGTGAAGATTTTGAAAATCCCTTTGGAATCAAGACACCCAAAGGTGACCTCCGAATGATGTCATCCTTACTTGACTCCGGCGTTTTCCCAGGAACACAAGGCGGACCACTGGAGCACGTAATCGCAGCGAAAGCTATCGCCTTTGAAGAAGCACTTTCAGATAAATTTATGAAATATGCCCTTCAAGTGAAAAAGAATGCGAACGTAATGGCTGATGCTTTTACTAGTCGTGGCTATAAAGTAATCTCAGGAGGAACGGACAATCATCTGATGTTAATTGATCTCCGCCCAAAAAATCTGACCGGTAAACAGGCTGAAGAATCCCTGATTAAAGCCGATATTACGATTAATAAAAACATGGTTCCTTTCGATGATAAATCGCCTTTTGTTACATCAGGTATGAGAATTGGCACTTCAGCGATGACAACCCGGAACATGAAAGAAGCCGAAATGGAAAAAATTGTCGACCTTATCGACACCGTGCTCATAAACCATGAAAACAAAAGAAAAATCAACACAATTAAAAATGAGGTTAACTCATGGATGAAGAGCTTTCCCCTGTACCAGTAGAGGACTCAGACGATAAAGAAAAGGGCGAAAAAGAAATGTCCTTTCTTGATCACCTTGAAGAGTTGCGATGGCACCTTGTCCGGTCATTCATTGCAATTGGTGTTTTTTCTATTGCCGCATTTGTTTCTAAAAATCTGGTATTTCATACGATCATACTGGGTCCCTCACGTCCTGATTTCTGGACTTACAGAAAGCTTTGCAGAATCTCCGAAATCCTTGATTTCCCAACATTATGTATCGACAAGCTTTCTTTTATTATCCAGAGCCGTCAGATGACCGGACAATTTACAATGCACATTACTTCTTCGTTTGTAATTGGTTTAATTTTAACCTTCCCCTATCTTTTTTGGGAAATCTGGCGTTTTGTGAAACCTGGTCTATACCCCAAAGAAAAATCAGCTGCACAGGGTGCCACATTTTACGTGAGCGTACTTTTCATTATTGGAGTCACTTTCGGATACTTTATTATGACTCCGATATCCGTGAATTTTCTTGCTTCGTACAGTCTTGATGACAGCATTGCAAATGAATTTGATATCATTTCTTATGTGTCGACTGTTATTACCCTTGTTTTGGCAAGTGGCATCCTTTTTCAAATGCCCATCGTTACTTATTTCCTCACTACTGCCGGCCTTATAAACCATACTCTTATGAGACAATACCGTAAGCATGCGATTGTTGTCATTCTTGTTTTAGGTGCAATGCTCACACCACCTGACCCATTTAGTCAAATTTTAATAGCATTACCTTTGATTGGTTTATACGAGATAAGTATAACCATTTCATCAATGGTTCAAAAGCGGGATGAAAAAGCACTTAAAGAATTGTAGCATGAAAAAAGTAGCGATAGGTGGTGATCATGCCGGGTTCCAAAGCAAGCAAAACTTAATTGATCATCTGAAAACCCAAGAAATAGAAGTTTTCGATTTTGGAACTTATTCAGAAGTATCTACGGATTATGCAGATTATGCGCACCCCTTGTCGTCAGCGGTCGAAAAAGGCGAATATGAAATCGGAATACTTGTTTGTGGCAGTGGAAATGGTGTTTGCATGACAGCCAATAAACACCAGGGGATCAGGGCAGCCCTTTCATGGACTGAAGAATTAGCCACCCTGGCAAGACAACACAATAACGCAAATATTATTTGTATCCCTGCCAGGTTTGTTTCCGACGACCTGGCAAAAAAGATGGTAGATATCTTTCTCAGCACTGGCTTTGAAGGAGGCCGACACGAGAGAAGAGTCAATAAAATCAGTTGCTAATCCTCGTGAGTTAGTATCTCACGGACATTCTTCTTAATCTTCGAACAAATATTATCGGTTGGTAAATCGTTGATATCACGGCCGAAAGGATTTTCTATTTCTTCGGAGATCAATTCAATACTGACCAGAATGTAGAAAGAAAGAAATACGAGCACTATTGTCCAGTAACCAAATATCTGGACCATCGCAAATGGGAGCGTTATAGTAAATATGAAAAGAAATTTTTTGATATACATGCTAAAGGAGTATGGCAACGGTGTCGATTTTATTCTTTCGCATGCGCCGATTACATCTACGAATCCTTTCAGTTCGTTATCAATTATGATTAATTCCTGGCCGTTAATTTTACCACTTTTATGTTTTGCCAATATCCAATCGTACATCATCGCCATCATAATGTTTGGCCGATGTTCGCTATGAATTACAACCTTTTCTTCCTCTTCTTCCTCAAAAGAAAGTTCCTCCATTAATACGCCTTCGCGTAAATACTCCTTTGTAGCAAAACAAAAATTTGGGATCATCCTGCGGAAATATTTCCATGTTTCCGGATCATCGGGAAAAATGGATCTGATTTTCATGGCAAGTCCTCGGGAATCATTAACCAGCTTACCTCATTGTTTTCGGCCTTCCCACCATCGATCGTAGGCTGTATTTGTCCTTAATACAAGAAAGAGACCAAGAACAATACCTAATAAAGAATGGAAGACGGTAGTCCCTTTCATATCAAGATTGAAGTAATCCAAAACCAGATAACAAAAAACGCCAGTAAAGATTACCATAAAAATAAGAAGCGGTAAAAGGGATTTTATGACATAGCGACTATAAACATCGAAGATGAGTGAAAACCACGATTTGGGATTATAGTCTATCATTATTAAGTGTTTGTACGAAGTAAACTTACCCCGAAAAAAATAAAAGTCTACAAAAAGGACAAATTTATCGCCATAATAATTAGTGTTTTAAAACCCTAAGCTTCTTCTCTCCATGAGCACCGTATTTCGCCAAATTCCATCCAATTGGCCAATTCGTTCACGGTAACCAATCTCCCTAAAACCACATTTTATATGAAGCATAATACTCTCGGTGTTTTCAGGGAATGTAGCCGAATTCAAAGTCCATAGCCCGTTTTCTTCAGAAGACTTAATCATTCTATTCATCAATCCTTTCCCTATTCCCTGTCCTCTAAGATCAGACCCCACATAAATACTGACTTCAGCGACTCCGCCATAAACACACCTGTCACTAACAGGAGAAAGAGCCGCCCATCCTGCAACTTTGGTATCAATCAAAGCAATCCACCTACTATGGGGCAGATGAGATGCGTTCCACTTCTCCCAAACAGGACACGAAGTTTCAAAAGTGGCGTTTTGTGTGGCAATCCCTTCCTCATAGATTCTTTTGACATCCGGCCAGTGCGCAGGTAACATCTGAATTATATTCATTGTATTATTACGATTAAGGGTTTTTATATACTCCCATTTTCAAAATTTAGTTTTAATTTTTCATAAAATCTTTATCCCTGATGGCAAGCCTAAACCCATTGACCCTTGAGAAACATGAAAACATTGCAATAATTTGGATTGACACACCTGGAGAAGAGTGGAATAAAATCACCCGCGAAACGGAAAAATACTTTGAAGAGGTTACGACAAAAGTCGTTGCAGATCCCGAAATAATTGCAGCAATTGTAATAAGCCGAAAGAAAGGATTCATAGCCGGCGCAGACATTGAGGAGTTCCTTGACATGAAACCAGGTGAGGCAGCAGAATCGGCTCTCTCCGGACACGTCATGCTCAATAAAATCGAAGACAGTAAAAAACCCTATGTGGCAGCAATTCATGGTCCCTGCATGGGTGGAGGCCTGGAAATTTCACTTGCCTGTGCGGGACGGGTGGTAAGCAATCATACCAGTACGCTCATGGCTTTACCGGAAGTGAAACTAGGCCTGCTGCCCGGGCTAGGTGGAACAAAGAGATTGCCAAAAACCATCGGCATTCAAAAAGCCCTGGATGTAATACTTACCGGAAGAAATATTTTCCCTTACCAGGCATACAAAATGGGTCTGGCGGATGAAATTGTTGATCAGACAATACTTTTAAGAGCAGCAAAAAAGTTGGCACTAAAAATAGCGAATGGTAGTTACCGAAGAACCGACAAGCGATCATTGCTTGAAAAAATCCTGGAGTGTAATCCAATCACCCGCAACATTATTTTTAAGAAAGCAGGAAAGATCGCGGCTGCAAGAACCTATGACAATTACCCGGCTGTACCTAAAATTATACAATCCATAAAATTTGGTCTATCAAAGGAAAGATATGAAAGCAGTCGTTTTGAGACCACGTCATTTGACGAACTTCTTCAATCATCCGAAGCGAGTGAACTGATCAACATATTTTTTGGAATGACCGCCCTGAAGAAGAATCCACTTAAAAGCAAAGCGAAAGAGGTGAAAACCATTGGCGTTCTTGGCAGTGGCCTCATGGGGCTGGGAATTTCAGAAGTTAGCCTCTCAGCTGGTTTTGAGGTATTAATCAAAGACATCGATGACGGCATGCTCTCCAAGGCGAAAAGTGCGCTCTGGGTGTCGTTGGCAAAAAGGGTGCGTTATAAATCAATCGTAAAAGCCGAAGCTGAACGATTGATCAACCAGGTATCAACAACGACTAAATATGATCTCATTAAAAAAGCTGATGTGGTAATTGAAGCGGTATTTGAAGACCTTGATCTAAAACATAAAGTACTACAGGAAGTTGAGGGCCATTTACCGGATAATTGTGTCTTTGCATCAAATACCTCCTCCCTGCCAATTACGAAAATCGCATCGAAGTCGAAAAGACCTGAAAACGTAATCGGTATGCATTACTTCTCCCCTGTTCCTAAAATGCCATTACTGGAAATCATCGTAACACCCATGACCGCCGATTGGGTCAAGGCGACAGCGCTGGAAGTCGGTGTCAGACAAGGAAAGGTATGTATTGTTGTGAATGATGGACCCGGATTTTACACGACCAGGATTCTCTCACCCTATTTGAACGAAGCGTTACTGTTATTGGAAGAGGGTGGCGACATTTTACAAATTGATCGGGCCATGAAAAAATTCGGTTTCCCGGTAGGCCCGTTCACGCTAATGGATGAGGTGGGCCTTGACGTTGGGGCACATATATCAAGGGGAGATCTCGGTAAAATGTTCGCTGGTAGAGGGGGGAAAGCAAGTGATCTTATACAAACATTAACCGACAACGGATTCAATGGTCGTAAAAACAGGAATGGATTCCTGGCCTACGATAAAACCGGTAAAAAAATCAAGGGCAAGATCAATCCTGCGATTTCAAACTATCTGAATAAGAACGTTGGGAGTATGAAAATACCCGAAGAAGAAATTCAACAAAGACTTGCCCTAATGATGATTAATGAAGCAGCATATTGCTTGCAGGAAGATATCATTCAATCTCCCAGAGATGGCGATATTGGAGCTGTTTTCGGACTTGGTTTTCCGCCATTCCGAGGAGGGCCATTCCGGTATCTGGATCATGAAGGGGTTGAATCCGTGGTTAAAAGGATGGATTTGCTTCAAAAAGCAAATGGTGATAGATTCATACCTGCTGATATCCTGAAGCAATCAACAAATGGTTTTTACTAACTATCATTCATTTCTCACCAAAGGTCATTTTGCATTATGTCGCTTTGTACAGTTTATGTTCAACTCAATCCAAGATCAACCCGTTCTGATCATCACTTCCCACCGAAACGCCCAACGCCATTTGATTTGATAGTTTCTAATTCCAGCTTGCTCAAGCAATTCAATGAGCTCCTTTCTACGAAAAGCCCTTGCAACAGAGAGTGGTCCGTCAAATTTCACCATTGGTGATTTCGAAAAAAGAAATGTCAAAAATTTTATCGAATAGTACGCCAGCCAATGGCGGTGAAGGTCATTGATAATAATACCCAGGCTCGCCTGTTTCTTAAAATTCTCTAAGAGATGAATAAGTTCATCATTAGTAAAATGATGAAGAAATAAACAACAATGAATAATGTCGAATTTTTGTCTAATGAACTCTCGTGACAAAATATTCTCAGTTTTAAAAGTAACATTTCTAATACCTTTTAGCGCCTGACGGGCATAATCCACTATAAAGCGGTTAGCATCGATTCCCGTTAATTCAAAGTGATAATCTTTACGTAAAGCCCATTCCGCGAAAAGTTTGAGAATGTCTCCACCTCCGCAACCTAAATCAGCTATTCTGAGAACCTCGCTTTTTCTTCCATGTACGAGCTCAGAAAGCGCATTCAGGCTGATCTTATTTCCCCCTAGCCTGTTATTGATTATATCTAATTCCTTCAGCGTTTGTTCCACTTCTGCCCCCTGGCTTTTGAGGTCATCCATAATTTCAACTTCATCACTCCTATTCTTGAAATTCCTCATTCAAATACAATTATCCGCTACTCTTTAATGAAGTAGGTGTTCCCCGATTTCCTATACTTCATCCCTACAGCTGGCATCTTCTCAAACAATCCCGGAAGCCGATCCTCAAGATCTATAATCACTTCCGGAGGGTCACCATTGAAATTGTTGAAAACATCTGTGAGCACGTCATAATAGTTGAGCTGGTCAAAGTGCAAAAGAGAAAGCTGCCAATTGAGATAGGGTGTTGCCAATGTGTTTTCTTCATAAAGAGACATTTCATTTCCCAATACGAGTAATTTATTGCCATCTATTTTATTTGAAGATGTCTTTTCAGGTACATACAATTTCGAAAAATCAACAATTTGTCCAACCCCTTTGATGTTCTCAACTATAACAAACTGGTAACCAAAAATTAAAAATATGAAGCTGTATAGGATCATTTCTGCCCTAAGTTTCCGCCTCGTTAGTAGGAGCAGATGGCTAATGAAAAATGCCCCCGGAGGAATAAGCAAAATAAGGTTTGAAGCCGACAAGCTCCTCACCAAAAAAAGTGAGATCCCCGAACAAAGAAGTGTGAGCATCATTACCGATTGAAACTTTACCTGGTAGTTTACATAGTAAATTTTGCTGTACAACTTTATGAGCGATAGAATAAAAAAAACTATCAAAACGGCAATACTTGCAAAAAGCGAAGTCCCATTAAGAAAATGATCTCTTACTGCTTCGAAAGGAAATCTAAAGAATTGGAAATAGAAATCTTTTGCGGCATCAAACCAATAATAATAAAGGAGTGCAACGACTATTATCTGTGTGAAACCAAAAACCAATAACAACAGACGCCTGGGAACAGCAGATGTAAATAGAATCAATGAAAGTAGGGTAGAAACCAGGAATAAGACAGAGGGAAAATAGAAAAGAGCGGCAATCCCGAGGTAAAGTCCTGTATTCAAGAACAATTCGTCCAACGTTAAATTGTCAATTCGTTTGAAAATATTGTTGATAGCAAGTAGCACAAAAGTTGTGCTCATCAACACTGGAGAAAGTGTGAGAAATTCAAAGTTGGCCGACATGCAAATCACGTAGACAAATGCCGGAACATATGTGTTTTCATTATAAGCTTTATTAATCAGCAACAGCCTGTTAAATATAGCAGCTTGAAGAAACACCAGTGTCAGAGAAAGGAGCTGATATGCGAGTTGGGATTTCCCGAAAACCCAGTCTACGATTTGATAGGTTAGGGCCGAAAGAGGACCAAGATCATCCCAAATTTCACCATACATCATTTTACCATTAGCCATGGCTTCTCCCACGATCATCCACTCTATTTCTGGTAATGTAAGAGGCAGTCCTACGATAATATAAGGTAAGCGAAAAACCAGCAAAAGCAGGAAGACAAAGAGTATCCGATAGGGATCGTTTATTCTAAAAAAACTTAACAACTGATTTGGAGTTTAGAAGAATAACAAAAGAGCAAATACATTGAACAAAAGACAAGATAGGTTGTACATTTTTGTAGCCAAGTGCAAGTTAAACTTAGGTGAGCCCTGTAATTATCCTCACCTTTGTCTTATTCACAATTCATGACCCTGTATTATAAGCAACTCCTTCGAGGTCAGAAGGGTAAAGATCAAAGATTTTCATAATTCACATGTTATTGTTCTTCCTCTCTTACTGCAAATTAACAATCCTTCCCGTCGAAAGGAGATTAACAATCCTATATCAAAGTCTATCAATCTTTTATCTTTATCCCTGGTTCTCCAAAAAATGCCCATTGGTTTTGTTGGGCTTACTAATCAACTCAAAAATATGATGGAAACTAAACGGCAACTCAAGTTCTCACGAATGATTCAACGGGAACTTGGAGGAATTTTCCAAAGAGACCTCACCCACCAACTCGGCTCCATAATGGTATCAGTCACCCACGTAGAAATGAGTCCCGATCTTGGAGTGGCAAAAGTGCACCTGAGTTTTATCCTGGATAAGAATGGAATTGGGCTGGATAGGATCAACAAACATAAGAGTGAGGTGAGAAGGGAACTTGGTAAACGTATCGGTAAGCAAGTCAGGATTATTCCGGAGCTAGTCTTCTTTCATGACGACAGTGCAGGTTATGCCAATAAAATGGATAAATTACTGGGAAGGTTAGATATTCCACCAGAAGATGAAAAATACTGAGGCATTATCCGAATGAAATTGATAATGGTCTTTTGTTGGATTGATTAATATTCTTAAGTTACTTTTTTACTTCATTCTTAAGTTACTTTTTTACTTCAGATTTCACTTGGAAATACTTAACTCCATATTAACCTGGGTGATGAAAAAGCGAATCCATCAAATCGAACTTTTCATCAAATATCCTCATGAGGTGCAGAATGAGGTGCTCCAAAGATTAGTCCGCCAGGCGGAAAAAACGGAATATGGCCGAAAGTTTGGGTTTTCCGGGATTGGAAATCGGGAAGATTTTATTACTAATGTCCCAATAATCAGTTACGAGGCTATCTTTCCTTACATCGAAAGACTGATGAGCGGTGAACAAAATCTGCTCTGGCCCTCAGACATTACCTGGTTTGCGAAATCATCGGGGACCACCAATGCCAGGAGCAAGTTTATCCCGGTTTCCCCTGAAGCGCTTGAGGATTGCCACCTTAAAGGTGGCAAGGATCTCATTTCCATTTATGTCAACAATTACCCTGAAACCAAAGTATTTACAGGGAAGGTGCTAACAATTGGGGGTAGCCAGCAAATCAACCAGTTTGACAAAAACTCTAACTCATATTATGGTGATGTATCTGCCGTAATAATGAAAAACCTCCCCCTTTGGGCCCAGTTTGTAAGCACCCCCAGCATGGACATTGCCCTTATGGATGATTGGGAAGAAAAAATTGAGAAAATGGCCCGAGAAACTGCCAGGGATAACGTTACCTGTATTTCAGGTGTGCCCACATGGACAGTGGTTCTCTTACAGCGCATTCTTGAACTGGAAGGCAAGAAGAATATTTACGAAGTATGGCCCAACCTTGAACTATTTATTCACGGCGCAGTTGCATTCACACCCTATCAATCACTCTTTGATGAGCTTATTCCTTCACCAGGAATGAGGTACCTGGAGACCTATAATGCCTCAGAAGGTTTTTTTGGAATCCAGGATCAAACTGATTCAAAGGATATGTTGCTAATGCTTGATTATGGCATCTATTATGAATTCATTCCTTTTGAAGAAGTGGACTCTGACAATCCAAAAACGATTGCGCTCGATCAGGTCGAGGTGGGCAGGAACTACGTAGTTGTCATTTCAACAAATTCGGGACTATGGAGATATAAAATTGGAGATACAATAAAGTTCACGTCGACCAGTCCACATCGCATTAAGATTACTGGCCGAACCAAGCATTTCATTAATGCTTTTGGGGAGGAATTAATCATTGAAAATGCAGAATCTGCAATTGCTGCGGCCTGCAATCTCACCAGGTCAGTGATGAGCAATTTCACTGCCGGGCCACGATACCTGGAGGCAGGACAAAAAGGTTGCCATGAATGGGTCGTTGAATTCAAAACGCCACCCGGCGACTTGAATTTATTTAGAGATTTACTCGATGCAGAATTAAAAAAATTGAATTCCGATTACGAAGCCAAGCGGCATAAGAACCTTGCGTTGGAGGCCCCTATGGTTCACTCGGTTGCTGAAGGAACATTCTACGAATGGCTTAAAAGAAGAGGAAGGCTTGGTGGACAGAATAAAGTTCCCCGGCTGGCCAATAACCGGGAATACCTGGAGGATATTCTAAGCACTGTTGAAGTCGTTTAATCATGCTGAGTGTCAACTCCATGAAACTACTTGAGGCAGGTGGTTATATAGTGCAATCGACAGACGTTGAGCTGAGTATTTTAGATGGGGCAAAACCGAAATATATACCATGGATATTACTCATAATATTCGGCCTTCTCTTGCTACCAATGATGAAAATTGATAGCAGTATAATAATTATAAGCCCTCCCTTTATTCTTTATTCTATTTATGAACTCCTCAAAGAGAAGAAGAAGATGCATAGATTGATAATTACTAAAGTTGATAAGAAAGTTTATTTGAAATTTAAATTCGATACTAATTGGACCTCTCTCGATTTCAAAAATATTGAAGGAATCGAAACCTCCGAATTGGATATTTACAATGAGCCAAATCCATTCTCAAATAAGGCGATAGTGAAATATTGTAAAATCAAACTGATGAAGAAAAACGGGAATAGAGTCAATCTTTTCTCTCAAAAGCTCAATAAAAAAACACAACCTCTGATAAAAGGGCTTGTCAGTGACGTTTATTCTTACTTCTTATAACCTTACTTCAAATCCACCGATATCATAACCGGGTAATGATCGGAAACAAATACCGGTCCTTCCCTGATCTCAAGAGTAGCGTGGGTGCGTGTAGCAATTCGCTCATTAATAAATATGAAGTCGATAGCTTCCTTTCTTGATACCTCATCGGAAAACCCATTGAAAGTTCCCGTGGGCCCTTCATGTGCAGACTTTGACGAGTATTTGGAGTCTGTAAACCCCATGCTATTTTGTTCTTTATTTGCCAGCAATTGATAAGGTGTATCACCTTCTGGGATGTTAAAATCACCCATAATAATAGTTGGGATATCTTCTCTAAGACTTCCGACAAATGTCAGCATGAGCTTCACGCTCTCCTGCCGTGCCATCACACCAATATGATCAAAATGAGTATTGAAAACAGAAAGAAATTTGCCAGATTGTTTGTCCTTTAACTTCACCCATGTGGCAATCCTCGGCAATGCTGCATCCCAACCTACGCTTGCTATTACCGTAGGCGTTTCCGAAAGCCAGATGGTGGAATCGGCCATTTTTTCAAAACAGTCTGTTTTAAAGAATATAGGAGCATATTCACCCCAAGTTCCTCCCAGGCGGCCGATTCCAACTCTTTCAAAACCATCAAGGTTGGACTCCAGGTATTCCAGTTGGCGGTGTAATACCTCTTGCATACCGAACAGATCAAAGTCATTATCCCGAATGGCTTTTACAACCATCTCTTTCCGGTTGGGCCACGCATTCAAACTATCTGCCGGATTATCATAACGGATATTGAAAGTGGCTATGTTCACCGGTCCTGGTTCCGGTGAATTACACGTGATAAGGAAAAGAGGTAACAAAAGGAAAGCAAGAAATCTCATAAGGGAAGAATAATTAGTGTAAGTACAATCGTCAAAATTAAATGGAATGATCGGTTTATCACGATTCAATAATTATCTATTCAGTTAAAAATCCATTTCCTTAAATTGGTTACTTATTTTGATAAATGAAAATTCTACTGGTGCTATCATTTATATTATGCACCCACCTGGCTATGGCCCAGAATGCATTTGAAGTCACCATTTTCGATAATGATGACCACAAACCAATCGTCGGGGCTTCGGTTATAGTGACAGGGACAAACCTTGGTGGTGTCTCTGGGCTTGATGGCGGAGTAAGAATTGTAAACATTCCACCCGGAAAGCAAACCATCCAGGTATCATTTGTCGGTTACGAAACTGTCATTAAAATCATAAATTTCCCACTACAGTCTGCCGAACATATGGTAATAAGGCTTGCAGCGGGCCAAGAACTTGAAGAAGTCTACGTTACAGCTACTCGCTCAAGCCGGTCGATTGAAGACATCCCCACACGAATGGAAGCGATCACTGCAGAGGAATTGGGAGAAAAAGCAGTAATGAACTCCTCAAATATCTCAATGTTGCTCAAAGAGAGTTCGGGTATATTGGTGCAGCAAACTTCTGCCAACTCGGTCAACCAAACCCTTCGTATTCAAGGCCTGGATGGCCGCTATACTCAAATTCTTAAAGACGGCTTCCCCCTATACAGCAGCTTTTCAAGTGGCTTAAGTATCATGCAGGTACCACCCTTAGATCTCCGCCAGGTCGAAATAATCAAGGGAAGCGCTTCCACGCTTTATGGTGGTGGTGCCATTGCCGGGCTGGTAAACCTGGTATCAAAAGAACCGATTCAGGACGAACCCGAACTCAGTTTGATGGTCAACCAAACTACGGCCCTCGGTACCACAGCCAATATATTTTGGGCACAAAGGTTTGCTAAAACGGGATTTACACTTTATGCCACCGGCAATCATCAGAAGGCATACGATGCCAACAATGATAATTTTTCAGACATTCCACGGGTTAGAAGCTTCAGTCTGAATCCAAAGTTTTTCTGGTATCCTGATGATGATACCGAACTGTGGTTTGGTGTGAACACACTCTTCGAAAACCGATTGGGTGGTGATCTTCATGTGATCGAAAACGATCCGGAACCCATGAGGACTTTTTCTGAAAAGAACCTCTCGAAACGGGTATCAACACAATTCAACCTTCAACATTCCCAGGCTTCCGGAGCAACTTTGACGTTTAAAAACAGTGTGGGTTATTTCAACAGGGGCATTGATGTCCCTGGTTTGCATTTCGGCGGCAGCCAGGTGGCTACTTTTTCCGAAGGGAGTTGGTCTCGAAATGGGGAAAATAGTGACTGGATTATTGGAGTCAATGTTTTCACCGACCATTTTCTTGAGGATGACCCCTCTTCCTTCTCGTCTGTCCGGAGGGATTATTCACTGCTGACTGGAGGATTATTTGTTCAAAATAACTTTTCCCTAACGCCCAAATTCACGTTGGAATCGGGTCTCCGAACGGATTACAATCAACACTTTGATCTTTTTGTTCTACCTCGGTTATCAGCACTCTTCAAAGCAAACAACAAACTTACTTTCAGGCTAGGTGGAGGATTGGGTTACAAACTTCCAACGATTTTCACTGAAGAAGCTGAAACTCTTTATTTTACAAACATCGACCCTATTGCTTTTGATGGCATCGATGCTGAAAAGTCAATCGGTACTAATTTCGATGTCCACTACAAAACGCTTATTGGCAATAACCTCACATTTTCCATTAACCAACTTTTCTTCTATACGAACCTGAAAAAATCACTGGTACTTGAACAAGGGCCATCAGACAATTATTTTTTTAACAATGCCGATGGACCAATCTTCAGTAAAGGGATCGAAAGCAATATCAAATTCACCCTAAGTGATTTTATCCTTTATTTGCAATACTCCTTTATGGATGTCGAACTCCTCTATAATAATATTAACAAACAAAAGCCCTTAACCCCAAAACATAACCTTGGCATCACACTGATGTATGAAAAAGAACACTCATGGCGCATCGGGTACGAGCTTTACTATACCGATCAGCAATTCAGGAATGACTACAGCAAAACGAGGGATTACTGGGTTATGGGCTTTATGATGATGCGGGAACTTGGTCGTTTTAGCGTCTTTTTAAATTTCGAGAACTTTACCGATACACGCCAGTCGCGTTACCAGGACATGATTTCCCCGCCATACTCAGCACCGACTTTTTCAGAGGTTTGGGCTCCCACCGATGGTTTTGTAGCCAATGGTGGTTTTATTTACCAGCTCTTACGATAGGTTATCTCCTATAATTCCTTAATCTCAATATTTCTCCAGTAAACTTTAATCCCTCCACCAGCATGAATCTGAAGCGCAATGATTCCATTAGCCATGCCTATTTTTTCATCAGTAAGGGTAATCATTTGCTTGCCGTTGAGCCATGTGGTTACTTTATCAGCCACTACTCGAATCTTCATTTTGTTCCAATCACCATACTTGAGATTTTTATCCAATTCAGGATCGGGCTTAATTAGCCAACCGCGGCCATAAGACTCGTAGATGCCACCAGTATCATTACCCGGAGGGGCTACTTCGGTTTGCCAACCGGTAATTTTTGTCCCTTCTATCGATGACCTGAAGAATACACCACTGTTCCCATCGGCTTCCTGCTTAAACTCGACAGTTAATTCGAAGTTTTTAAATGAACTGTCTGTTCCCAGATAACCATATTCAGCATCCGGACCACTTTCCGAAATCAGCAATCCCCCTTCGACATACCATTTCTCGGTGCCATAGTTTTTCCATCCGGTCAGGTCTTTTCCGTTGAAAAGTTGCTTCTTTTGAGCAGAAAGATTATTCGAACCGGTAAGAAGAAAGGTTATAGCAAGGATTGTCAAAAAAAATGTTTTCATGATAGGTTTAGTTAGTTATATAGTTAGTAAAGTTTTTGGTCATCAAATTCCTGATTAATCAATGATCGATTGATAGATGAGTGCTCTTAGTTTTTGTTGATCATCTAATCCATTGGTTGGGATGAGTTGCTTGAAATAGACTACAACAAGTTCTTCTTTTGGATCAACCCAATAGGTTGAACCATAAGCCCCACCCCAGCCATACTCGCCAACCGACCCCGGGGCTCCAAAATCACCAAGATCAAGAATAACTGAAAATCCCAAACCAAAACCCTGGCCAGGTCTGAATGGAATATCGCCCATATGACTGACGGTCATCAGTTCAATGGATTTTGGTGATAGAATCCTGTTTCCATTCAATGTCCCTCCATTTAATGTCATCTGGAGAAATTTATAATAATCTTCTGCTGTTGAAAGCAATCCCGCCCCTGCAGAAAAACTTTTTCTGGGGCCATTAACATAAGCCCCTTGCCCAACCATATGCCCGGGATCCGGAGCTTTTTCAATTGGTTTTCCTTCAAATGCTGAATAAACTGTTGCCAACCTGCCGGTTTTTTCTTTCGGTAGATAAAAATGAGTATCATTCATCCCCAGCGGATCCAATATTTTAGTTTGAACAAATTTGTCAAGGGGCATTCCCGAAGCCTTCTCAACTACTACTCCAAGAATGTCAGTATTGTATCCGTATACAAATTCCTCGCCCGGCTGTGCATCCATTGGAAGTGCTCCTATGCGGGATATTGTAGCGGCAATAGGTTCATCACGATTTGCGAAATACCATCCCTGTATTCCTGCCGCTTCCCATATGTCTGCTGCCTTTCCATTACCATAACCAATTCCTGCGGTGTGGGTCAATAGATCCCTGATAGTAATCTGCCTTTTAGCCGGAACAACGGTGTATCCATTGTATTGCTCCTCGGCCACAGTAGTTTTGGCAAACTCAGGTATATATTTCGAAACCGGTTCCCCGATTAATAATTTACCTTCTTCCTGAAGGATCATTATACCAACACTTACAATTGCCTTGGATTGAGAGGCTATTCTGAAAATGGCATCCTTTGGCATGGTTGATTTGGATTCAATGTCACGCTGGCCAAAAGCCTCATAATACGCAACTTTTCCTTTTCTGGCAACCAGGATAGTACTTCCGGCCATTTTTTTGTTGTCGGCATAACGCTTAAAAGCATCAGTTAATCTTGCAAGCCGCTCGGAAGAAATTCCAACCTCTTCGGGAGAGGCTGTCTGTATTTGCTGGGCAATAAGCCCATTGAAGAAAAAAAGTAATAACAGGAAATAGACAAGTCGGCGGGTAGACATAAATATTTCGTTTAATGTAAAGGTATTCTATCAATTCTGATGAAAGGAGTCCGATATGAATCTTAAAACTTCAGGCAACGATTCTCTCCAATATTTCCAGCTATGCCGGCCATCACGAATCCTGAATTCGTGAGGAATTTCTTTCTTTCTCATGGCGATGTGGATCAGGGAATTTCCTTCATATAGAAAATCATCGTCGCCACAATCGATGAACCAACGAACTGTCTTCAAATCATCAACGGGGTTGTTCTCAACCATATAAAGGGCACTGTGCCTTTCAAAGTAAGTCCTTTTCTGAGCATCTGTTACATTCGTCTCCCCATGTCTCTCCAGCTGGGCATTGACTGCCTCAAGAGTTAACGGGCCAGTGCTGGCGCTCAAAGGACAAGCTGATGAAAATAGTTCCGGGTGATGAAGGGCATACATAAAGGATCCGCCGCCGCCCATTGAAAGACCGGCGACCGCCCTGTACCTTTTATCGCCTTTAATCCGATAGTTTTTTTCAACATAAGGCATGAATTCTTCAAAGAAGAAATCTTCATACCTCCAATCATTCTTAGCAGAGTTAAAATATCCCCGTTGTCCGGAATTAGCATCAGGCATTACAATGATCATTGGGGTGGCAATACCATCTTTAATGGCGTTGTCGGTAATTCTCAGGACCTCACCGAACTGCACCCAGCCGGTTTGGTCATCACCACCACCATGAAGAAGGTACAATACAGGATAACTTCGCTGTGAGGTCGCGTAGTCAGGGGGAAGATAAATCGCGAATTTACGTTCGCCGTTCAAAATTTTACTTGTCAAAGAAAGGTTGTCCATGACCTGGCCGGATTGGGCCATAACAGCTGAAGTGATCAACAAACAAAAGAGAATAATCGTGTTTTTCATGGGTTTGGAATTAATTCAATTGATAATGATAACTATTATTTTGATTATTTCGGGATAGGGATTTTACCAGCGGCTGTTTATTGAATTATAAATTCAATTGATATGTTTAATTTGAGATTTGTTATTAACTGAAAGTCACAGTAATTACTCCCAAGAATAAAACACTAATTAGTAAATCATTCCTTTTGGGATTATATGGTTAGACTATTTAGAAGATAACATCTACAAGTCTGATAATGGGATTAAATACAAAGACACCCTCCGGTTTACCTCTCTATAAAGGGATAGAGTTTTTAGAGGCTCAGCTCTACACATGCCCGATCACACTCTCCCCCAACCGGAGGATTCAGTTTTGAAACTTTTACCGTAAGTTTTTGAATCATGGGGAACTGCTTTTTAAGTGATGTGAGGATTTTCATGGCAAGACGTTCCAGTAAATAGCAAGAACCTTCCATCTGGAGTTTCACAGTCCTGTAAACCTCTTCATAATCAATGGTTTGATTAATATCGTCATCTTCACCAGCCGAAGCAAAATCTGTCTCAATCTCAAGGTCAATGATAAAGGCATTTCCCTCTTTCCTTTCTGAGTCATGAAGGCCGTGGTAGCCATGAAATTTCATGCCCTCGAGGAAAATCTTACCCATCAGTTATTTTATAGATCGTCAAAGAAGGATTTGTTACCGGAAGAGTCTCCTTCTACTTTTTTATCCTCTCTTGTTTCAGGAGATTCAAACCTTGTTTCCTCTTTAGGTTCTTCAGTTTGTGAGGCATTTTCACTCTGGGCTGCTATGACTTTCTTTACAGGTGACTCCGCAGATCGCATTGGTCTTGAAATTTCAACCGGGCTTTTTTTCCCAGGATCTCTTTTTACGCTGCTACTTTCAAAGTCTTCTTCTTTTTGACGTGTGAATTCCCTTGCTCTTTTGAGTTGAGAATCAATATTTACGTCAACATTTTTCTTAGCGATACGCTCCAGTTTATCTGTAATGTCTTGAGTAAGGTTCTGCAAGTCATTCAAAAGGTTTTCTTTCTGATTTTCTAATGCTTTAAAATTTTGTTCCAGCATTTTGACTTCATCTTCCATTTGCTCAACAATCTCACGGGTCTCAAGCTCTGCCTTTTCAATCGTTGCTCTCGCTTTGTATTTGGCATCATTCATCAAAGACTCAGCATTGATTTGTGCTTCCTTTAGGTGAAGTTCCGCTGATTTGTTGGCCTGGTTAATCATATTAGCCCCGGTATCTTCAGCTGTTTTTAAGGTTTTGAAAAGAGAGCTTTCGACCTCCCGAAGTTTTTGGACTTCCTTTTCGGAAGCTTCCAGCTTGATTTTGAGCGCTTTACACTCGTCAAGTACCCTTTCCCATTCCTGGGACATAGACGTCAAAAAAGCGTTTACTTCATCTTTGTCAAAACCTCTCAGTTTCTTTTCAAACTGCTTTTGACGAATTTCTATCGGAGTTATTTTCATGACTTGTTGAGGTCAATTTCAAATTAGTGCAAAGTTAAGGCTGTAATGACTGAAAATCAGCCAATTGCATGTAAAATTTCTTAATGGTTTGTTAGATGTTATGAAAACTTCAAATCCCATAAAGATATTGTCCTGTCATCGCTACAGGAAATGAGTTGGTTATTGAAATGTGTCCAGATTAGTTTGTTGATAGAGTTGCCGTGACCCGCATGCCGTGATTTATCTATCACTTTTAGTAGGGTAAAAGTGGAATAATCCCATACCTTGATGGATTTATCCATGCTACAAGTTACAAAATGTTTTCCATTTGGGCTAAAAACAACGTCATTGATGGTATACATATGGGCGATGATGTCTTCATGAAGCTCGTAATTTTCCTCAACATTCCACACCTTTAAATGTGCATCCCTTCCGCCACTCAAAAGATATTTGCCATCCGGGGAGTATCGCAGCGCAAATACTGAATTCGAATGAGCTCTCATTTCCCTCTTTAATGAACCACCAGTGAGATCAAATATACGAATGACATAGTCACTATATCCAACCGCCAGTTCATCGGCAACCGGATTAATAGCAATCACCCTGGCACTTTGTTCGCTACAATGAATTTTAGCCAAAATAGCCATCGAAAAAATGTCGATCAGGTAGACATAACCATTTTGCATCGCCACATATGCAACATCTTTATAGGTTTCAATCCAGAAGATCAGGCAGCTATCAAGTTTCAATGATGCTGATATTTTTTGGTTCTCAACATCAATTATCTGAAGCCCTTCCAAATTCTGTCCCAACATAAGAAAGTTATTCTCTGGGATATATCGGAGAGAATAAACAGATGTCTTTACCTGAGCTAATAGTTGACCTTCTTCAGGATTTTCAATGTCCCATTTTACGATCATACCGTCACCGCCAGAAGAGAAGAAGTATTGCGAATCGGGACAATCTGCTAACGCATACACACAATCACGATGACCTGTACAGGTATTTATCTTGGAAACGGTAACTTTCGACATCAATTAATCCTTGTGGTAAAAGTATGCCGATTATCCTGTATAAAGAAGTAAGTCCAATGGTCAGGGTTATTGTATGGGAAATTACAGAGGATTTTGACTACCTGTCAAGCCAGCTTCATCCCCGGGATCTCAATGAGGTAGGTGAATCGTTTTTAGAAAATAAGAAGCTTGAGACAGCAGCCACGCGGTTGGCCTCGGCCAATCTTATGAAGAGTATTGGAGTCAATTATGAAGGGATTCAAAAGGATGAGTTTGGCAAACCACATATCCCAAATAATCCCAATATTCATGTTTCAATTTCTCATGCCTTTCCTTTAGCAGGAGCAATCATTGATACCTCCGGACCAACGGGAATTGATATCGAAAAACCGGGGAAGCAAATCCTAAGAATAAAACATAAATTTCTTTCTGATGATGAAATGGACTTCTGTGGTGATGATCAAAATTTACTTACCCAGGCATGGTGTGCCAAGGAAGTTCTCTATAAAATCCATGGCAGAAAACAATTGAGCTTTAAAAAACAACTGAGCGTAACGTTCAAAACGGACCAACTCATTGAGGGGGTGATCACCAATGGTACAAATGAGAAATATGAGCTTCAGTCAATTTTCATAAAAGATTATCATATTATTTTCAAGCATTGATCAAATGTCTCGCTTCCGGTTCTCTTTCTTGAAAAGTTTTGGCTTTTCAATATCATTGCAACCCTAATAAAAGTGTATTTTACGTTTGAACAGATCCAAGGTCAAGGAAATTGGGACGCGGCACAAACTATTAGAGAAATTGGTAAATGACGCTGGACTGAATGAGATGAGTAAGAATCCTAAATAATGAAGTGACTATGAATATAAGCATAAGTAAATCATCTAAGGAGTTGAGTCAAAAAGCTGCAGCGCTGGTGGCGTCAAAATTAAATCATGCCCTTAATGCGAAAGGTTATGCAAGGTTGCTGGTTTCGACCGGGATGTCTCAATTGGAGACTTTAGAGGCCTTGGTTAAGTGCGATCTTCAATGGAGCAATGTGGAAGTGTTCCACATGGATGAATACATTGGTCTCCCGGTTAGTCATAAGGCCAGTTTCATTAAATACATTCAGGAACGATTCATTGATCAGGTTGAGGTTAAGAAATTTCATCCCGTAGAAACAGGGGGCGATGTTTCGAAAAGCCTCAGTCAGCTGTCTGCTGCTATCACAGAAAAACCCATCGATGTCGGTATTATCGGGATTGGTGAAAACACTCATATTGGTTTCAATGATCCCCCGGCTGACTTTGAAACCAAAGATGCCTTTATCAGGGTTCGCCTGGACGATAAATGTAAGAGGCAACAAGTCGGAGAGGGCTGGTTTGGGTCAACAGAAGAAGTTCCTGATGAAGCCATCACCATAACCCCTTACCAGATTTTACAATGTGTAACCCTCATATGTGGAGTTCCTTTCAAGGTAAAAGCGGAGGCAGTCTATAAAACATTAACATCCGAAATCACTAATGAAGTGCCCGCAAGCATTTTAAAAACCCATGACGATTTCCATTTATTCCTTAACAGGGATTCTTCTTCAGCTATCATAAAGTTTTAAAGAAGCCATGGAGCTATGAATTCAGCAAAACACCTGAAATGACCAAAATTGAAGGCATCCATTATTCTACTGGAAAGCCCATTCAGCTAAGCATGCAGGGCGGGATGATCACAGAAATTATAGAAATCCCATCTTGTAAAACAGAAAATATCATCGCTCCTGGATTAATTGACAACCAGGTGAATGGATATTTGGGGATTGATTTCTCGGGAGATTCTCTTGACACAGAAGGGATTGAAAAAGTGACGAAAGCTTTATGGCAGCAGGGGGTTACCAGTTATTTGCCAACGCTGATTACGAATAGTCACGAGAGCCTGAAAAGAAATTTCAAAATCTTTTCTGAATTGACAGATGATTCGCTTTTTACTAAAAGCATCATCGGGTATCATCTGGAAGGCCCGTATATATCACCCGAGCCGGGTTTTGTTGGGTGCCATCCCATGGAGCATGTGAGAAAACCCGATTGGGATGAATTCCAGGAGCTGCAAAAAGCAGCCAGTGGAAGGATTGTTCAGGTGACGTTGGCGCCGGAGATGGAAGGTTCCCTTGGATTTATTCAACATTGTGTAAATAGTGGTATTGTTGTGAGTTTGGGGCATACGAATGCCGGTTTCGATATAATTAAAGCTGCCGTCGAAGCTGGTGCTTCACTAAGCACCCATTTGGGTAATGGTTGTGCAAATCTGATTCATAGGCACAATAATCCCATTTGGCCACAACTCGATTGTGATGATCTTACTCCATCGGTTATTGCAGATGGGCATCATCTGCCACCAGAATTGATCCGAACCATTTTCAAAGTCAAAGGGAAAGACAACTTAATTTTAACCTCAGACGTGGCACCTCCAGCCGGAATGAGACCGGGAAAATATTTTTTTGCTGGGTCCGACGTGGAACTAAAGAAGAATGGGCGACTGGAGAGTATTTCCAATAATTGTCTGGCGGGAGCTTCATTTTCACTCAAAGCCGGAGTGGAAAATATGGTGAAATTTGTTGGATGTACTTTGTCTGAGGCAATTGATATGGCATCTAAGAACCCTGCCAGGGTTTATGGGTTTACCGATCGGGGAGTCATTGAAAAAGGCAAACGAGCCGATATTATCCTGATTCAAAACGATCATCATATTCATATTAAGGAAACATACGTGTTAGGAGAGAACGTTTTATAATAATGGCCACTATCGATTATATCATTTTATTTGGGTACTTCATTGCCATTACTGCATTCGGCCTGTGGATCTCTCGCCGCACAAAAAGCAGCGACAGTTATTTCAGGGGTGAACGTAAATTCAGCTGGTGGATCATGATGGGCCAGGCTTTTGGCACTGGCACTCATGCCGAAATGCCCGTTGCACAGGCAGGTGCAACTTTTCAGCATGGATTTGCTACCATTTGGTATCAATGGAAAAATATGTTGATCACTCCATTCTATTGGCTCCTGGGGCCATTCTATAGAAGGAGTGAAAGAACGACCATTGGTGAAATTTTCGAGGATCGATACGGAAAGGAACTTGGCATAGTCTACTCAGTTTTTGCTATTATGTTTTTCGTATTCAGCATGGGCGCCATGCTTCAGGGCGCTGCGAAAGTCATTACAATTGCAAGTGGAGAATTAATCTCTGCCAATGGGGTTGTACTTGCCATGACGGTGGCTTTCATTATTTACAGTTTTGCTGGTGGCCTGGTCGCGGCTGCATATACCGACTTTATCCAATCCATTTTAATTATCGCTTTGTCTTTTTTATTGATTCCGCTTGGTTTGAATGCTGTTGGGGGATTTAGTGGGATGAAAGAAGTGTTGCCAGCCAACAGTTTCAAACTGTTTGATAGCAACGTTGGCATGGATGCCTTTACAATCTCCATGTTGGCCTTGAATGGTGTAATTGGAATAACTGCCCAACCTCACATGCTATCGATGTATGCTACCGGTAATACAGAACGCTCAGGAAGAATTGGTCAAACCTTTGGGTCAATGTTCAAGAGGTTAATGACTATCGGATGGGCGCTTACCGGATTGGTGGTGGCCGCTTTGGTAATAAAAAATAACGTTACCCTCGACGACCCGGAAATGGCATTCGGTTACGGGAGCCGGGAACTCCTTGGGCCTGGATTGACAGGATTGATGCTCGCAGCGATAGTTGCTGCAAATATGTCTACCTGTTCCAATTTCATGGTCAATACCGGAGCTCTTTTCACTCAAAATATTTACAAGCGCCACATTAATCCAAATTCGGATGATCGTCGGTTGCTTTGGGTGGGTCGGTTTTCGGGTTTAGGATTATCGCTACTTGCAGTTCTTTTTGCCCTCAGTATTAAAAATGTTTTACACGCCTTTCTTTTCACCGAGACCACAGCAGCATTTATGGGCATCGCCTTTCTGGGGGGAATAATCTGGAAAAGGGCTAACCGATATGGGGCGGCAGCTGGCGTAATTACCGCTTTCCTGTCTTATTATTTGATTAATTTTCTGAATGTTGGTACGGTAATGTTAGTTTACAAATGGGAACCTGCTCCCTTTGGACTGGCCATGTTGTTTGGATTCTTTATGTTCTGGTTGGGCAGTATCGTTACAAAGAGAGAAGATCAGAATCGTATTGATTCCTTTTTTGATCTTATGAGAAGAAAATCCGATGCGGTTTTAAAAGATGGTGAACAAAAACCCCTGGCGTCAGATAGTGGTGAAGAGTCAATGTTGCTGGACCTTCCCGGGTGGATGAAAAGAGACAGGTGGACAGGATTTTTCAGAAGGTATAGGGAAGATCTCGGCGGTTTTTTGTTAAGCTGGATTTTTGTAGGATTTTTGATCCTGTTAGCCTGGGCAATCCTTCAGTTGTAATGCCAGAAGAGTGCGTCAACAAAATTTTAAATTATTCAATATGATAGGAAAAAAATTCACACACACATCAATAATATGTGCTGTAGTGATGTCCATGTCTTTTAATGGCTTGAGCCAGGATGAGCAGGGGTTCATCACCATGTTCAATGGCACAGATCTCAAAGGTTGGTTTGGAGATACAACGAATTACACGGTTGAAAATGGTGCTATTGTTAGCTCCGATAAAGAGGGAGGAGGGAATGGCAACCTCTTTTACGAAAAGCAATTCTCCAATTTTGTTTTACGTTTTGAGTTCCTGTTAACCCCGGGCGCCAACAATGGCATAGGCATTCACGCACCAGCTGGAGGTGATGTGGCCTATATGGGCAAGGAAATCCAGGTGATTGATAATACCACAGATAAGTATGGAGAGCTGAAAGATTATCAATATCATGGGTCAGTGTATGGTATAGTTCCGGCAAAAAGAGGCTTTCAGAAGCCTGTGGGGGAATGGAATTCAGAAGAGATTTATGTGAAAGGGGACAATATCAAAGTCATACTCAATGGGGAAACAATAGTGAATAGCAACCTTAAGAAAGCAACAAAAAATGGCACAATCGATAACAATGACCATCCTGGTTTGGAAAGACATGACGGATATATTGGCTTTCTGGGCCATGGAACGATTGTCAGATTTCGAAATGTCCGTATAAAGGATTTATCCGGAAGATAAACCCTTCATTTTTCGGAGAAATCTTCATTTGGTTGTAGTTGTTTTATGCAGAAAATAATTCTTTGGTTTTCCGTAGTCACGGCCATTTTTCTTTACTCATGCGCACAGGATGACCCAGTTGCCCTGGACGACCTGGGTACCGAAGTGAATATTGAGATCAGGCCTTATATTGAATCTTTCGTGCAAGTGGCCGGGGAACATGGCGAATCCTTTGATTTCAAAAAGTTTGAAGCAACCCTGACATTCGAAGAAATTGATGAAAATGAAGACATCTGTGGACAATCTTCTCAATTCCATCAGAAATCCAACTCAATCATTATCAGGGCAAATGATAAATGCTGGATTGGCCAGCCAGAAACGACAAGAGAGGCTCTGGTCTATCATGAGCTTGGGCATGCGCTTCTTGACCGCCCTCACCGGGATGACAGGTTCGAAAATGGTCTTGTTAAGAGTATTATGGAAACGGGCACCTTGGGTCCTTATAATCAATATACCCCAATATTAAAAGCTTACCTCATTGACGAATTATTTGATGAAACCATCCCTGATCCTGAATGGACAAAAGACAAAACAGCAGAATACGAATTGTCAATAAACTCAAGCGTTGAGTCCGGTACTGCCGGGTGGGATTTTCTAAGAATTGGAGATGTTTTTAACCGAGGTGAAAGCTATGGTGAACGCACAAATGAATTTGCCGCGGATGGAGACTACTCATTAAAAATTATTGCCGGAAAAGAATATGATGCTACCCCGGCATGGAGGCTGCGGATATCAAGTGTCAATGATGTTCCTGAAACCGCCGACCTGGTTTTAACGGTAAGAGTGAAACTCCAGAGCATTGTTGGAACCGGTGTTTCCATCGCAGGAGGCTTTGACATTAATGGCCAAATCCTGACATTTAAAAGTTCCGAGAACGACCTGACACTAGCAGGTACCAGTGATTTTCAAACCTATCAATTGGTAATCCCATATTTCCCAAACACCCCTCCTGACATAAAAATAGTATTGTTTATGCTACCGAATACAACCGGGGTAGCATACTTTGATGACATCCGGTTGATTGCCAAATACAACCCGGCTTTCGGACCGGCTTAGGCAATCTCATTACTAATAATAGCCTGTAACAGGATAGGTGATGCTTTACACTCCATTAAAATAAATAAGTATAAAGGGTAGAATGAAGAAGATAATTAAAAAATAAGTAAAGCCAATGAACCTGTTCTTTGATGTCATTGCACTAAATCTTAATGCAATAAAAACAGGAATATTCCTCAAAGGAGGAAATGGTAAAAATATTAACACACCCACAACATTGAAGATTAGGTGGACAAAAGCAATGGCCAAAGCAGCTTCGGATTTAAAAAGTGTTGCCACGAAAGCCGTGACAGTTGTTCCTACATTGGCACCCATAATAAAGGGGAAGAGTTTTTTTGCAGAAATCTTACCTGTGGCTGCTACCGCAACAGCAAATGACGTTGTAACAGAACTTGATTGAATCCCCGCGGTTAATAACAATCCGAGCGAAAATGATTTGTATGGGTTTTTCATCAATAGGCCAAAGTCTGACTTGCGTCTTTCGACCAACAGGTTATAAATAAATTTTGCAAGGAGTTTGATTGAAAAAACGAGTAGTACAATAGCAATAATCAAAACAACCGCGCCACTGCCAAAAAATTCAACAGCTGAACTACTTAATGAAAAACTGTTTTTACTGATCTCAGCATTAGCCTGATTCACGCCAATGATACTTGCTAGATATCTTGCAGCTCCAGAAATTGAACCGTAGAAATACTCAAGAGGAAAGAGAATTAGAACCAAAAAAACATTAAAAAAATTGTGACTCGAGGCAACAGTCAAAGCTTTTCTAAATTCCCTTTTCCTACCGATAAAAACCAACGACACTAAAAAGCCTGTTAGCGTCGTTCCAATATTTGCCCCCAACACAATTGGGACTGCGGTTTCAAAGCCAATAGATCCAGTAGCTGCCAGTGCAACTACTACCGAGGTAATAGTAGAGCTGCTTTGAATGATTGCGGTTGCTAAAAGGCCAATGAATAATGCGACGAAGGGGTTATCAGCAGCACTTAAGTATTCATGAACCGTATCCCTCCCCATAAATTTCAAGGATCCTGTGATAAGGTTCAGGGCAACAAAGAAAATCATTGCCAGTAACAATATTCTTACTGCACTACTTACCCAACCGATATGAACATTGTTTTTGACGTTTTTTTCCATATTATAAAAAGCCCTGCAAAAATGGCAGGGCAATCTTATCATTCCCATCTCTTTGATATTAAATAATCATTAAAAAGAAAACTCCACCTGGAACCTGTATCTGAATTCATTATGCGAATCCGGGAAGTCAGTGTAGCTAAAGTCCGTTTGAACCTTCAGGCTATGGTCAACAATATATTTTGACAAGCCAAAAGTATATTCAGTTTCTTCTGATAACCTTGACCTGAAATTATCAGGTTCAATTTTAGTGAATCTGATAGCCGGCTCAATATTATTCTTAAACACATAGCCCACCTGAGCGACAAAACCGGACCCTGTGCCAAATCCATTGACGGCTGATCCGGCCTTGCTGGCAAATTCCGATGAAACTGAAAGTCCATTGTATTTTAACACGGCATCCAAAAAGAAGGCGGTCAGGTCACTTTTTAGTTGATTTCCACCGTCTGTAACAAACCTTCCCAATTGGCCGCCTTGCCTCAATGCATTATCATTGAAATCAGCTGTGAAACCTACAGACAGCTTTGGGGTTTCTTCTCTTTCAAGGTCAGCTCCAAAGTAATCGCCTTTGTTCGTGAATTCCCCAAACGGTAATAATTCCAATCGACCTGTGTAATCATAACCGCCTGGATTATTGGAGGAGGTTATGTCCCTGCCCTCACCAATTGAAATAGCCAAAGCCTGATTTAACACCATACTACCAATAACGCTTTTGTGATGAAGCTGAAGGCCTGTATCGCGATCAATGTTGAACCTTGAGTTTACCAGGCTCCGATCAACGAACTGGAGTTTTTGTGAAGATATTACCCTTTCACGGTTGCCAGGTAGTTTAGTCTGTCCAAACCATACTTCCCAGTTATCAGCAAACTCATATCTTAATACCGCGTCAAGGATAATATTGGCAGTACCTCCATTTTGTGGAATTCCAATACTACTGGAATTCCTAGTATCACTGTTGGTAATGCCAAGCTCGATTTTATAATTTAGTTTCGGAGAAAATGCAAAACCATCAAACTTGAGTCTGGCCCTGCGTATCAAAAGCTGATCTGAGTAGTCATCCGTTTCCAGATTAAGTTTCCCAACATACAAAGTTTGAAACCTGATACTAAATTTCATCTCAAATGACCCGTCCTCTGCTTTGAGTTTAATCCCTTTTCCGAAAGTGTTTTGAGTGATCTGTGCTTTGGTGCTTAGAGAAATACACAGGAATCCTAAGGCAACTACTTTGAGTAGCGATGTGTTTTTCATTGAAATAAATTGATTAACCCGCATTATTCATAGGCTAACATTTATTCAATCAACAGGCCGATACATATTGTGATTAG
>JAQCLE010000105.1 GCA_027592755.1 Bacteroidota bacterium | reverse complement strand
TCCATATCTTGAAACTTAACTTTAGCTTTAAATTACTCATTAATATACTGAATATCAATGAGTTAATAAAGAATTTTACACTGTTTATGGTTCAAAATATTTATTTATTAAGTGCCTATTTCAAAGATATTATTTTGCCCGAGGACCTCAACTTGTAAATAGGATTGTTGACATAAGCGAAACAATTGACCAAAAGGTGGAGGCCAATAGGGTGATTGTGACGCAGGGACCGGGAGGAGACGCTGGGGCAAATTGGAGAGATCGCCTGGCAAAAGAAGGTAAATACCTGCCCTTATTGGGAGATGACAATGATACTGCCAATAGAAATTATATCAAACAGGTAGTATTTGATATGGACTCCCAAATACTACGAGGTGTCCCTTCAGACAAGGAAGTTGGAAAGCCTTATGGATTGGAATGGGCTGAACGATTTCACTACATTGGGCCCCAGCAATCAAAATTTGAAGATTATATCAAGTCAAATGCATTAAAAAAATAAGACATAAGGAGTTCAACATTTTTAAAGACTCATTATCTGCTTTTAGACGGTTGCGATAACTTTATAGTTCATTCAAATTTGCCCATTATAACACACACCGTATTAGCAAGAATGCAGAATTACTTTCTCTTTTTTCTATTTGTTTGTTGCTCAATTGGAAATCCAAACATTGGTAATGCACAAAATGTCTGGTCAAAAAAATTACCAGGAATCGGCACTTTTTCTTCGCCCCGTGTTTCTGATCTTAATGGTGATGGTATTGGAGATATTGTCATTGGAGCCGGAAGGCAGGAATTTCAAGCTTGCGATTCAGCGATTATAGCATTGAATGGCCTTAATGGAGAACTTCTATGGAATGTCTCAGCTAATGATCAAATCTTCGGATCCTCAACACTTAAGGATCTTAACCAGGATGGGATAGAAGATATAATAATTAACGGGAGATCCGCTGAACTACAGGCAATCAACGGAGCAAATGGAAAAGTCTTGTGGAAATTTGATAAGAATACAAAATATAAAAGGAAGAAGCAGAGGTGGTTTAACTTCTATAACCCTCAATTCATACCGGATCAAAATAATGATGGCTTTGAAGACATACTCATCTCCAATGGAGGTGATGTTATGGTCGAGCCCTATGATCCGAAACGCCCTCCGGGGAAATTGGTCATAATCAATGCGTTGGATGGCAGTCTGATTTCCATGGCGATAATGCCTGACGGAAAAGAAACCTACATGTCAGTATTAGCAGCGAAGAAATATAACAGCGATGATTTAAATATTGTCATTGGTACTGGAGGGGAGACCATTGGAGGAAACCTTTTTGTTACAACTCTGTCAGACTTACGTAAGGGCAACTTATCCAATGCCATCAAACTGGCAACCAGTCCTGACAGGGGTTTTATTGCTCCTCCCGTTTGGGTAGATATTACAGGCGATCATGTCTTGGACATTGTGGCTAATGCGGTGGATGGGAGATTACTTGCTTTCAATGGTAAAAATCACGACCCGATATGGAGTGCGATTATGGAAAATACCGAAGCTTACGCATCGATGGCTGTCGGTCAATTCACTAGTGATACAATTCCCGATTTTTTTGTCTCCTATGCCCAGGGTACCTGGCCTAATCTGGACTGGGCAAAACAATTTATGGTGAATGGGAGCAATGGAGTTGTAGACACGGTGGATTCTCTGGGTTATTTACAGATGTCATCGCCGATAGCCGCTGATCTTAATTCAGACAAGAGGGATGAAGCAATTTTAAGTGTGAATTATCAGGAGATTGATGATCTTTTTAGAAAAACCTTCCATAACATCATAGTCGCTTTTGATTTTGAACAAAAGGAATTGATCTGGCTTTCTGAGAGCATTCCCGGGCATAACGTTTCCTCAACCCCGTGGATTGGAGATATTGATGATGACGGATTTTTGGATGTTATTTATTGTCATAGCACCAACGAACACAGCACCTACACTTTTGATGGATTTCAGGTAAATCTCCTGAAAACAGATAAGAGAATAGAGAAAAAAGTACAATGGGGTTCTTACATGGGTAGCAATTATGATGGAGTGTTTAGAAACTCACGTTAATGATGCTGATGGCCTGATTTAACAAACGGACTACCCTTCAAATTCACAACCTCTATTTCGTTTGATCCTTCTGTAATTTTTACCCTTTGGTTTGCTTTTATTCCACTGAAATTGGATTTTGCTCCTGATTTATTAGGCCAGGTCACTTCTAAATTTTTGATCAAAATAGCCTTGCCTATTCCGACCTCGGCCATTAGGCTATTGCCTCCGAAGCTGGCACCTGTACCTAGCTTATGATAAATCTTTCTCTCTATCCCGTCCTCTTCAATTGTCAAGACAATCCTGGCACCTATTGCAGACCGATTGCTTACAGTGCCCTCTAGTACAATGTTGATCCAATTGTTAGCATTACCAATAGGATTTTCAAAAAGGACATTTTGATAAGTGTCTCCCTCGTATGCTCCGCCCATTACAGCATAAATGTCCTGGTCGCCATCCATATCCAGGTCGCCAAACCCCACTGCATGTCCTTTTTGAATATGCCCGAAACCACCGCCGAAGGTGACATCTTCGAATCCTTGACCATTTTTATTATGGTACATTTTGTTCGGGACAATAGAAAGAAAGCTGGGATCGCCGGTCGCTACATAGAAATCAAGGAATCCATCATTGTCCAAATCACCAAAATTACAGCCCATGGTAGTAACCGGTTCAGTTAGGCCAGATTCATAGCCTACATTGGTAAATGTGCCATTACCGTTGTTTCTATAAAGTTTTGGCCTTCGCTCCACCAGGCGTTCATCTTCATGAAGCCTAATGTTTGCCATCAGCATGTTAGCTGGCGATATTTTTTCAGATGAATATCCTGATACGAAAATATCCTCATATCCATCGTTGTTATAATCGAATATCCATGTTGAAAAGCTATCCATCGGTTCTGCCACGCCAACACTGTCTGCAGCCAAATAGAATGACAAACCAACTTCATCTGCGGCGTTGATGTACAATAGATTTTCACCTTTAAAATTTGAAATATATAAATCGGGATAACCATCATTGTTAATGTCACCTGAATCCACTCCCTTAAAGAAACCTGTTTCAGTAATTCCCGATTGCTTAGCTACTTCGCTGAAAGTTCCGTCTGAATTATTGATGAAAAGTTCGCAGTTGTTTTCCCCTTTGGGCGTGGATTCATTAGCAATGAATAGATCAATCCATCCATCAAGGTTGAAGTCCGCCCAGATGGCGGTCTGGGTTGGTTTAGGTGAATAAAGTCCCGTTTCAACTGTGACATCACTGAAGGTACCATCTCCATTATTTCTAATCAGTGAGTTAGGTATCACCCCATAATTCTCCAACCAGGCCCCTCTTAAAATGATAAAATCCAAAAGCCCATCGTTATTATAATCGGCATGTTTCAGGTTCAGACCTCCTGTTACACCCACTAAACCTGTATAAGATGTTTTATCAGTAAATCCTCCTTTAGTGTCATTTTCAAAATACCTTATCTGGTCTTCAAAACCCCACGAAGAAACGATGAGATCGAGGTAGCCGTCATTATTGAAATCATCCATGCATATGCCTCCCGACATAGCATTCACGTCCATACCCAAATCCATAGCGATATCATGAAATTGAGGAAAATTATTGAAATCAAAATACTCTTCCGGAATCAGAAAATCTGTGGGCACATTGTCAGGATACCCACCCAGGGTCATGTGGGCAATGTTAAGGAGATATTGAATTTCAAAATCGAACGGGTTATAATAGAGCAGATCCTCTAAATATTTGATGGCCATGGTTGAACCTATCGTGTCAATATGCTGTCCTTTGACAGAGATTGGGATAATACAGGATTCATTGGTATGGTTTGCAATGCAGTTTTCCTGCTCCGCTTTTCTCATGTAGGCAATGGCCAATTGCGTTTGTAACTCTATTATTACCTTTTCTTTGTCTGGAAATATTTCATCCTTAAAGAAATCGTAGAAACTTTCAAAAACTTTTATGGACTCGTCAACCTCTCCGGAACGCAATAATTCAACACCATAGTCATAAAGAACAAGGTTACGCTGAGCGCTGAGCTCCATGTTGTCCAGTTTCTCTTTAATCTTATCAGCCCGTTTTTCATTCAAAATGTACCGCACCTTTTCAGGGTCTATAGCCAGATAAGAGTTTCGTATTTTCCGGATCATTTCCTGAGTGGCTTCATCGGGTTTGACTACTGCTTCGTAGATATGCTTCCCTGAAGGGGGTTTTTCAACATTATTGCACCCGAACATCAGGCAAAACAGAACACCTGAATAAATTATCCATAACATTGGAACTCTCTTCATTGGAAAATCAACAATTTAATCTTGTGATGATGGAATATGTTCGATGGCTTGTAAATAATCGCTGTTGTTAGCAACTAAAAGTATCCTTTTGTCACCTACTTTGATAGTCTTAACATCTTTGACATCGTCGGGTGTAAAAAAACCACTTTCTTTTATGGATACCGGGGTGAAGTTGCCATTTCCATCGCCAGTCAATAACAGCCCGGTTCCGGAGTCGTTACGAGGTGTCTCTATTTCAGCTGGATGAAGATTTCCAGAGACCAGCAAATCCTTATTACCATCTCCGTTGAAATCCTCAATGAGCACTTTATTTATGGAAGACACCTGTGCAAGCATGCTTAAGGGTCTTATTAAGAAATTATCCCCTCCCAGGTTCTCAATAAATGATGATGCAAATGTTTTGGCCTGAAGGTTGAGTGCTTCATTCAATGACGCTCCATAGATATCATTAAGATTGGAACTACCAAAATAGACCTTGTAATTAAGGATTGTTGTGGGACATTATTGCACTTTGTAAGTAAATTATTCTAAAATCTCAAATGTCAGACCCCATGAAAAGGATTATAACTACTTCCACGATATTGTTTCTATGTTTTTATTGGTCAGGAGGTTGGTCATAAAGTTCAGCCAATCAATTTGTTCTCTTCGATGTTACGTTTAATTACACGAAGGAGATGCCGATAATTCCAAACCAAGTAAGTCTCATTTCTATGTTAAAGGCGACATGTTGAATGCCGAACGCCCTACTGATTGGACATCACCAGTGGATTTTCGTAACGGAATAGTACATATTCGCTGGGAAGTAATCGAAAAGCCCAGTAAGGCACCAACCACATGGAGTTTGTGCTACATCCCGAATAAGGGTCAGAACAATAACTATGGTTGCACCAGTACAGGTATCTATACTGACGAAGGAGTTTATGATAAAGATGTTTCTATGACTCTTTTTGGGAGAACGAATCAATCATTTGGTCGGAGGGAATCCGACGGATGGACCTTGTAATTAAGGATGATAGTGGTGGACAGGGGCATGCCCATAAACGGGAAGACCATGAGAATTACTTTCCGACTAAGTGTGGTTCACCATGGTACAGGTTGCAGTGGGCTCTGAGTACGATCCCAGCCTTGTTCCAAACTTACCAGGTAAACGCTAAAAGAAATACTTAAAGTCCGACATTTCACTAATTTCTTTGTATCGCCTTTGATGCTGCTCTGAAATGAATAGCGGCTTTAGGATGCTCTATCAGAAATCCAAATGGCAATTCACCCATTCATCGTCAAATGAGGTGCGATAGCGGCTATAAAAATCAATAGCGGGTTTGTTCCAGTCAAGTACCTGCCACATCATCCCTGTACATCCCGATTTTTTCCCAATCTCCATTGTGTGATCAAAAAGCGATTTTCCAATTCCCGTACCCCGCTCTGACTCGTTGACGTAAATATCCTCCAAAAAGAGCCGTTTACCTTTCCAGGTAGAGTAGCGATAGTAATAAATTGAATAGCCAACCAGCTCACCACCTTTGTCAGCCACTAATAGACCATACAGGGGATTGTCTGTGAAACCATCTTTTATCATAGCCTCCACATTGTTCGTCACCTGATCCAGGGCTTTTTCATATGTTGCCAATCCCTTTATGAGTTCCATTACTCGTGGCAAATCCTCCACAATGCCTTTCCTTATTAATGCCATAAGAGATCAATTGTCTTTAGTTGAACAGATATTTTGAATTTCAGTAGACTATGGGATGGTTTTAAAACCAGTATAATCCCAAAGAGCCTTAGGAATATTAATGCTATCCTTCGTTTGATTGTTCTCCAAAACTGCAGCCAATATTCTGGGCAAGGCCAATGCGCTTCCATTGAGGGTATGTAAAAGCTGGGTTTTACCGTCGGCGTCCTTGTACCTCAATTTCAAACGATTGGCCTGGTAAGCTTCAAAATTACTAACGGAGCTAACCTCCAGCCATTTCTTTTGTGCAGCAGAAAAAACCTCGAAGTCATAGGTTAAGGCTGAAGTAAAGCTCATATCTCCCCCGCAAAGCCGCAGCTTGCGATAGGGCAATTCAAGAAGTTTAATCAGCCCTTCGATGTAGGAAGCCATCTTCTCAAGTGTGTCATAAGATTTGGATGGATGTTCTACATGAACAATTTCGACCTTATCGAACTGATGGAGTCTGTTTAGTCCCCTCACATGAGCTCCCCACGATCCGGCTTCTCTCCGAAAACAGGGGGTAAAACCAACATTTTTAATGGGCAATTCACTTTCCTTTAATATTACGTCACGATACAGATTGGTGAGTGGCACTTCCGCTGTGGGTATTAAATAAAGGTCTGTATCATTGAGTTGGTACATTTGACCTTCTTTATCGGGCAACTGCCCGGTACCATATCCTGAGGCCTCATTCACAACCACGGGTGGTTGAATTTCTGTATAGCCATTTTCAAGTGCCTGATCCAGAAAGAAGTTAACCATTGCTCTTTGAAGCCTGGCACCTTTACCTTTATAAACAGGGAAACCGGCTCCGGAAATCTTATTTCCCAGGTCAAAATCAATGATGTCGTATTTCTTTATCAATTCCCAGTGAGGCGCTGCATCAGATCCTAAATCTGGCAAGTTGTCTACTTGATAAACTATTTCATTGTCCTCAGCGTTTTTGCCATTGGGAACAGATGAATGAGGAATATTTGGGATCTGATAAAGCTTCTGCTGCAAATCCGAAGTAATTCCGCTAAGATTCTCGCTCAATAACTTACTTCTTTCCTTAAGCTCACCTGTTTTTACCTTTACTTGTTGAACCTCCTCAAGGCGACCCTCTTTCATCAATTGTCCAATGGATTTGGCCAGAATATTATTTTCCGCCAAAATCGAATCAAGTTCAGTCTGAGTGCTTTTCCTTTGGTCATCAACGGAAACGATTTCTTCTAAAATCTCTCCGACATTCGAGATGCCGCGTTTAGACAGACCCACAACATGCAAATCCTTATTTTCCCTTATCTGTGATACCTGTAACATTGATTTTCGCTTGAAAATGTGGGCGCAAAGTTAAATAATGAGACATCAAACTTCTAAATGACATAAAAAGGCAAGATAAAAACCTTACTATCAATCTGATGAACCCAAAATATTTTTGTTTTAAAGCAATCAGTAGCATAATATTGTGGCGTACAATTAGTAATAGGGAGTTCGTTCCCAGAGCAGTTATCCCTACTTCAACTGTAGTTTTATTATAACCAATCAAGTTTCACATCTTAATAGAGTTGTTTATTCAACTGAGTATTACCACAAAAATCTATGTATAATATTGATGAATTGAATTTGAAGCTGCTTTCCGAGTTGAGGGAGCTGGCCGAAAAAATGGGAGTAAAAAACTCCAAAAAGTTGCCAAAAAACGAAATAGTTTATAAAATTCTTGATCACCAGGCGACCATGTCGGATGAAGAAATAGCCAGTCATAAATCTGGACCTCCTGTTGCAACAGAATCAGTAGCCGCTGAAAGAAAACCTGTGAAAGGTAAATACCCCCGCCCAGTTAAGAGAGTTGAAACAAAAATCGAACAGTCAGCGGATGAGTTACTTGAATCCTTCAATCTCGAATTAGACAGCACTGATAAGAACCGGGAAGAACCACTTCCTGAAGATGTAGCTGATTTAAAAGAGATACCTGAATTGATAGAACCTGATGCAAAAAATTCAGAAGAAACAGATAATGTCAGAAAAAGTGGAAAAGGAGAACGTCAGGAGAATGGTTTTCGTGCAAAAAGGTCAAACTACAACCAGGACATCAAAGAATTTGACGGGGTCATCGAAAATGAGGGTGTCCTCGAAATCATGCAGGATGGCTATGGTTTCCTGAGATCTCCCGACTATAATTATCTCGCCAGTCCTGATGATATTTATGTATCACCGTCTCAAATAAAACTATTTGGATTAAAAACAGGCGACACGGTGAAAGGTCAGATAAGACCACCAAAAGAAGGTGAGAAATATTTCGCATTGCTTCGTGTTGAGACAGTTAATGGAAAAACAACGGAAGAAATCAGAGATAGGGTTTCATTTCAATACCTGACACCATTATTCCCTGAGGAAAAGCTAAATCTCAGCACCAAACCGGATGGATATTCAACAAGAATCCTGGATCTGTTCGCTCCTATAGGGAAAGGCCAGAGAGGCATGATCGTTGCACAGCCCAAAACAGGTAAGACAGTCCTTTTAAAAGAAATTGCCAACGCTATCACCACGAATCATCCGGAGGTTTATCTGATCATTCTTTTGATTGATGAAAGACCAGAAGAAGTTACCGACATGGCCCGAAGTGTAAATGCAGAAGTTGTTTCATCCACGTTTGATGAACAAGCAGACCGGCATGTGAAGGTGGCAGGCATTGTACTTGAGAAAGCAAAGAGAATGGTTGAATGTGGACATGATGTTGTGATCTTATTAGACTCTATTACAAGGCTAGCCAGGGCACACAATACTGTTATCCCTTCTTCAGGTAAAATTCTTTCAGGTGGCGTCGATGCTAATGCACTACACAAACCAAAGCGATTTTTTGGTGCTGCCAGAAATGTTGAAAATGGAGGATCACTAACGATCATTGCTACAGCATTGATCGAGACGGGTTCAAAAATGGATGAAGTAATCTTTGAAGAATTCAAAGGAACCGGTAACATGGAGCTACAACTTGATAGGAAGCTCTCGAATAGAAGGGTTTATCCTTCAATTGATGTTCCGGCATCAGGGACTCGAAGGGAAGACCTTCTTTTGGACAAAGACACCCTATCAAGAATCTGGATTTTAAGAAAATACATGTCAGATATGAATTCTGTAGAGTCAATGGAGTTCCTTTTATCAAAAATGAAGGGTACCAAAAACAACGAAGAATTTCTTGTTTCAATGAACGGCTAAAGTATGGCCTAAGTCATGTAAAATGAAGCGATAAGAGTATTCTTGTCGCTTTTTTTATTTCTAAATTTGACCATGAACGAAGCGCTACTTTCCAGCTTGAAAAACACACTTGAAGGTGAGTTCCAATACGATCAAGCAACCAGACACATTTATGCTACAGATGCTTCGGCCTATAGGGAAATGCCACTTGCAGTTGCAATGCCAAAAAATACCAGCGACATTAAGAAGCTGGTAGCTTTTGCCAATGAACACAAGGTTGGCTTAATACCACGAGCAGCAGGCACTTCTCTTGCTGGTCAGGTAGTAGGAAGCGGTATAGTGGTTGATGTTTCTAGGCACATGAACCAGATCATTGAGATCAATGTTGAAGAAAAATGGGTACGGGTACAACCTGGTGTTATCAGGGATGACCTGAATAAGCATCTTGCCCTTTATGGTTTGCTTTTTGGCCCTGAAACAGCAACGGCAAACCGCGCCATGATTGGTGGAATGATCGGTAACAATTCATGTGGCTCAAATTCCATTGTTTATGGAAGCACACGGGAACATCTGCTTGAGGCCAATATCATCCTAAGCGATGGATCAGAAGCAGTTCTCGAATCACTATCAAACGAAGAATTTATTGCCAAAGTCAATGGCCAGGGGGTTTCCTCCACATTGGAAGCAGAAATATACTTCGAGACCCATCAGATTCTTTCGGATGGAGAAAATCGGAAAAGGATTGAAAAGGAATTTCCGAAGCGATCAATTCCAAGGAGAAATACGGGCTATGCCCTGGATATACTGTCAATCAACAGGCCTTACCAGGAAAATGCGCAGGACTTCAATATGTGTAAAATTTTTGCCGGATCGGAAGGAACATTGGGTTTTCTCACGGAGGCGAAGATAAATATCGAAAAATTTCCTCAGGGGATAAAAGGGCTCGCTTGTATTCACTTTGATGACATGATTGAATGCCTTAAAGCAAATATTATTGCTTTAAAATACAAACCAACCGCCAGTGAGATCATAGACCATGTTATCCTCTCCTGCACCAAAGACAACATTGAGCAAACAAAAAACAGGTTCTTTGTAAAAGGTGATCCGGATTCTATTCTTGTTGTCGAATTATTGAAAGACACAGAAGAGGAATTGCTGACTGCCTTTGATTCAATGATCAACGACATAAAAGCGGAGGGTTACGGGTATCATTATCCCCTCTTGTTGGGGAATGATATGCCCAAGATATGGTCATTGAGAAAGGCCGGGTTAGGTTTGTTAGGCAATCTGCCAGGAGACCCAAAAGCGGTACCGGTAGTTGAAGATACCGCCGTTGGTACAGATGACCTTCCTCAATATATTGAAGAATTCCAGAAGATTCTAGAAAAATATAAGCTCCAATGCATGTATTATGCACATGTTGGAACCGGTGAAATTCATATAAGGCCTATACTGAACCTTAAATCAAAAGAAGGCAATGAAATGTTCAGGATAATACCCCAGGAAAGTGCCAGGCTTGTAAAAAAATATGAGGGTTCTCTCAGCGGTGAGCATGGTGATGGCAGGTTACGAGGGGAGTTTATCCCCCAAATGGTCGGACCGGAAAATTTTGAATTAATAAGAAGAATAAAAAAGGCCTGGGATCCAAACAACATTTTCAATCCGGGTAAAATAGTGGATACACCACCAATGAATACTTTCCTGAGGTATGAACCAAACCAGGAAACCGCTGAGTTTGACACGGTCTTTGACTTCAGCAAAAATGGTGGCTTCATGCGGGAAGTAGAAAAATGCAATGGCGTAGGTGAATGCAGAAAAACAATCCTTACCGGTGGCACAATGTGCCCCAGTTACATGGCCACTAAAAATGAAAAGGATACAACCAGGGCCAGAGCTAATATACTCCGTGAAATGATGACCCATTCGAAAAAATCGAACCGGTTTGATCACGAAGAGATTAAAGAAGTAATGGACCTCTGCTTAAGCTGTAAAGGTTGTAAATCAGAATGCCCTTCCAATATCGACATGGCCCGTTATAAGGCGGAATTCCAACATCAGTACTACAAATCAAATGGTGTGCCCTTCAGAACGAAAATGATTGCGTCATTTGATAAAAACAATGCGTTCGCTTCAAAATTACCTGGGTTATACAATACGCTGACCACCTTTGGCCCTACGGCTGCCATTGCAAAATCCATTATGGGTATCGCCCCAAAAAGGTCATTTCCAAAATTGCATAAGCAGACTTTGAGAAAGTGGTTCAAGGGTTTTAATCCAACAGTCCACAATGGTAGTATCAAAGGAAGTGTGATTTTCTTTTGTGATGAGTTTACAAACTATAATGATACCAGTATTGGCATTACGGCTATAGAACTGCTGGATCGGCTTGGGTACCAGGTAAAAATGGTTGATCATACCGAAAGTGGTCGGACAATGTTCTCTAAAGGTTTATTGGATGAAGCCCGGAAAGCGGCTGTAACTAATATCAATGCATTAAAAGGTGTGGTAAGTCAAGTAACTCCCTTAATTGGCCTGGAACCTTCCGCTATTCTTACTTTCCGGGATGAATATCCTGATATTGTTCCTCAAGAACTGAAAGAAGATGCCAGGAGAATTGCGTCGAATTCTTTTATCATCGATGAGTTTCTCGCGGGCGAAATTGACAAAGGAAATATCAAGGTAGATCAGTTTACAGAGCGCGTACAGAAAATAAAGATTCACGGCCACTGTCATCAGAAGGCAATCTCTTCCATCAGTTTCACTACGAAAATACTAAGCCTCCCAGCCAATTATACCGCTGAAGCAATCCCTTCGGGTTGTTGTGGCATGGCCGGATCTTTTGGTTACGAAAAAGAGCACTATGACGTTTCTATGAAAATTGGCGAACTTGTACTTTTCCCCGCAGTGAGGAAGGCAGAAAATGATGTGATGATTGCGGCGCCAGGAACAAGTTGCAGGCACCAGATTGCAGATGGAACAGGGAAGAAAGCACTGCATCCGGTTGAAATCCTCTATGAAGCCCTGGAAGCGAAGTAGTTAATGTCCTAAAATTACGAATTTGAGAAATTTGGCGCTTTGGGGAATCAGAAGTATCAATTGGGGGGCATTTGATTTTGCAGCGGTTAACTGGTTGCCTAATTTCACATTGATATTCTAATCTGCATCGTGATGATTAAAAACTTAATTTACCTTCTTTCGTCCTTGATAATATTTATTGGGTGCAATAAAGCGCCTGAAAATGAAAGTTTGTCGGATGAACAATTGCGGGTCCTTGCTAATGAATTGGCCCAAAAATTTATCATAACAGACGGCCACATTGATTTGCCAGAAAGATTAGACGAAGAAGGGTATCTCGGTACTGATAGTCTGCCCGATATAGCGAACAGAACAGCTACGGGTGACTTCGATTACGTAAGAGCAAAGACTGGGGGACTTGATGCTCCTTTTATGTCCATCTATATTCCATCAAGTTTGCAAGTAACCAGCGGGGCAAAAGAATATGCTGACTCCCTGATTAATATTGTTGAAAAGGTGGTTGCGAAATTTCCAGCTCATTTTGACATAGCCAAAACACCCGGTGAAGCAGAGGAGATTATTGATATTGGTAAAATTTCTCTGCCAATGGGAATGGAAAATGGCGCTGCAATTGGTGAAGACCTCTCAAATATTGCTTACTTCAAAAACAGAGGCATCAGCTATATCACGTTAACACATGCCACAGATAACCAAATCTGTGATTCATCCTATGACACTACAACTGATACCTGGAACGGCCTAAGTGAATTTGGAGAACAAGTGGTAAAGGAGATGAACCGTCTGGGAATTATGGTTGATATTTCCCATGTTTCTGACAGCGCTTTTTATGATGTAATGGCGCTCACAGATGTTCCAGCGATAGCTTCCCATTCATCGTGCCGGTATTTTACTCCCGGCTGGGAACGTAATATGAACGATGACATGATCAAAATTCTTGCTGAAAAAGGTGGTGTGATCATGATAAGTTTTGGTTCAACTTTTCTCGACATGAATTCAAAGAAAACCTTTGCAAAAATTGATTCAATGGTGAAAGAATTTATGAAGGATACCACACTTGTTAAAAATGATCCACGAATTAGTGAGTATAACAAAAAGCTCAAAGTAGAATTAAATGCCTACACCACAGTCGAGCGGTTAGCCGATCATTTTGACCACGCAGTGAAAATTGCAGGCATTGACCATGTTGGTATTGGCTCTGATTTTGAAGGTGTTGGTGATTCTTTACCTGAAGGGATGAAAGATGTTTCCCAATATCCGAACCTCATTTACGAATTATTGAAGAGAGGCTATTCCGAAGAGGATATTGAAAAGATTTGTTATAAAAACCTTTGGCGGGTTTGGAATGAGGTGTTGGAAGCTATTGACATCAAATCCTGACAGGTTTTAAAAACCTGCCATCGTCAGGATTTTCCTCAGCTTATTGACAGGAGCCAATTCAATAGAAGGAAAAAGGATCTGTTT
>JAQCLE010000104.1 GCA_027592755.1 Bacteroidota bacterium | reverse complement strand
ATCCGTTTTTTGAAATTAGACTTTCGGATAGTTGTGAATTAAAACAATCTTGATGCAAATTTTTTTCATAAAAACGGTTGTCATATCAACTGTATTCATTTTTATATCGCAGTTCTCATTGGCACAATCAGGATCTGTAGAAGGCATTGTACTTGAATCTGGCAAAAGCAGCCCATTGGAGTATTCAACCATCTCGATCTATACTCAAAAGGATTCAGTCTTGGTGAATGGAACAATTTCTGATCTGAATGGCGTTTTTTTATTTGAAAATTTAAAAGCAGGAACGTATTACTTAAAAACTCATTTTATTGGCCATCTGCCAAGTATTATTTCTAATGTCTTGGTAGATAAAGGTAGTAAGACCAATGTAGGAAGCATTGTACTTTCGTTTAATCAAAAGGTATTGGATGAAATTGAAATAACAGGTGAAAAGGTTACGACAATAAACAAAATAGACAGACAGGTTTATCAAGCAGATAAATTCGAAGCGGCCAAAGGAGGTACAGCTACAGACGTAATCAAGAACATGCCATCTGTCAATGTCAACGGGCTTGGAGAGATTACGATAAGAGGTAGTTCTAGTTTTGTAGTCCTAATAAATGGCAAGCCTATTCAAGCTTCCCCCCAAACTATTCTCAATCAACTACCTGCCAATGCAATCGAAAACATAGAAGTAATCACTGCTCCTTCTGCCAAGTATGACCCTGAAGGTAAGGCTGGCATCATAAATATTATTACCAGGCATGGAGCTACAGATGGCTTGTTTCTTCAATTCAATACTAAAATCGGCCTTCCGAGTATCGAGGATTATGACAACCCCGAAAATGCTCAAAGGTATGGTGGGGATTTTACATTGAATTACCATAAGGACAAATGGGACGTATCCGCAGGTGCAAGCTACATTCGAAATGATATAGCAGGGAGAAGAGAAGGTGACGTCTATACGATACTAGGAGACACGAAGCACCAATTTCCGTCTGATGGGGAAAGAAGTTTTGATGAAATTAATTATTCTGGACGCTTTACACTTGGATATACACCCAACAAAAACAACAGCCTGAACTTTGGTTTTTTTGCAGGAAAGAGGTCGAAGGATAGACTGGCAGACATAGTTTATGACAACAAAGCGACTTCCATTTCCAACCCTACAAATCCTCCTATTTATCAAATACAATACTATAACCATAACCTGAGAATCCGTAGAAGTGATTTCATCTTAGGTAGTGTGGATTATAAACATACGTATGAGAGTAAAGCCGAATTGAGCACTTCTTTGTTATATGAATACACTTTACTTGGCGGCCCAACAGTTAACCAAAATGTGAGCAGTACTGTCTATCAGGATGAATTTAATACAAACGACAATCCTCTATATGGTATCCGATTCGTTTTGGATTATAAATCAAAACCACTTCCAATAGGTATAATTGAAACTGGTTATCAATTTCGCAACCTTGATCATACAGGAGACTTTGTTTACGACAGATTAAATAATGAAACAGGAAATCGTGAGTTGGTGACTGATTTCTCCAGTAGCGTTAATTTGAAGAGAAGTATTCATTCAGTTTATGGACAACTTTCGGGAAAAAAAGACAAGGTTAGCTATGGTCTTGGATTAAGAATAGAGGCTATGGATAGAGCGCTTGAGTTACAAGACAAGGCTGGATCTCCACCAGAAATTTTGAATTACAATTTCGTGAAACCATTCCCTTCGGCTAATATTCAATATGAAATGAACGATGAGTTTAGAATAAAAGCAGCTTATAGCAAAAGAGTTCAGCGAACTACAACTTTCAAAATGAACCCTTTTCCTGAAAGAGAGCACTCAGAAACTTTAGAACAAGGTGATAAAAACTTACTGCCAGAATTTGTAGATGTAGTAGAGCTCGGAATTGTGAAGGATTTCGGAAAGAATTCAATATTTGCTACAGCCTACTTTAGGAATTCCAAAAATCTAATTGATCGAGTAAACACTATCTACAATGACAGTATTTTAAATAGAATTTATTCCAATGTAGGTACTGGTAAGTCTCTAGGACTGGAAGTGGGTACAGAACTTCAACCTATAGATTGGTGGAAAATATATGCAGGACTAAACATTTATAATTATGATGTTGAAGGTCAGTTTGTATTTGATCCTGTATTTGGAGGTGGAGAAGTAATCCCAGTAAATACATCAAGTACAGTATATACAATCAATGCCAATACCACCTTCGACCTGTCTTCAACATTAACTTTGCAATGGTCAATTAATTATTTGTCTAGTAGAAACACTGCCCAAGGTAAAGACTCCAGGTACCTATCCCCTAACCTGAGTATCAAAAAGAGCTGGTTAGATACTCGACTTTCCGCAACGCTTCAATGGTTGAATATGGATATGGGTCTGATGGACACCAATGAGCAGCGAATTACTACTTGGCGAGAAAACCAATTCTTTACCACTACAAATTATGTCTACGAAGTGGATGTTATTATGCTGAACCTTAGTTATACAATCAACAGAGCTGGCAAAAAAGCTAACTTTATCAAAAGTGAATTTGGAGCACAAGAATTTTAAATTACTCTAGCTCATGGTTCCTCAGGAATACATTTAAATTATGGCTGGACTAAGTATGTCGGGCATGTTCTTTGTTAAAGCATGGAATTCATTGCTATAGAGTCAACAATTTGATAATGTTTTTGAAAAATTGAAGCAAAGAGCAATATTCTATAATTTTATTTAAGCACTTACTGATCCTAAACCTGATGGAGTACTATTTACTTCCCTTCCATGTGTTGATTGCGTAGAAGCTGGGGGTAGTATTGAAAAGCCAGACTTTTGGGATGAATAATATTAGGTCATACAAACTAAATTTCTGCAAAAAATAGCTCGAATACTTCTTCTAACCAATTCTTTGTAATTTCATCTAGTAATCAATCGCCTCCCTCATGAAATTAAAGCTCCTGCTTTCATTGATCTTGATAGTCTTCGGCTTTGAAGTCTGGCCTCAGGAAACCTTCACTCCAAACGATGTTCAAGACTTACGAGAGCGAGCACACGCATTTACCAATGCTACTATTATAGTTGATTATCAAACTAAAATTGACAGTGCTACCTTGATTATAAAAGACGGTAAGGTGGTACAGGTAGGAGCCAACATTCCTATACCACCTGGATTCTTCTCTGTTGATCTAATGGGAAAGTACATCTACCCTTCCTTGATAGACCTTCATACAAGCTACGGTCTTCCACAAGTTGAAAAACCTCAAGGAGGAGGCTTTGGAGGTGTCGAACAAATGCTTACTAAAACCAAAGGGTCATTCAATGCGAACGAAGCCATTAAGTCTCACTATAAAGCTGGTAATGAATTCGTTGCTAATGACAAATCAGCTGATGAGTTAAGAAAAATTGGGTTTGGAGCAGTCTTAACTTTTAGAGAAGATGGAATAGCCCGGGGTAATTCTGCGTTTGTAACATTGGGCAGCAATTCAAATGAAGTGGTGTTAACGGAAAATGCTGCGGCACACTATTCCTTAAATAAAGGAACATCTATGCAACACTACCCAGTGTCCATAATGGGGTTTATCTCTTTGTTACGCCAAACGTATTTGGATGCCGCCTGGTATAGCCAATTTAATCCACGTCCGTTCAAAGACCAATCGTTAGAGACATGGATTGATTCACAAAATTTACCACAAATTTTTGATGCCGGAGACTGGATGAATGTCCTTCGTGCAGACAAAGTTGGTGACGAGTTTGGCGTCCAATATATTATTAAAAGTGCTGGGGATTCCTACAAGCGCATAAAGGAGGTTAAAGCAACCGGTGCATCGTTGGTGGTTCCGGTGGCTTTTCCTGATGCATACGAGGTGGATGATCCAATTGAAGCGCAAAGAGTCTCGCTTGAGGATATGAAACACTGGGAATTGGCATCTACAAACTTAGGGACGCTCGAAGCCGCTGGGATCAATTTTGCTATCACCACTGCCGGATTGAATAAAAAGACTCAGTTTATCGAAAATGTAAGAATGGCCATTGGAAATGGATTGTCAGAGACCGCAGCACTTAAAGCACTCACAGAAACGCCTGCCAGATTGGTTCGAATGAATGATCAGGTCGGAAGCTTAAAGAAGGGGATGATTGCCAATTTTATAATTACTTCAGGTCCGCTCTTTGATAAAAAAACCATCATACACGAAAATTGGATCCAGGGGAATCCCTTTCAATTCAAAGCCCTTGACTTATCAGATTACGCAGGAACTTATGACCTGGTAATTGATGGGAAAACCTATAAAATGGAGGTAACCGGAGAGCCCGGTTCTCAAAAGGCCAAAGTTGTAGTGAATGATTCTACTGCAATTGATATCAATGGAAAACTTGACCCCAACCTTATTTCTTTAAGTTTCCCCGAAGAAAAGAAATCCAAGGAAAATATTCGCCTTTCCGGATGGACAACTGATACCGGTTGGAAAGGAACAGGTCAGTTGGTAGATGGCTCATGGATCAACTGGGTCGCCAATAAAACCGGAGACTTAAAAGAAGACACAAAAGAGAAAGATTCCAATGAAGAAGATAATAACAAACGATTAGGAGAGGTAATATTTCCATTCGTAGCATATGGTAGTAAAGAAATCCCGCAACAAGAGACCATATTGATCCGGAATGCAACGGTGTGGACAAATGAGGCAGAAGGAACACTAGAAGGTACTGATGTACTACTGAAAGACGGTAAAATCGCCCTGATTGGTAAAAGTCTTAGCGATCCTTCAGCTACAATTGTTGATGGAACAGGTAAACACTTAACAAGTGGTATAATCGATGAGCATACACACATTGCTTTAAGTGGGAGGGTAAACGAAGCAGCCACGAACTCCTCGATGGTTCGTATTGGTGATCAGGTTAACTCAGAGGACATTAATATATACCGATCGCTTGCAGGTGGCGTAACTGCAGCCCAGCTTCTTCATGGTTCGGCAAATCCTGTTGGTGGTCAATCTGCTTTGATCAAGCTCCGATGGGGGATGGCTCCTGAAGAGTTAAAAATTAAAGGTGCTGATAATTATATCAAGTTTGCTTTGGGGGAAAACGTAAAGCGGTCAATAGACCCCAATTCCATTCGCTATCCGCAAACGCGTATGGGAGTGGAGCAGGTATTTATGGATGGATTTACCAATGCGGTAGAATATGGTAAGGAATGGGATGCTTATAATAGTCTGCCTAAAAAGTCTAATATCACTACCACCAAGCCTAGAAGGGATTTGGTTGATGAAACTATGTTGGAGATTATCAATAAACAGCGATACATCACTTGTCATTCCTATGTACAATCAGAAATCAACATGCTTATCAAGGTGGCAGACAACTTTGGTTTCAATGTCAACACCTTTACTCATATACTGGAAGGGTACAAAGTGGCTGATAAAATGAAAGCTCATGGCGTTGGAGCTTCGACATTCTCAGATTGGTGGAATTACAAATGGGAAGTACGCTACGCGATTCCTTATAATGCTACGATCATGCACAATGAAGGTGTCGTGACGGCCATCAACTCGGATGATGCGAACAGTGGTAGACGCCTCAATCAAGAAGCTGCCAAATCAATCAAATATGGAGGAATGTCAGAAGAAGATGCATGGAAAATGGTATCGCTTAATCCGGCGAAATTATTGCATTTGGATGACCGAATGGGAAGTATAAAAGTAGGTAAAGATGCTGATTTGGTTCTTTGGACCAACCATCCACTATCAGTTTACGCCAATGTAGAAAAGACCATAGTTGATGGTGCTGTTTATTTTGATGTTGAGAAAGATGAACAGGCAAGAACTGCTCTACAGGCTGAGAGAGCCAGGCTTATTCAGAAGATGAAAGGAGTTAAAAAGAAAGGTGGAACAACTCAAAAGGGAGGTTCAAGTGTTCAATTACAATTACACTGTGAGGACGGACAAGCCGATTATTCATTTGACATGTTAAACGAGTAAAGGTAGAATCATGAAAAAAATAGCGATTGCATTAGTATTATGTATGGTGGTGGCATCTACTACGATGGCCCAGGTACCCCTACCTGTAAATGCTCAAGACGGACCAATTATGTTAGTTGGTGGCGTGGCACATCTTGGAAATGGACAGGTAATCCAAAATTCTGCCATAGGATTTGACAAGGGTATAATTACGATAGTAGCAGACGCAAACAATAGCGAGTTATCTCTCGATGGATATGAAGTAATCAAGATTGATGGGAAGCATGTATATCCAGGTTTTATTCTACCCAATTCACAAGTGGGACTCACTGAGGTGAGCTCAATCCGTGCAATGAGCGATTTCAATGAACATGGAGAGTTGAATCCAAATGTGAGATCAATTATTTCTTACAATACCGATTCGGAATTTATCCCAACTTTACGCTTTAATGGCATTCTTTTGGCTGAATCGACTCCTATCGGAGGACGCATTTCAGGAACATCATCCGTAATGGAGATGGAAGGATGGAACTGGGAAGATGCTGCCCATACTGTGGATATGGGAATACACCTGAACTGGCCGGTAAAAATGGTTAGCATGCTGGATGTTACGACATCCACACTGAAACTGGAACCCAATGAAGACTATGACGAACAGACTACTGAACTTGATCGTCATTTTAAAGATGCCGTGGCCTATGGTAATGCACCATCGAAAGTTATCAATCTTAAGCTTGATGCAATGCAAGGAATATTTGAAGGTAGCCAGACTCTATTTTTGCATACGAGCAGCGCAATGGAAATTGTAGAATCTGTGAGATTTGCTCAGAGCTATAGTGTTAAGAAAATTGTGTTGATTGCTGGAAGTAACGCATTATTTGTTAAAGACTTCCTGAAGGACAATGAGATTGGGATCATTATTCCTCCAACTCACAGATTGCCCGAAACTCCAGATGCCGATGTATATGGACCCTATAAGTTACCAGGTCAGTTAGTCAAGGCCGGATTAATTGTTTCTCTTTCGCATAGTGGTATGCTTGGTCACTCAAGAAATTTGCCCTTTTTCGCAGGTACGGCGGCATCCTATGGATTAGATAAAGAAGAGGCGCTCAAAATGATCACTTCGAATACCGCAAAGTTACTTGGTATTGACAAGCGAGTTGGAACATTAGAAACCGGGAAAGATGCCACTCTGTTTGTATCAGAAGGTGATGCACTTGATTTTAGAACCAACATTCTTAACTATGCTTTTATCAGTGGTAAACAAATCACTCTTAATAATAAGCAGCAAGAGCTTTTTGAAAGATATTCCAGGAAGTATGGTCATATTGATTAAAAAATAAGTTTAGATAGTTACCTCGAAATCTTTACAGTGCGAATAATTGACTTTCAATCTGAAAGTTGTGGGGGCTATTTTTAAACCCCGTTTCTCGCTCTTTCTTCTCACAAACTTCACATTTTCTTAATATTCCAGCAGCCAGCGTGAAGGAGTAACGGGCTATCAAGTATGGTTATAGAATATAGTATTCTGTATACGGCCGGGAATGCCAAATAATCAGCGGTTCTAAGACAGAGTACACTTTTAACTCATTCATTTTCTGTCAGATTCCGCAATGTTTTTTGGGACAAGACAATTAAGTGACAAAATCCCAGTAAATCACCCTACCAATTTTCACATTTTAAACAAAGTATAGTCAAAATGTTATTCTATTGATAAAATTGCATTTTTTATGTTGTTAACTATTATTTCATCTAAATAAACAGTCATTTGCTTGCGAATGATGTGTAAAACATTTGAACTTTGAAGCGTCAATTGACGAACAATTAAGCAAATTATTAAGCACAAGTACAATGAAAAAAAAGACAATTACAGTTGCAGCGCTTTTAACAGTTATTAGTGCTGCTGGTTTTGGGCAAAATACCGGTACTACCGGTGATTCACAGGTCAGGATTGTCACTCAACAACAAAGCGATAAATACCGAGTCATATATAAAAGTGAAATCGAAGGACCAGTAAAGCTGACTTTATCCGATGAAGATGGACATATCCTCTATAAGGAGAGGCATTCGAAACTTAGTTCATTTATTCAGGATATTAGCTTCGAATCAGTCTCCACTGGTGAGTATACTTTCCAGGTCGAGGATTTGGCGGGTTCCCACAAAGAGACCATCTCATTTGTTTCCCAGGAAGATAGGCTTGCGAGCAAGCTTCGTTTAGCACAGGAAAGTGGGAAGAAACTTGTACTAAGAGCAACCGACCTCGGTTATGTTGATTTAAGCCTATATATCTATGATGACAAAAATCAACTCATTTATGATGAGAATCTGAAGGACGTAGATGTACTGGGAAAGATTTACAACCTTGATCTGCTGGCATCAAGGTCGGTAAATGTGGTCATTGCCAATGACCACAAAAGGCTGTTAGACATGAATTTTAGTTTAGAATAGGCATGAGGTTAATTTAGGATTAAAAAATGGTCATCCTTTGGGTGACCTTTTTTTTGTAATAATTCGTTTGTTTGAATTTGGCCTCAATACTGTAGTCACAATTGAAGCAAATTATTCATAGAAGACTCTCCATTCGAATCATTTAGACAAGCACAGTAATTAAGCTATTATGTTGTGGTTGTCGCAATATTTTTATTATTATGAATATACTGTAATAATAAAACTGTCTTTTTGTTGCGAATGACGATTAAAACTTTTGATCTTTGCAAAGTCAATTGACGAACTATCAAGCACAATACAATGAAAATGAAGACGACAATAATTGCAGCGCTCTTAACAGTTATTAGCGCTGATACATTCGCCAAAACAACCGACTCTTCTGGTGATGTACAAGTCAGGATTGTGACTCAGCTGCAAACAGAAAGGTACACATTGATTTATACGAGTGAATCAAAGGGAACAAGGAGTCTGATGCTGATTGATGCGGAGGGGCAAATTCTATTTAATGAAAAGCATAAGGAATTTGATTCATTCATAGAGAATTTCGGCTTTAAAGAGCTTTCTGACAGGGATTATATCTGTTTTATTGAAAGTCCTTCTAAAGTACTTATAGAGGCCGTTTTATACCTTTCAAGGGCAGATGAAATGACAGGTGGTATCGAGATCATCTCAATCTCCCCCAACCGATTAGTCATTCGAGGTAAAAATTTGGAGAATAATGATCTGAATATATACATCTATGATGATTCGAATCACCTTATGTATGAGGAAAAGATTAAGGACATAGACTTCACTGCGAAAATTCACAACATGAATTTTGTGAATTCAAAATGGGTCAATCTAGTCATTATGAATAGTCAGGAAATGATTCCCGAGTTGAGCGTGGCATAAAGCCGGCGTAGAAATTAACCTCTGAACAGGCCTTCTTAAAAGTCGTCATTTCTCTCCCTAAAAATTGGGATCGAAATGACGCCACGTTTTTTGGCTTTTGAGACGGCCTCTTTTTTTTAATGGTCCGCATTGGATTGCCTCGGTAACAGGTATAAAATTGAACATCAAAAAACGAAATCAATTAATGTTCAAATACTACACCCTTGATGTTTTCACATCAAAAGCCTTTGGCGGTAATCAATTGGCTGTATTTCCCAATGCAACTGGGATCAAAGAAGAATTTCTTCAACTAATTGCCCGGGAACTGAATCTGTCAGAAACAACATTTGTTTATCCACCAACTCTTGAAGGCTGCGATTATAAAGTCAGGATTTTTACTCCAACGCAGGAGTTGCCAATGGCTGGCCACCCAACTTTGGGAACAGCCTATATCCTGGCTAAACAATCCAAACTGGAGAAGAGTACCCGTATTACTCTAGAAGAAGGAGTAGGGGCTGTTCCAGTTGATATTGAAATCGAAAACGGAGAGCCCGGATTGATCACCATGCAGCAACCCTTACCAACGATCTCAGAGACTTTTGAGGACAGGGCCGTAATTGCGAAGTTGCTCTCACTTCAGGAAGACGACCTGGTAAAACATTTGCCAATCCAAACAATAAGCTGCGGTGTTCCTTTTATGATCGTGCCTATCAATAGCCTAAGCGCCATCGAGCAAATTAAATACCGTTTGGACATCTGGGATGAATTAAGAAAGCAACATAATATCCCGTTCACACTGGCATTTGCAATGGAAACATTGCACCCGGATAATAAGACCCACTGCCGAATGTTTGCTCCTGAGGCAGGAATTATTGAAGACCCGGCTACGGGCTCCGCACATGGGCCATTAGGTAGTTATCTGGCGATTCATGGTCTTTTAGGCGATGGTGACATAAAATTTGTAAGCGAACAGGGGTATGAATTGGGTCGTCCGAGTCAATTGATAGTGGAGATTCAAAAAGACGGAAATGAGATCACCAAAGTGTTGGTTGGTGGGACTTGCGTTCCCTTTGGTGAGGGGGTAATTGACCTAAGCTCTCTATAACTTATGTAACAATCGTTCTTTGGAGGATTGCCCGATTAAATCCTGCCATGCTGCAGGCAGGCGGGCAATGACATACTCCCCTCGATAATAGTCATTACACGGCCTGCCCGGGTAATCCGGGTTTTAAATTATTGTAGGTTTCGCTTAATCAACTCACAACGCTGCTTTACGCTATTAGCGGACGTCAATTCATCTTCAGGTGTGTTTATTACATAGTCAGTCAGACGCTCAATTGAAGAGGTAGCAACGTGAAGCCGCGTATCGGATGAGGCGTAATAAATTAATACGGTCCCATCTTCTTTTTCAACCCAGCCATTGGAGAATACAACATTGGAGACATCACCTACCCTTTCATCTCCATCAGGAGCGATAAAATGACCGCCAGGGGCATGCGTCACTTCCCACGGTTTGTTTAAATCCGTCATAAACGTGTAGAGTACATAACGCAATCCAGCAGCTGTGTTACGCACACCATGTGCAAGTTGCAACCAGCCCTTCTCCGTTTTAATCGAAGCAGGACCCAATCCGTTTTTAACCTCCTTAATGGTGTGATAAATCCTGTCATCAATAATTACCTCGTTTTTTACATCGGCATTTTCCATGGAATCTGAGAGCCCCCAGCCAATTCCGCCCCCGGAACCTACATCTATAAATCCTTGCTGAGGACGTGTGTAAAGCGCATATTTTCCTTCGACAAATTCGGGATGTAACACCACATTTCGTTGCTGTCCGGTATAAGTCTTCAAGTCGGGCAGCCTTTCCCAGGACTTTAAATCTTTGGTTCTTGCCAAACCACACTGAGCAACTGCCGATGATGTATCACTTGCTGGCGCATTTGGATCTTTGCGTTCTGTACAAAACAAACCGTAAATCCAGCCGTCTTCATGTTGCACCACACGCATATCATAAACATTGGCGTCAGGGCTTGCAGTCTCAGGCATGGTAATGGGGTAATCCCAAAATTTGAAATTGTCGATCCCATTTTCACTTTCAGCCACAGCGAAAAATGATTTCCGGTCGTTTCCTTCAACCCGGGCGATTACAAGAATTTTTCCATTGAGCATCATGGCCCCGGCATTAAAAGCAGCATTGACCCCTATCCGTTCCATTAGATAAGGGTTGCTTTCATGGTTCAAATCATATCTCCAAAAAAGATGAGCATGCGCTGCAGTAAGTACCGGATGCTGGTAGCGGTCGAATATCCCGTTCCCCGGTTCGATTTTTCTATTTGGCCTCGATATTAATTCTTCATGCTGCCTCGTTAATTGTTGCAGTCTTATTTCAAACGATATTTTATCCACCTACTTAATATGTCTGTTAGTGTTCAACCGACTCATTTCTTAGCCTCGCGATACAGTTCATCATGGATCTCGCGGTATGGTAATTCCCTTTCCATATACCACTTTTTGATCCCCTGGTCATCCGTGGTTGTTTGTCAATGCCACCACTGTAGAATCCACCACGTTCTTTGTCCATTACATAATTCTTGATGTAATTCCACTGTTTTTTGAAATTCTCGAAATAAGCCATCGGGTCATCAGGGTACATGTCGGCCATGATGAGCAATGTGTTCATCGCTTCCACCTGGGCCCACCAGTTTTTAGAATCCTCTATAATTTCAAGATCCGGCTTGTCTTTAAAGTAATAACCCCTGTCATAGATTCCACCGATCTCACTGTCCCATCCCTTAGTCATGGCGTGGTCGGTCATACGTTTCCCGACAATGTCCGTTCTTTCGTCATTTTCAAGGCCTAATACTTCAGAAGCTTCTTTCAAAAGAAAAGCAGTTTCAATGTCGTGACCAAATGAAACATGGTCCCATTGGAAACCACGCTCCTGGACCTCTCCTGTTGAATCTCGGTACGATATGGGTGTCCAATCCTTTTTAAAGAACAGCCTCATGGAGCCAACATCTGAAGTGATTGTATCTCTAATTGTGGACAACATTTCCTGTAATCTGTTTCCCAATACTGGATCAGGCCAAACCATATAAAGCTCTGCCAGTGCCTCCATCCAGTGAATGGAGCTGTTTTGATCTTTTGCAGCATCGCCAAGTCCTTCAGTCATGGCTGTGCCATCACGTTCCATGAATTGATAATAACCACCTAATTCAGCGTCATGGCTATTTTTGTCAAGCCATTTGAAACCGTCAATTGCCAATTGTAACGCAGCTGAATCACCTGACACATTGTGGTATGCAGCCAATCCGTATACCGCAAATGCGTTGCCGTACAATCTCTTGATGATCCTGTCCTCGCCGCCATCGATTTGTGGCTCGCCCTGCTTATTGACCAGCGTATAAAATCCTCCGAATTCTTTGTCCCACATGACATCCTGAAGGTATTTCGCCCCATGTGCTGCCCAGCCGATATAGCGGTCATCATCGTAAAAAGTAGCTAATTTTGAACAGCTCCATACGTGCCGGCCTTGTGAAACAATCATTTTGTTCTGCTGACCACGGATTACCCAATTGGAGTCGAGGTCACTGAGGTATCCTCCATCTTCGGTATCAATTACTTTAGGGTACCATTGAGCCATTTCGTCTTTTAGTAATTTGTCCATTTCATCTGCGATCGCAGATCTCTCCGCCTGATTACCATCATTCATTTCAGATTTTTTTTGTTGAGAACACATTGTGAAGCAACTAACAATTGCAGCACCGGTAATTAATTTTAAAGCTTTCATATTGATAAATTTTAGCTTGGATCGGACTGAACTTCAGTCTCTTTTATTTCCTGGCTTCCCAGGGGATATTCTTCGATCTTGTCATACCACCAGATTTTGAGCATGTAACCACAGACAACCAAAATAAGAAGCGAAACAAGAGTGGGGACCAATTGCATCAGCACAACATAAATTGGCAACACTACAAGTACCATTTGGGTTATAGTACCAATAATCACATTCAACCAATCCCTTTTTGCATTAGTATTTTTACCAAAACCAGGGATTTCCTTTTCGACCTCTTCTCGAACGGGGCCCCAATATCCCCAAGGCTTTATGTTCTTATAAAAGGACTTGAGCGTCTCCATATCTGTGGCAGGTGTCAAAAGTGCTCCACCTATGCTACCGCCCAGGGAAACCAATAATAGTCCCGGAAAAAGGTAGAGCTCAAGGGTATTAGGGAACAATTCGGGCATTAAAAGGGCAAATACCAGGCCTGTTGCCATTCCCCAGAAATAACCATAGGCATTGAACCGCCACCAGTACCACTTCAAAACGTTTGAGGCAACATAACTACCGTAGAGTGCAGACACAATCCACTGGAGCATACTGTTTACATTTTCTGCAAAAATCCCAAATATGATGCTGATTAGCACCACTGAGACGCCTATCATGTAGCTCATATTTCTGACCTTAACATTACTTGCTTCGGGGTTGTAATACTTCAGGTAGATATCATTCAAAATATAAGCTTGTGCCGCATTCAAAGTTCCAGCGAAAGTTGACATAAATGCGGCCAGTAATCCTGCCAATAGTAATCCTGTCAAACCCACAGGTACAAATTCACTAATTGAAATAGGCACTTAATAAATAAATATTTTGAACAAATAAACCGTGTAAAATGCTTTATTAACTCA
>JAQCLE010000103.1 GCA_027592755.1 Bacteroidota bacterium | reverse complement strand
AACGTGGCAAACATTAAGCATTACGGGATATTGCAACTTTATTCATAAAGGTTCGGATGAGTGTGATTTATATTTATTGATTGCTCTTATTTACTCCGTAATTCAAAATATTCAAGTTTGACCAGATCCGTTCATATCATCATATGTATTTCTTGTTTGTTAGCATTTAGCTGCAGCCAACAAAGTACCACTGAAAATGTAAACTTAGAAGGACTTTTTGTCCATGAGATTGTACCCATTTTTGAATCAAAGTGCATGAGCTGTCATGGCAATGATTTAGATAAAATTGAGGGAGGACTGAATTTAAGCGATTATCAAAACCTACTTACTGGAGGTAATTCGGATAAGCCTTCCATAGTACCAGGTAAGCCCGGGAAAAGTTTGATCGTGCATGCCATTAATCGGAAATCTGAACAGTATGCGATGCCTCCAAAAGAAGGAGATAAGCTGTCAGAAATGGACATCGAAATCATATACAAATGGATAGATGGTGGTGCACCATGGCCCAATGAACAAAAGAGGGCTGAAATTCTCCTTGATACCACATGGTCCTATGGCAACCGGTTGACAGTAAAAACTTCCGGCGGTCAAAGCACAATTTGGGACAACCGCAAATATCAGAATGAAAACTTGTGGGCCTATTATCCTTTAAAGTCACAGGAAATTCCATGGCAGAGTTTGGTCGATGAAAAGGGCAATCCTATTGATGCTTTTTTACAGCAGAAGAGAAATGACAACCAATTTGTTCCCGCTTTTGCAACAAGTAAGCGATTGTTATTGCGTCGGGCGACATTTGACCTTACAGGATTGCCACCAACACCCGAGGAATTGGATAATTTTCTAACTGATACCAGCTCTGATTCATTTGAAAAAGTGATTAACAGATTGTTATCAAGTCCTCATTATGGGGAACAATGGGGAAGACACTGGCTGGACGTGGTAAGATACGCTGATAGCGATGGTTTTTCCAATGATTACATCCGGCCGAATGCCTGGCGATACCGCGACTATGTCATCCGCTCATTTAATCAGGACAAACCCTACAACCAATTTGTGATGGAACAATTGGCAGGGGATGAATTGAATCCGGATGATCCTGAAATGTTGATAGCTACTGGTTTTTTGAGAATGGGCCCATGGGAGCACACGGGCATGAGTGTGGCAGCAGAAACGAGGCACTTTTACCTTGATGATGTCACCAATATTGTGGGTGAAACATTTCTGGCGACACCATTGAATTGCGCTAAATGCCATGATCATAAATACGATCCCATCCCGACCAAAGATTATTATGGCATTCAAGCAGTGTTTGCCACTACACAATTTACAGCCCGCACCTCAGGTTTTTTACCATCAGAAAATGTGAATATTTCAAAATCTGAAAAAGACAGGATCATTGGATGGCTCGAAAAAACTGAAGAAGAAAGAAAGGAACTAAGTGATAAGGAAGAAGCTGGTGCCAAAGCCTGGTACAGAGAAAAATGTATGGCCTATGTACCTAAGAATGAACGAAGAAAATTACCTGAGGAGCAGCAACCTCCAAGGTATTTGGGATTGAGTTTTGAAGATTTAGGTTATAGAAAGGTTTTACAGAAACGGGCGCAATTACTGATGCGGCAACAAGAAAGATTTGAACCGTTAGTCTATACCGTTTATGATGGACCGGTTAGGGTAGTAAACAGTGATAGATCACTGCGCCTTCCTGATAATCTTGATGGAACCATTCCCGAAACTTTTGTTTTGGGTGGGGGGTCTGTTTATGCTCCATTGGATCCTGTAGCACCCGGTATCTTGAGTGTTGTACTTGGTCTTCATTCAAAAGGTAATGAGAATAAAATGGATTTTCCTAATGCAGAAATTCCTGCTACCATGCACAACAGGCGTCTGGCTTTCGCGAAATGGGTTACAGATTCTGACAATCCAATTTTTGCCCGCTCAATCGTCAATCGGGTTTGGCAGCATCACTTTGGTAGAGGTATTTCAGCAACACCTAACAATTTTGGCGCTACCGGTGGTAAACCAACTCATCCTGAGTTGTTAGACTGGTTAGCTACTTATTTCATGGAAAATAACTGGTCGGTAAAAAAATTGGATAAGCTTATCATGACATCGCAGGCCTATCAAATGTCCAGTGAGCATCCTGAAATGGATAAAATAAGCCAAATTGATCCGGATAATGGATGGCTGTGTTATTTTACACCGAGAAGATTAGAAGCGGAGGAGTTGAAGGATGCCATGCTTTCATTATCCGGTGAGTTAAATCCGGAAATTGGAGGCTTTCCGGTAAGGCCTGAAATTAACCAGGAGGTTGCTATGCAACCAAGGCACACCATGGGATCTATCGCTCCGGCATATCAACCTTCCAGAACACCCGAGGAAAGGAACAGAAGATCGATCTATTCTGAAAAATATAGAACGCTGATTGATCCTGATCTGGAAGTTTTTAACCAGCCGGGTGCTGATTTTTCCTGTGAAAGAAGAAATGAATCGACCGTTACTCCACAAGCTTTCACACTTTTTAACGGGAATAATACCCGAGCTCGATCATTAGCAATGGCTCAGGATATCATAGGCGAGGAAGATTCTGCCGAAAAGAGGATAAACCTGGCGACAAAACGGATTTGGTTTCGCGAACCGTCAGAGGAAGAAGTTAATAAATCGATTGAATATCTTGATGAAATGACCCGGTATCATACTGAGAATCAACCTCCAATTATTGCCTATCCCACTTCTGTGAAGCGTGAAATGTTTGAGGAAATGACCGGTGAGTCTTTTGAATATGTGGAAGAACTGGATATTTATAAAGACTATGTCCCAGACATGCAACCCTCAGAAGTTGATGAACAGACGAGGGCCTTTGCTGATTTAATTGCGGTTTTGTTTAACTCAAATGAATTTGTCTATGTCTACTAACCAGCATTCGACCTGGAATCGACGAGAGTTTTTGTATGGTCTTGGATCAAGTGTTGGGGCTGTAGCATTGAGTAGCTTGTTGGGTTGTGATTCCAAAAGTGGGACACAACTCATAAAAGGTCCTCTTAGCCCATCGGCGCCAATGTTTATGGCCAAGGCGAAGCGGTGTATCTTCCTCACAATGGAAGGTGGACCAAGTCATATTGATACGTTTGATCCAAAATCAGAACTGGAAAAATATCATTTAAGCAAATTTGTACGGGAGGGTGAAAAATTCTCAGCCATGTCATCAGGAAACAGATACATTGTTCAAAGCCCTTTTAAAAGTCGTAAAACCGGTCAGTCGGGTGCAGACATGAGTGAGCCGTTTGTTCATTTGGCTGATGTAGCAGATGACATATGCTTTTATAGGGGATGTCAGGCGGAATCTGTGAACCATCCCACCGCAATGTATCACATCAATACAGGTAACCGATTCGGAGGTGAACCGGCTTTAGGCTCATGGATCTCATACGGGCTGGGATCTATTAATGAAAACTTACCTGCATTCGTTGTATTACCGGAATTGGCTTATCCTCAGGGTGGACCAGTAAATTGGAGTAATGGCTTTCTGCCTGCACATTATCAGGGCACCCCGTTACGGCCAAAAGGTTCTCCAATACTAAATATTAATCCTCCTCCGGGAATAAGCAGATACCATCAACGCGAAAGTCTCGACCTGTTGAAATCATTTAATGAAGCCCACTCCAAAGACCATCCAAATCACGATGAGCTCAAAGCCCGCATCGAGAACTATGAATTAGCATTTCGAATGCAAATGGAAGTACCTGATATCATCGACATTAAGAGTGAAGATGAAAAGACCAAAGCACTGTATGGACTGGATGAGAAAGAGACGGCGAGTTTTGGCCGCAAATGTTTGCTTGCACGAAAAATGGTAGAACAGGGAGTCCGTTTCGTGCAGATCTATTCTTCAGGGTGGGATTCTCATGATTTTCTGGCCCGGGCGCATGGCAACCTAATAAAGAGCATAGATAAACCCATAGCCGGTTTAATAAAGGACCTGAAAAGAAGAGGAATGTTGGATGAAACGCTGATCGTTTGGTGTGGAGAATTTGGAAGAACGGCAGATAATGGGATAAGAGAAGGTGGTATTGCGTATGGAAGAGATCACAATCCGGATGCCATGGCCATGTGGTTTGCCGGTGGTGGAGTAAAGGCAGGCTCAACAATCGGTGCTACTGACGAATTGGGACAAACAGCCATTGACGTTGTGCACCCCATCCGTGATTTACATTCCACACTGCTACATCTATTCGGATTGGATGACAATAAGCTGACATTTTTTCATGGGGGCAGGCACAAACAATTATCACAGTTTGGTGGTGAAGTTATCAAGGAAGTTATTGCATAAGCTTTTGATATTTTCAATTCTCCCTAAGCCCATTTTACTTAAATCAAAGTCTTGACGAGCCTGAAATTTTTTGAATGGAATTTATAGGAAAATTTCACCCATTATTGATTCACTTGCCCATAGGCCTGATAATTGCTGCATTTGGATTGGAATTATTATTTCGAAAGAGCAGTAATCCAATCTCTTTGAAATCCATTCGGTTTTTACTCGGATTAGCCGCAATGACGGCTATCATTTCAGCTTCATTGGGCTATTTTCTTTCTCAAACTGGCGGGTATGATAGCGAGGTTCTTTTTATTCATCAATGGTCTGGCATTGCACTTGCTTTTTTGATATCCATTTTTTATTTGATCAGGAAAACCAATAAAAATGGGACTGTTTTAAGAGCGGGATGGGGCGTCATTCTATTTGTACTTACCATCGCCGGCCATTTTGGAGGGAGTTTAACTCATGGAAGCGAATACCTGATCGAATCAGCTCCCGATATGATCAGAAATATTTTTATCAGTGATCAGAACAAATTAATTGATAAGCCTTTAGACAGCGCTATAGTGTTTGAAGATATTATCCAGCCAATAATAAAACGTAAGTGCTGGAGTTGTCATGGCAATGATAAAAACCAGGGCAGGTTGAATTTGCAAACAGTAACGGGTTGGGATAAGGGAGGTAAAAATGGTCATTTACTTAAAGCAGGTGACCCATTGGCAAGCTTGATTCTTGAACGAGTTTATCTGCCGATTGCGGAAGAAAAGCATATGCCGCCTTCAGGAAAACCACAATTGATCGCTTCAGAAGTGGCTCTTTTAGAATGGTGGATAGCCCAAGGAGGTGATTTTAAAAGTAAAATATCGTCCCTGAAAAGAAATCAGAGAATCGATCAGATTATCCAACCGGAATTCGGCAATAGCGATATATATACTGAATTGGAAGTCCCTTCTTTTGATGGTGATGTACTAAACAGTCTACAATCAGCAGGAATAAGAATTTTATCAGCGGCCCAGGGCACTTCATTTCTGGAAGTAAACTTCTCAAGAGATTCTTTGATAAATCCAGATCGTCTTAAGCTATTGCAGAAAATGAAAAACAACATAACCAGAATGGATTTCAGTTATTCAGGAGTTAATAATGAACAGCTCGAAATACTGGGTCAGTTCCCCAACCTTGTTTATTTATCCCTTGCAGGGACAACTATTTCCGATAAAGGTATTTCCCATCTAAAACGATGGGATAACCTTCAATACCTGAACTTACACAGCACTGAAATTTCCGATGAATCATTGAATAACATCGAATCAATTCCTAATCTAAAGAAAGTGTTTCTTTGGAATACAAATACAACAGAAGCCGCACTGGCAAAGCTTATTAAATCTAAACCAAAGTTGAAGGTCGACTATTGATGCATGATCAGAGGATCACATCAAAATTAATAAGTAATAATTAAGCCTTATTGAACTTAACAACTACGTTACAGTCGTCATCACTTCCACTTAGTGTCAAAGTGCTGCCGGAAACACTCCACTGAAAAATATCACATGTAGAGACTCCATTTTCGCAAATGGAAATATTGCTGCCTGACAATGTATATGTTCCAGTTTCCGTTGATGACCCAGTGCCATCGGTGTTAGTAATGGTATAAGTACCGTCACTCCGAAAATTTGCAGTGATGCAATCGGAAGCACAGGTTTCTGTTCCATTATCATCAGGATATGTACATCCAGATACTGTAAATTCAGTTCCGTTCCAGTTGTTAACAATGGCACTTTCACCATCATCATCTCCTCCACATCCAGGTAAGATGCAGAAACCCAGCAATAAGATCATTACAGCCTTTATGTTAGCTTTTGATTCCATAGTTTTAATTGTTTGGTTTTGTTTAAGCAAAGAAACAAAATAAACAGATAAACAGATCTTAATATCTAATTATATTAATCATTATGCTTTCTTGTCTATACAGTAATCTTGAAATTCAATTGTTAGGCAGGGTAAGGTCGTTACGATAGGAACTTTGAGATAAGAAGCAGAACGTTATTAGAGTGCACCCCATTTCTTTCAAAAAAGGAAGACTTTTTTGAAAGAAAAACAAGATTTATTTTTGAAATATTATTCAAAACTCCATTCCAGGAGTGAATTGAGATTCTCGTATGATGGTACAATTTTTAAACTGGCTGAAGAATTTCTTAAAGCGTAAGCTGCACGTGAGAATCTCATTTCTTCACTGATCAATTCATTAGATGCATGATCAAGCATTTGATCACGTGGTTCAACCATTCTCACTTTTCTTGGGGCAATAGATCCTATCAAATCAGGTAAATCATATCCGTCTAAAACCCCGGCAATTCCCCAGGAAAAATCAACTTCATACGGATGACCTGTGCCGCCTCCTTCATTTTTTGTAAGTCCAATTTTAAAAAACCTGTTCATCGCAACGGAGCGATAGGAGATAAGGGAACGGATCAATGTGATGTTATTGATTGAAGAATCAAAAGCTGCAGCATGAATAAGGGGAAGGCACATTTCATCAAAAGCTATTGCACCAACTTTCTCAGCGGCAACATCATCGCGATTTTTTAAATAGTTGACCACCCGTACTATATCACCCGCCTGTATTCCTACTATGCTTCTGCCAATTAAGACACCTGTATACCCAGGGGCCAAACCTCTTACAGCAGTATTCTTGGTTTCGCCGGCACCTAATACATCCGTAGCTGCAACGATGTACCCGTTTTTAACAAGTTGCTCAATCTCACCTCCTGGATTGGCTCCTTCTATCTTTCCTTTAGGATGCAGATAAACTACCGCATGATGTTTCACTGAATTGTCATTTGGTACAAATAGAAGTATCGGAACGACATAATCACCTTCTCCATCGAGGGCATATTTCGTAACAGTATATCCATCCCGCTGGTATCGCCCATTAATAAAAGGTTCCTGCCCATCATCAATGGGAGAGAGGTACCCTGAAATCTCCTTTGCCTTTTGGGAGACGGTTTTCAAATGATTCTCTATATCTTTCCTAGAAGTATTGAGCCTTTCAATCAATTTCTCGGTTTCTCTTTTGTTCGCATCAAAAACCATGTCACCTCCAACTGATGTAGAGATCTGCCCTGTTGAAGTTACCCTTAATTCTTCGGGAGTCAATAGCTCAAAATCCTGTTCGGAAGGGTCACCTGAAACATTAAAATGTTTCATAAAGAATGCATAGATGGCTAACCTGATTTTGGGTGTCAGCCAATGTTTCGAATCATCTTCAACCAGTACCAGATTCTCGCTTTTGTCAAAGGCTTCATAGGCCCTTCCGGCTTCGTTATAAGCCTCTTTTGCTCCCTGCAAACTGAGATATTCGTCCCGTGACGTAAAAGTCATCAGCATAGGCTTTGGCGCCCTGACTTCCACCAGGTCTTCAAATGTTATCCCACTGGCAAGGCCACTCAGAAACTCAGCCTCAGCATCCTGTGCTCCTTTCGTCTCCAGCTGCCTGCGGGATGCAGTTGACCAGCTACTTGGCACCGCCACTTTTACCCGGTCATCAAAAGCGGCCAGATAGGAAGTTACCGTACCTCCTCCAGAAAACCCCGTCACCCCGATTCTTTCAGGATCTACCTCTTTTCTTGATACCAGATAATCTATAGCCCGAATGCCATCCCAGGTAAAATACCGGGCACCGGAAGAACCCGACAGGAAGCACTGATTTCCGAAATAGCTATGCTCAATTACACTGTAACCAATGGATGAAAAATTGATTTTGGGATCAAAGTATTGAACATGTTCACCCTGGCCAAGTGGATCAATCGCCAATACGACAATTCCCTTCATTACCAGGTTTAGAATAATCACCTGATCTAACTCTGCCCTGAAAGATTCCTGTTCGTGACCAATCACATTTAGAACTGCCGGGGCTTTTCCTTTGAGTTTGTTGGGAATAAAAAGACAGGCGGTTACATAGAATCCCGGCATGGACTCAAAGATTATTTTTTCAATCCGGTACCCATCTTTTTTTATTAAACCAGTAATGATGGGGTTAAGCGGAGTTTTTTCAGGGAAAGGTCCAACCAACTCAATTAATTTAGCCTTAACAGCCTGTTGTCTCCTGATCCAGTCCTCCCTGGCTGTTAACTGGGCAATTTCCTTGTCTCTTATATAATAAAAGTTGTGAGCCTGTTTGGTGAGATGATTGATCAACAGGCTGCCCGGATTATTCCATGTGATCCAGTCGTCAAGCACATTCAAATTTTCTTCGTCCAACCCAAGTTTCAGGTCTACATGTTTTGGTGCAGGTTTAGTTTGTGCATATAAGCCCTCGCCGGTTAAGAAAAGGCAGCAGATCAATAGGACATAAGATTGTTTTTTCATTTTTTCCCCTTAATAGGCTTATTGTAAATTCCTTTTCAGAGCCCTTCCGGGACGTTTTCCCGTATGGGTTTCCCCTTTTAATACAACATCCCCGTTGACAAGAACATATTCTATCCCTTCATTGTATTGAAATGGGTCATCATATTGTGCCTTGTCAATGACCGTAGAGGGATCGAACACCGTAATATCCGCAAAGTTGCCAATTGCCAAAGTTCCCCTGCCCTTCAAGCCCAGTTTTTCAGCATTGAGTCCCGTCATTTTGTAGATCGCATCTTCCAAAGTAATCAATTGACGTATTCTTGAATAATATCCCAAAACACGTGGGAATGTCCCAAAGTTTCGGGGATGGGGGTTGCCGACCCTTAATGGACCTTCTGTTGCAAGTGCTGATCCATCCGAACCAATAGAGCACCAGGATTGCTTCATGGCGAGGTTCATGTCCTCTTCTGTGTGGTGGGCGTAAACTGTGGAGATCGCACTATTTTCCTCAATTATTAAGTCAAACAGAATATCCAAAGGATACGTTTGGCCGTTTTCTGACCGGATGGTGATAACGGAATCCATTGTCATTCCGGCATATTGGCCTTCACAAATCAGCATCCTACTCCAGTCTTTTCCGATTGCTGTATAGTGGTTATACCATCCTTCAATCCCGCTTTCTATTTCAGGTTTCATCCTTGCCCTATCTTCATCATTTCGAAGTCTTTCGAGCAGTTTTTCAAATCCACCTTCATGTGCCCATTCAGGAATGATTGTCGAAAGGCTGTTGTTGCCTCTTGTATAGGGATAAACGTTGGCCCGAACATTGACCCCTGACTTCCGGGCAGAGTCGATAATTGTGATAATCTCATTCATTCTTCCCCATGTCTTTTCGTTGGCAATTTTCAGATGAAGGATGTCAACGGGGACATCAGCCTTTGCACCGATTTCTATTGCTTCCCGAACCGCATCAAAAACCTGAACACCCTCATTCCGCATATGAGTGGCATATACACCGCCGTATTCACTCACTACTTTACATAGTTCCACCATAGTGTTAGTTGGGACCAGTGAACCGGGAGGTTGTGCAAGCTGGCTGGACAATCCAAACGCTCCCTTTTCCATTGCCTGTTTTACGATTTTCTTCATTTCCTCCAACTGATCATTTGAGGGAGGGTCAAAATTGTAACCCATTACACTGCGCCACACATTGCCAATCCCAACATAGGAAACCACATTTACAGATGAACCATTCTTTTCAACAATTCTGAAATAATCACTCAGTGAAACGATTGTATCTTCACCATATTCCGTTTCGACAATTTTAGGATCAATTTGACCCGTGTATGGACCAGGAGATTCAGTCTCACCCAATACCTCAGTAGTCACGCCCTGACGGATTTTACTTTCAGCATTTCCACCTTTAAGGATGGTATATTCTGAATGTGAATGAATGTCGATGAAGCCCGGTGATAATACCAGTCCACTTGCATCAATCTCAGTTTCAGCAATTCCATCCACCTCACCAATGGCGACAATTCTGTCATCATTAATGGCTAAACTTCCGATGTATCCAGGGTTTCCTGTTCCATCGATGATCGTACCATTGACAATGAGTATGTTAAATTCATTTTTTGAGGTACAGCCAATTACCATCAATACTCCTAATGCTACAATTGGTAATTTCATTCTGGATGTGGTTTTGGATAATGCCATCAGTATTAGATAACCGGTGGTTGAAATCCTCCGAATTTAGTTTCCAGAAATTTAGCAACTGCCAGAACCTTATCCTCTTGCCAGGGCTTGCCCACAATTTGAATCCCAATGGGCAAGCCATCTGATGAAACACCCACACGCACTACCGCAATGGGCCAACCTGTCAAGTTATAGGTAGTGGTATATGAAATGAGATCGAACATTTCTTCAAATCCATGAGGATGTGCAGGTATATTCGAGACTGGACAAAGTATAATATCATAATCGGTAAAAAATTCAGCCATTCTACTCCTGCACAATGACCAATTCTCAAAGATTTCATGAAACTGCCTGGGTGAAATAATGGGACTTTCAAAGTCTTTAAAATCATCGAGATAAGTTAAGAAAGGGGAGAGCGTTTTAGTACCAGCCTTGGTCAATACTTTATTTAAACCATAGTTCTTATCAGTCTCAAGTACTTCAAGCCATAGATCCAGCGTTTGCTCAATGCCTTCAGGGCGTGTTTCAACGATTGACGCAGCATTATTGGCCATTTCATCCGCCACCTTTCTAATGACCTGAACAACCTCTGGAATTGGAGATGCTATGCCATTATCACTGTAGAAGGCAAACTTTAGCTGTGAAACCTCAATTTTGTCAGGATCCCCAACGGCTATGTCATAGATATATGGATCTATACCATCGCTTCCTGAGATAATGGGTAAAATTGTAATCAAATCTTCCACATATCGTGTAATAGGTCCGACTGTTGTCAGCGATTGATCATACCCCTCGAATGAGATAATATGACCTGTCCGGGGCACTCTTCCCGAAGTAGGTTTTAATCCACAAATACCACATGAATGTGCTGGGTTTCGAATGCTACCCCCTGTGTCTGTGCCAATATCGAAAGAAGAGCCTCCTGCGCTCACGATTGCTGCTGCTCCGCCGCTGCTTCCTCCTGGGCTGTGATTGAGATTATACGGATTATTAGTCTGGCCATAAACCAGGTTATCAGTAGAACCTGCCATTGTCAATTCAGGAGTGTTCGTTTTTCCCATCAGAATGGCTCCGGCGTTTTTAAGTCGGCTGACGACAGTAGCATCTTCTTCAGGGATGTAATTGGACCTGCCAAGTGTCCCGGCGGTGCTAATGATACCGGCCGTATCGAAGGAGTCCTTTATCGTCATTGGTACCCCATGAAGCGGCCCAAAATCTTCTCCATTGGCCAGGGCATTATCTGCATTTCTTGCTGATGTCAAAGCTTGATCTGCAACTAATTGAACTACTGCATTGATCTTGGGGTTAACGGAACTTATGCGGTCGAGGTAAATCTTTGTGATCTCTTCAGAAGATATCTTTTTGCTTTTGATAGCCTTTGCTATTGCGGTTGCCGAAGAATAATAAATCGGATCTTTCAATTCGCTTATTGGGACATTCATTTTTTCAGGTTTATCACAGGAACTTAACGAGGTTAAAAATGCACCAGCTCCAATTCCAAAGCCAATGGCTTTAAGGGCATCCCTGCGAGATGGATCAGATGATAATTCAAAAGGGTGTTTATCAGTCATATTTCGATGAGATTTCCTTCATTCATAGGATGAACAAGCTCTAAAATACAAATAAAGGTAAGGTCTTACCGGTTCATTATCTCGAATTTAATATTCTCTGAGGTGTTTGCTTCAATGGAAGGCAATTGGGTTCTTATTTTGATTTGGTGAAGACTCCGCTCCCGTTATTCAGGAAAATAAAATTATCTGCTGTAGCGCCGCCAATGTCTTCCAACCCTTGATGGTTGTTCATGAAAATATCCAGACTGCCATTATTATCAATATCACCTATGGCTGCTCCATGAGTAAATACACTTATCGATCCCACATTAGAAGAATTGTTGGAGAGAGAGCCTCCTGAATTCAGCAGTAAAATATTTGGATAACCAGGGAATGGGAAAAAATCTGATCCATGATCTGCGATAAAAAGATCATCACCTCCATCATTGTTAAAATCGCCTACAAGCCACTGCCTTGCGTGGATAATATTTGGAGTTGCTCCACTAATCAGACCTGAGGTTTCTCATTGAGGAATGTCTCAACCAGAGCAGGAAAACTAGTGTCTCCGATTGATGAAGAGCCAATAACATCTAGAAAACCATCACCATTGATATCCATTAAGGCTCCATTTTTAAACAAAATTTCGTCCCATGGATCCTCATTCCCGTTGCCATTCAAGATTACTTCAAATGATGCCTCAGTTCCCGTACTGATATTTAGAAATGTAACCCATTGGCCTCCGGCATAACCATTTGGAGCAACAAGATCAGTATCCCCATCATTATCAACATCTCCAACAAAGATGTCTAAATGGTACCTGTCTATGTCACCACGACTACCAGCGTCCCAGGCTAAAATTTGATAGGTATATTCTCCAATCGCTTCATTGCCATTCATTCTAATAATGGTTCTGCTGAAATTCGCATTGCCATCATTTAAATAGATATACCCCCCCTGAAATATGCCATTAGTGATGTCCATGTTTCCACCCGCCGACGTAGTCACAAAATCAAGATTTCCATCGTTATTAAAATCACCGACCCTTATCCATTCAATCCACCCAATAGCCATTAAATTATCAGTTATTTGGTTTGTTCCATCGCTAAAGGTGTTGTCTCCGTTGTTAAGTTATAAATGGATTTGTGCAGATCGAGAAAAAGTAGCATCCCTACCATCGATTGTACTTGCAATGATATCTGTACGTCCATCATTATTAAAATCACCCGAAGTAATGTTTACTGTTTGACCATTGCTGCCCTGATAGCGTGCAGGAAAGGCGTTAAGTTTTAATTCGAAGAAACCATTACCATCGTTGAGCAATAACATATCTGAAGCGGGACCTTGAGCGGGACCCAATATGATGTCGTCATCACCATCCTGGTCAGTATCTAACATATAAGATGCTGTGTAAGATTCCTGATCATAAACTTCCTGTGGGATTCTATTTTGGACTGTCGGATCATCGTCTGGATCATCGTCTGGATCAGAAGGATCGTCACTTCTTCCACAGGATGCTGTAGCTAATAAAACTGTTACGACCTCATTTTTTTTCGCTAACCAGAGAGTCATTTCCAAAACATAAATATTTCGGGTAGGGTTGTCACATTTGATAGTATTGCAATTGTTGCAGCTGTAGTTCAAATAAAGAGTTCAAAGCAAATAATTTTAACTGATTCCTCAGGAAAATTCGAAGCTAATGTTCGCCCAAACGATAAATTAATGGTTTCGGCAAAAGGGTTTTATAGCCAAAAGTTAGCAATTGAAAAGGGTAGAAATTTGGTCATAGTAAGTTTGAAACTTAGATCGGGCGACAAAAACTTAGAGCTTGTAATTCAGAGTGGTCATGTAACCGATGCGGAAAAGTTTAGGACCGTAAGGCAATTAAATAATGATAAAGATTTGGACTTTAGCCAATACACCACTTTTTTAGAATTAATAAAGGGAAGGTTTCCCAATGTTGAGATCCGTTCTGATCAGATATTAATTAGGGGCGTAAAATCACTGAGTAATCATGAAGTAGACGGCCCCGGTAGCTCTGCGCTAATTGTACTTAATGGAGCACCATCTAATTTCAATGTCCTTTCAAGTTTGGCTCCGGCAAACATAAAAAGTGTTAAGATCGTAACAGGTGGTTCTGCCTTAATGTACGGTTTTGGATCCGGGAATGGGGTTGTTGTAATAGAAACCAAGGGATTTGGTGATTGATAGCCATGTATAGCCAGTTTCTCAAAGAGACATTCTTATAAACGGCAAGTTTGTTTCCAGTTGATCCTGAATTTGTCAATAGAAGACCATATTCCGAATGAACCGATCTGTTGTAAACAATGAATTTTGGGGTAGATTTTCAGTATAATGAGTATGTACGGATATGGACTTGAGTTTAACCCGAAAAATTCACTAAACAGTTAGGGAGAAGGCATAAAAACAGGCATAAATTGCTTATATTGA